>CAZNCQ010000486.1:0-3938 GCA_964571275.1 uncultured Myxococcales bacterium
TGCGCGAGGCCAACGACCGCGGCTACGAGTGCGTGCTGCTGGAAGACTGCTGCGCGGCCACCGACGCCGGCAACCACGCCGCCGCGCTGAAGATGGTCAAGATGCAGAACGGCGTCTTCGGCGCCGTCACCACCTCGCGCGCGCTGCTGGAGACGCTATCTTGACCCCGGCGCTCGCCCTGGAGGCGAGTGGCCTGACCAAGCGCTTCGGCCCGCTGGTCGCGCTCGACGCGGTCTCGCTGCAGCTGCGGCCGGGCACGGTGCATGCGCTGCTGGGCGAGAACGGCGCGGGCAAGAGCACGCTCGTGAAGTGCATCATGGGCTACTACCAGGCCGACGAGGGCGCGGTGCGCGTCGGCGGCGCCGACGCCGCGATCAAGAGCCCGCGCGACGCGGCGGCGCTGGGCATCGGCATGGTGTACCAGCACTTCACGCTGGTCGACAACATGACCGTCGCCGAGAATCTGGTCCTGGCGCGCCGGATCCTCCCCTTCGTCTTCGACTGGAAACGAGAGCACCAGGACGTCGCCGCGTTCATGGAGCGCATGCCGTTCAGCCTCGACCCGGGGCGGCCGGTGCGCACACTCGCCGCGGGCGAAAAGCAGAAGCTCGAGATCTTGAAGCAGCTCTATCTCGGCAGCTCGATCGTGATCCTCGACGAGCCGACGTCGGTGCTCACGCCGGACGAGGCGGATGAGGTGTTGGGCTTGCTGCGCACGATGGCGGAGGGCGGCAAGCTCACCATCTTGATGATCTCGCACAAGTTCCGCGAGGTGATGAAGTTCGCCGACGAGGTGACGATCCTGCGGCGCGGGCGGCTGGTCGGCGTCGGCAAGGTCGCCGATCTCACGCCCGAGGCGATGGCGCGCATGATGGTCGGCGAGGATCCGCCGCGCGCCAACCAGCAGCGTAGCGATCGCGCGCTCGGCGACGTCGTGCTCGACATCCGCGGCCTGCGCGCCGTCGACGATCTCGGCACGCCCGCGGTCGTCGACTTCAACCTGCAGGTGCACGCCGGCGAGATCGTCGGCGTCGCCGGCGTGTCCGGCAACGGCCAGGAAGAGCTGGTCGAGGTGCTGGCCGGCCAGCGCGTGGCGCGCGCCGGCACGATCGTGGTCACCGGCAAGAACTACCGCGCGCGGCGCGACGACATGCGCGCGCTGCGCGTGCGCTGCCTTCCCGACGAGCCGCTGCGCAACGCCTGCGTCGGCGCGATGTCGGTCGCCGAGAACATCGGCTTTCGCCTGTTCGACCGCGCGCCGTTCGCGATGGGGCGCACGCTGGTGAGCCAGCGCGCGCTGCGCAAGAACGCGCGCGCGCTGATTGTCGACTACGGCATCCGCGCGCCCGGCCCCGACGCGCCGATCGCCAGCCTCTCGGGCGGCAACGTGCAGCGCGCCGTGCTGGCGCGCGAGCTGCGCGACGACGTGTCGTTGCTGGTGGCCAGCAACCCTTGCTTCGGCCTCGACTTCGCGGCCGTCGCGGAGATCCGGTCGCGCCTGGTCGAGGCGCGCAACCGCGGCGCCGCCGTGCTGCTGATCAGCGCCGACCTCGACGAGATCTTCGCGCTCTCCGACCGCATCGTGGTCATGAGCGAGGGCCGCGCCGTCCACGAGGTGCCGATCGGCGAGGCGGATCTGGGCGTGATCGGCCGCCACATGGCCGGGCATGAATGACGACCAGCCATCCGATTCGGTGATATCAGTAGGGCGTGGCAGCTCAATCACTGGTGATCCCCGATCTGGTGGCGCGCGTGCGGCGTGGAGACTTCCCCTTTCAACCCTACTTTCCCGGCGTGGAGATTCATCGCCTCTACGGCGAGGAGAGCGGCCCGAGCGCGATGCTGCTGCGCTATCAACCAGGCGCGAGCGTTCCCCGGCACGAGCATCCCGCGTACGAGCACATCTATGTCCTCACCGGTGAGCAGGCCGACGAGCGCGGTGTGTACGGCGAAGGGACCCTCGTGGTCAACGCGCCGGGCAGCCGTCACGACGTTTGGAGCGACCCGGGGTGCGTGGTGCTGGTCATCCGCGACCAGCCGGTCGTCTTCACCGGGCATGACCGTCGCTGACGCGAGCGCCGACTCCGCCGCGCGGACCGGCACGAACCCCCACGCGGAGCCTCGCGATGTCGCACGCGGCTGGGAGGCGTCGCTCCAGATCGCGTTCGTGGCCGTCGGCGGCGCGACCATCCTGCTCCGCAACGGCCAGCGCGGGCCGCTCGCGGTTCAGCGGCCATTTTCGCCCGAGGGGCGCGGCGTCTCGCACGTGACGCTGCTGCACCCGCCGGGCGGGCTGGTCGGCGGCGACCGGCTGTCGATCGGCGTCGAGGTCGGCGAGGGCGCGCACGCGCTCCTCACCACACCGGCCGCGGCGAAGCACTATCGCAGCGGCGGGCCACGCGCGCGCCAGGAGCAGCGCTTCGCCGTCGCCGGCGGCGGCACGCTCGAATGGCTGCCACACGAGACGATCCTGTTCGACGGCGCGGTCTCGCAGCTGCGGACGCGCGTCGACCTCGCCGCGGGCGCGTCGTTCATCGGCATCGACATCGTCTGCTTCGGGCTGCCGGCGCGCGCCGAGCGCTTCACGCGCGGCCGTTGCCGCCAGCAGCTGGAGCTGTGGCGCGGCGACCGCCCGCTCATCATCGAGCGCGGCGACTTCGACGGCGACGCGCCGGTGCACGCGGCACGATGGGGCCTAGGCGGCGCGCCCGTCATGGGCACGCTATTCGCGACGCCGGGGCTGCCCGCCGATCACCAGGCGCTCACCGCCGCGCGCGAGCTGGCGGCCGCGCTGCCCGACGGCGACCTGGGCGCGGTGACCCGGCTCGATTGCGGCACCGGCGACCAGGCCGGCAACCCGGCGGGCCGCGACGACGCCTCGGTGCTCTGCTGCCGCTACGTCGGCGCCAGCGCCGAGCGCGGCACGCGCTACCTGCGCCAGGTCTGGCGACTCCTGCGCCCGCCCCTGCTGGGCCGCCCCGCGGTCGACCCGCGCATCTGGTCCACCTGATTCACCGACGACCCCCCGAACGACAAGAGGAGCGCCATGGAGCTCACGCCCCGAGAAAAAGACAAGCTGCTGATCTTCACCGCCGCGCTCGTCGCCGAGCGGCGCAAGGCGCGCGGCCTCAAGCTCAACTACCCGGAAGCGGTGGCGTACATCTCGGCGGCGCTGCTCGAAGGCGCGCGCGACGGCCGCACCGTCGCCGAGCTCATGACCGCCGGCACCAAGTTACTGACCGCCGACGAGGTCATGGACGGCGTCGCCGAGCTCATCGCCGAGGTCCAGGTCGAGGCGACGTTTCCCGACGGCACCAAGCTGGTGACCGTCCACCAGCCGATCCCGGTGCTGCGCGCGGCCGGCATCGGCGAGGTGCGCGTCGCGCCGGGCATGGTCGCCATCAATGAAGGGCGCGCGACGCTGCGGCTCGAGGTCTCGAACACGGGCGACCGGCCCATCCAGGTCGGCTCGCACTACCACTTCTACGAGACCAACCCGGCGCTGCGATTCGATCGCGAGGCGGCGCGCGGTTTCCGGCTGGACATCGCCGCGGGCACCGCCGTGCGCTTCGAGCCGGGCCAGACACGCACCGTCGACCTGTGCGCCTACGCGGGCGATCGCGTGGTCCAGGGCTTCCGCGGCGCGGTGATGGGACCGCTCGGGCCGGTGACGCCCGTGAACGGAGTGGCGCCATGAAGACCATCGAGCGCCGCGCCTACGCCGAGATGTACGGCCCCACGACCGGCGATCGCGTGCGCCTCGGCGACACCGACCTCATCATCGAGATCGAGCGCGACCACACGATCTACGGCGAGGAGGTGAAGTTCGGCGGGGGCAAGGTGATCCGCGACGGCATGGGGCAGAGCCAGCGCGCCGGCGCCTGCGTGGCCGACACGGTGATCACCAACGCGGTGATCGTCGACGCGGGCGGCATCAT
>CAZNCQ010000487.1:0-3905 GCA_964571275.1 uncultured Myxococcales bacterium
CGGCGCAGCGTCTGCTGCAGCTTCTTGCGCGCGCGCATCAGGCGCGTGCCGACCGTCGAGCGCGGGATCAGCAGGCGCTCGGCGATCTCGTCGTACGAGCACTTGTCGAGCAGCCGCAGCTTGTAGACCTCACGAAACGGGCTCTCGAGCTCCTGCAGGGCATCGGCGACCTGCTCGTCGCTGATGGTCGCCCACTCGGGCTTGTGGCTCACGTCGGGCTCGACGGTGGCGACGATGTCGTCGTCGATCGGCTCGACCCAGGGCTCGCGCGCGCGCTTGCGGCAGCGGTCGATGAACAGGTGCTGCATGATCGTCATCAACCACACGCGCATGTTCGACCCGGGCTGGAAGCTGCCGTAGCCGCGGAGCGCGTGCTCGAACGTGTCCTGCACCAGATCCCAGGCGTCGGGCGGGCACCGCAGCAGGCGTACGGCGCGCGCGTAGAGGAGTGTCTCAAGTTCGTGTTGACCAAGTTCGTTGAAGGACATGCCTCCTTGCACTGGCAATCGACGTGCCAGCGCATTTTGGGGGCAGCGCCGCGCGGCCCGCGCGCCGTGAGCGTGGATCGGCGGGGAATTTCCCCCATTTTCGGGCGTTCACCAGCCTGAGCCCGCCGTGAGTAGCCAGTTCGACACGGTGCTGTACAACAAGCTGCGCAACACGCGCATGGGACGAGTTGTCCGACTTGCGCAACTTGCGCAGGTCCCCCTTGCGGCCTCCCCACCTGCCCGTCCATACTCGGCAGGCGAACGGGGGGAACGGCTCAAGGTGCACACGACGGTTCCCGGCAGTCAGCAACCGCAAGTGGTACCGGACGCCAACGGGGTGGGGCTGTTCCTGCTCGTCGTCGGCTCGGACTCGTACAGCACCTACAGCCTGCCGCAGGACGGCAGCGTGTCGATCGGCCGCGGCGAGACCAACCAGGTGCGCATCGACGACCCGCTGGCGTCGCGCAACCACGCGCGGTTGCACGTCGGCGACGTGATGTTCGTCGAGGACCTGGGCAGCGTCAACGGCACGCGCGTGCGCGAGCAGACGGTGCCGCGCGGCGAGCGGATCGCGCTGTCGATCGGCGACACGATCCTGATCGGAAAGTCGGTGCTGATCATCCAGCAGCGCGCGCCTAAACGCGCGCCACTCCTGCGTCCCGAGACCTTGCGCGACGACCGCAGCGTGCTGGCGGTGATCCCGCCGCCGCAGGACCAGGCGATGCAGCGGGTCCACCAGCTGGCGGAGCGCGCGGCGGCCGGGACGATCAATGTCATCGTCACCGGCGAGACCGGCGTCGGCAAGGAGCTGATGTCCGAAACCGTCCACCGCATGTCGCCGCGGCGGGAGGGACCGTACGTCTGCCTCAACTGCGCGTCGCTGTCGGAGACGCTGCTCGAGAGCGAGCTCTTTGGCCACGAGCGCGGCGCGTTCACGGGCGCGCACCAGGCCAAGGCGGGGCTGATCGAGGCGGCCGCCGGCGGCAGCCTGTTCCTCGACGAGGTGGGCGAGCTGTCGATGACGACGCAGGCCAAGCTGCTGCGCGTGCTGGAGACGCGCGAGGTGACTCGCCTCGGCGCGCTCAAGCCGCGGCGGATCGACGTGCGCTTCATCGCGGCCACCAACCGGGATCTCGAAGCCGAGGTCGCGCGCGGCGCGTTCCGTCGCGATCTCTATTTTCGATTGAACGGGATCACGCTGACCATCCCGCCGCTGCGCGACCGGCGCTCGGAGATCCCGTACCTGGCGGGGATCTTCATCCGCCGCATCTGCCGCGAGCTCGGGCGCCCCGAGCCGCAGCTGCCGCAGCCGGTCCTGCAGGTCCTCGACCACTACCCCTGGCCGGGCAACATCCGCGAGCTCAAGAACATGATCGAGCGCGCGGTGCTGCTGTGCGATGGCCCGGCGATCGGGCTCGACCACTTGCCGGCGGAGAAGTTCGACCCGCCGCGCGTCGCCAAGCCGACGCCCCCTCCGCATCCGCCGCTGGCGGCCGCCCCGGCGCCCTCGTCGCCGGACGAGCGCTCACGCACTCCGACGCAACAGAACGAACGCCTGCGCATCATCGAGGCGCTCAACGCCTGCGCCGGCAACCAGAGCCGCGCCGCCGAGCGCCTGGGCATCTCGCGCCGCACGCTGGTGACCAAGCTCGACACCTACCGCATCCCGCGCCCCAAGAAGAGCCTCGAAGACTAGCGGCGACTGGCTGAAGACTAGCTGTTGCCCTTGG
The DNA here is from genome assembly GCA_964571275.1 of uncultured Myxococcales bacterium. Taxonomy (GTDB): domain Bacteria; phylum Myxococcota_A; class Polyangia; order Fen-1088; family Fen-1088; genus DASRQZ01. The sequence goes on from CAZNCQ010000487.1 coordinate 2,219, forward strand.
GCTCTTCGTCGTCGCTGAGATAGGCGAACGTGCGGACCAGGTTGACGATCTGCTCGCGCTGCTGCGCGGTCAGGTCGATGAACTGCAGGCCCATGCCCGGGTTGATGTTGTCGTAGCTCCCCGGGCGATAGGGGTTCACCCACATCACGCGGCCCTCGAGGCTCAGCTGCGGCCCGCCCGGCGGCGTGAAGCGCAGGTTGATCACCGTGCCCGGTGGCTCGGGCGCGTTGGTGCGGATGAAGATCCCCATCGCGCTGATGTCGGTGATGTACGCGAAGAGAAAATTGTCCGCGCTCTTGTAGTCGACCTCGATGTCGACCATCACCCGCGTGTGAACGCGGCGGTCTGCGCCCGTGCGGCGGCGCTCGGCGTGGACGACGTTGACCTCGCGGCGGCGTCGGTCTTTTCCTCTGCGCGTGGGTGCCATGATTTTATTTGATCTCGAGCGTTCCGAGCCGCACGCGATCGGTGCCGTCCTGGGCGCCGCGCGTGACCTTGAGCCGCTTGCCTTCGCCGCCGGGCCAGAAGCCCATGAGCACGGTGTACGTGCCCGCGGGCGTGGTCATCAGCGGCACGTCGACGTCGAAGTGGTCGCGGATGTACTCGCCGGGCAGCCAGAACGCCGTGCCGAAGGTGTGGTTCACCGGGTCGTGGTCGCCGATCACGCGCGGGGCGGCCGGACCGTCGAAGTGAACGAAGATCTTGAAGCCCGAGGGCGGCCGCGCGCTCACGCGGAAGTAGAGATCGAGCGGGATCTTCCCCGGCCGGCGCACGCTGGTCGGGAAGTCGGCGCCGACGAGCTCGATCGAATCGGCGAACACCGACTCCATCGGAATGCGCCACTTCCACGGCGGCTGCTCGTTGGCTTGCCACACGCCGCTCGGTCCAGCGGGCGGCGTCGGCGCCATCCAGACGTCCTTGCGCAGCGGGTTCTGATCGACCTCGCCCGATCCCAGGTGGTTCGAGATCAGCAAGAAGCGCGACGACGACGCGTCGATGACGGAGTAGGGGACCTTCGCGGTCTTGAACGCGTTGTCGAGCGCCGCCAGATCGTCCGCCGAGATCAGCGCGAAGACCCGCTCCGGATCATGCAGGAACTCGACGAGCTTGCCCTGGTTGGGCAGGTCGACCATCTTGTTGGTGCCGCTGTAGAAGCCCGAGCCGTGGCCCTCGACGCGATAGCGGCCGATCTTCTCGCCGTTCTTCGCGAACTTCGCATAGGACTCGAGCACCGGCTTGAACGAGAAGTGCGTCGACAGCGTCGGCACCAGGTACTGCGTGAGAAAGAACGCGAAGCCGACCGCGAGCGCGAGCGCCGCCTGCAAGCCGTAGCGGCCGCAGGCGGTGAACAGACGATCGATCTGGACCCCCAGCGCGCGGGGCGACTTGCCGAGATTGCGCGGCGGCAGCTTGCCGATCGCGCGCCCGCGCGCCGCGAGCCCCGCGTAGACGCCGCCGGCGATCAAGACCGCCAGCCCCAGGATGAAGTTGCCGATCACGATCTGCGCCGGCCAGCGCACCTTGTCGGCCAGGTGCGGTGACACCAGCTCCTCGGGCGTGAGGTAGAAGTCGCGCGCGACCACCAGCGTGCCGGTCGCGATCAGCAGGCCGGCGACCGGCTCGCTGCGGTTGCCCTCGAGCGCCTCGTCGAGGAACGCGCCGATCGCGAGCGCGATCGCGGGCAGCG
>CAZNCQ010000488.1:0-179 GCA_964571275.1 uncultured Myxococcales bacterium
GGGAGAGGGCATAACAGCTATTTGGGGCTCGGTCCTCAAAAGGTCCGCAACCCGGAAGCGGATCCGTTCGTTAGTAGGCGGCCGACAAGCTGGCCCGAGGGCGTAGCCGGCGCGAGCACCGCACCGGAGCATAGTTTTGTCCTATGTGAGGAGCGGAGCGCAGCGCCGGCATAGCCCTC
>CAZNCQ010000488.1:189-3899 GCA_964571275.1 uncultured Myxococcales bacterium
CGGGCCCCCCGCCCGGGCGCTTTTTTTGGGCCTTGGGGCGCCGGGCCGCGCGGCCCCGGCATAGCCCTCGGGTCAGATCGTGGCCGTCGTCCAAACAGCCACCAACTTCCCGCCCGCTTAAAATTTGCGGACGGGGGGTTCGCCGGGGGTCGTGTCGGGCGGCCCCTTGGGCGGCAAGCGGCGCACCCGTGAGAGGTCGAGGTCGGGTTCCGTCACCTTGCGGATCATGACGGGCACGCGGGTGCCCGATCGCAGCACCCGCCGGTGCGGCGGCGCCCGCCCCGAATCCGACGGCGCCGTCGGATCCAGGCGCCGCGAGAGGCGCCCGACGACCTCGACCACGTCGCCCGCGGCGATGTTGAGCTCCGACGCGCGCACCTCGCGGTCGTCGAGCCTCAAGCGCGTGAGGAACGGATGATCGAGCTCGAGCAGCGTGGTGCTGCCGAACTGCATGCGCTGGTCGGGCGGGAAGCGATCCAGCAGCATGCCACCCGCGACCTCGATCCAGATCGGCTCGTCGGTGCCGTCGTCGAGCAGAAAATCGAAGGCGACCTCGTGAAAGAAGTCGGCCGACAGCCAGGTTCCCTTGCGAAAGCGCGCGAGCGACCAGACCGCGGCGCGTCCCGCCAGTGCCGAGGCGGCGGTCCGCCGAGACACGACCACCCCGCGCACGGCGACCGCCTTGCGATCCGCGATCGCGCGGAGCTCGGACACGTGATAGCGCCGGTGACGCGCGATCAACCGATGCAGCCGGTTGGCAAGCCGCACGCCCAGCGGACCGGACGCCGCCGAGAGCGCGGTGGCCGCAGCGGCTGCCGCGACCGCGACGCCAAATTCGTTGCCCGCCATGGCGAGCACGCCCCAGGCGGCCAGGCCGGCTGCCGCGGTGGTGGTTGCCGCGGTCGCCACGCGCACCCCGCGCGGAAACGAGATCCAGCGCGCCAGCGGACCACCGGTGCGGGTCAGCGCCGCGGGCTCACCTTCGGCGAGCGTTCCGCGGCGCGCGAAGATATCCAAGAAGCGTGCGACGGCACGGTCGAGCTGAGCGCCGACCCACCCGATCGCCCCCTCCTGGCGTGGCGCCGTGCTCGAGATGTCGCGCGTGACGGTTGCGCCGTCCCACTCGCTGACCTCTTCCCGCTTGCGGACCACCAGGTCGCGTTCGCTCATCGGCCTCGATCAATTGTCACACGGCTGGAGGGCGCGTGCACCAGCTAAGGCCGGGGCGCTGCGAATCCCCGAGCGGCCCCGACAGTGGTGGCGACGATCAGGATGGGAACCCTCGAAGGGTTCCCAAACCCTCCCGCCAGGATGGGAACCCTCGAAGGGTTCCCAAACCCTCCCGCGACGGACGATGTTGCGGTCGAGCTCTTGGTTTTCCAGGTAGAATGACGCGGGGCTGATGTCCGATCCCGATCTCGCAAGCCGGCACATCGGCGTCCTGCGCAACGCCGCGCGCGGCGGACAGGAGCGCTTCCTGGTCGCGCTCCCCGACCCGATCGAGCGCCAGCGGATTGCGTCGGCGCTGGCCAACGAGGGCTTCGTGCTGGAAGTCGAATCGACCGCCGAGGCGCTCGCGCGTCTGGCCGACGAGTCGTTCGATCTCGCGTTCCTCACGCTCGACGACGAGGGCGAGCGCGATCCGCTCGCCGCGTCGCGCGAGCTGCGCCCCTTCACCGACATCGTGCTCATCACCGAGAGCGACCCGGACCGCTGCGGCGCCGCGTTCGGCCGCGAGGTCGCGTCGGTGCTGCCGCGCCCGCTGCCCGAGGTCGACGCGCTCCTGCGCGCTCACGTCAAGCGGCTGGCCGGATTCCGGCGCTCACGCACGCGCGGCCTGCTGGTGATGAACGCCTTCGCCGGCATCCGGCACGAGATGCAGCCCGACCTGGCGGCGCTGACGGCGGCGATCGATCAGATGGTCACCGAGGCCAAGGCCGAGCCCACGATCTCCGTCATCGGCGACGCCGGGCTCGCGCGCGCCGCGGGGTCGGTGCCGGCGATGCCTGGCGCGCCCGACGCCGTGGTGGTCGCGCTGTCCGGCGCCGAGACGCTGGACACGCGCCTGACTGAAGCGCGGGCGCGCACGCCGGGCGCGGCGGTGATCATCGTCGACGAGGATCCCGACACCGAGCGCCTGCGCAGCGCGATCTACGGCGGCGTGCGCGCGTATCTGCCGCGCACCACCGAGGGGGTCAGCATCCTGGGCCGGGTCGCGGCGTCGATGGCGCTCCGCCGGCGTCACGAGGCGCTGGGCGTCCGCATGGTCGAGACGCTGGCAGAGTTCGGCATCGTCAACGTCGACGACCGCACGCGGCCTCCGCCGACGCTGCACGAGGACGTCGACGTGCGCCTCATCGCCGCGACGACGATCCCGCGCACGCGTACACCGGTGATCCCGACCGGGCACGAGGTGCTGGTCGTCGACGACGAGGTCGTCGTGCTCACCGTGCTGCGCGAGGCGCTCCGTCGCGGTGGCTACCGCGTGACCACGGCCGCCTCGGCCGAAGAAGCGATGGACCTCATGCAGCGGCGCCGCTTCGATCTCGTGCTCACCGACAAGAACCTGCCGGGCGCGTCGGGCCTCGACGTGCTGCGCGCGGCGCGCACGGTGACGCCGTCGCCGGCGATCGTGCTCATCACCGGCTACAGCTCTTACGATTCGGCGCTGGAGGCGCTGGACATCGGCGCACACGACTACATCGAGAAGCCGATCCACGACGTCGAGGATCTGAGATTCCGGATCCGGCGCGCGCTCTCGCGGCGCGACGAGCAACTCGCGCGCCCGCGGCTCGCGACCACGGGCGGGCGCTCCGGGCGCGTGCTGCTGGTCGAGGTCGAGGGCGCGCGGCGCCAGCTCATCTCCGACTATCTCAGCAAGCAGTATCACGTGACCGCGGCGCGCGACGGCGACGAGGCGCTGGCGCTGATCAAACACGAGCACTATGATCTGGTGCTGGCCGATCGCCACTTGCCGGGCGTCTCCGGGTTGCGTGTGATCGAGCACGCGCAGCGCCTGCTGCCTCACTGCGCGTCGGTCTTGTACACGGCCTACCCGTCGTACGAGTCGGTGAAGGAGGCGTTCGCGACCGGCGTCGACGCCTTCATGGTGAGGCCGAGCGAAGATCTGAAGAAATTGGCCGAGAAGGTCGCGGAAGCGCTCAGCGGTCGGGGCGGAATCCTGTTAGGGTAACCGCACGCGCAATCGTCGCGACGGACGCCCCACATGCGAATCGCTTTCACCCACAACCTTCGGCTCACGGACAGCGAAGAAGAGGCGGAGTTCGACTCCGCCGAGACCGTCGACTCCATCGCCGAGGGGCTCCGCGCCGGCGGGCACGAGGTCGAGAAGATCGAGGTCACGGGCCCGGCGTCGCGCCTGGCGGCGCGCATCGAATCGTACGGGCCCGACCTGATCTTCAACACCGCCGAGGGGCGGCGCGGGCGCGCGCGCGAGGCGTTCTACCCCGCGCTGTTCGAGGAGCTCGGCTTTCCGTACACCGGCTCCGACGCATACGTGCTGACGGTGACGCTCGACAAGGGGCTGACCAAGCTGGTGCTCGGATCGCTGGGCGTCGACACGCCGCGCGGGCGCCTGGTCACCGTCGACGATCTGCGACGCATGAAGGATCCGGGCACGCTGGGCTTGGCGCTGCCGGTGATCGTCAAGCCGAACTACGAGGGCTCGTCGAAGGGCATCGGCGACGACG
>CAZNCQ010000489.1:0-3875 GCA_964571275.1 uncultured Myxococcales bacterium
CCGCGCGGCGGCGGCTGCAGCGTCCCGTTGATGTTGCACAGGTGGCCGAACTCGTTGCAGCGGAACGACCAGAGCGGACCCAGAGGATCGGACATCAAGGTCTGCGTCGGATCGATGAGCGTGCTGTCATCCGGCACCGAGCAATCGTCTTCGTTCGTGATCAGGATGACTGCCAGATAGGCTTCGGGCCGCAGGAATCCGACGTTGGTATCGGGAGTGTTGTTTGGATCCAGGGCCCAACGAACCGACTTCAATTGGCCCTCGAAGCCGCAACCTTGATCACCCAGCGCTGCAATGCAGGTGAACGCGTCGGAGATATCGCCGGTATAGTTCTTGACGGTTTGATTGTCCGACGCCTGCAAAAAAGTTTGGCCGGGGTTGAGCGGCGACGCGGTGCAGGTTCCTCGAGGCTGAGACTGGAACTGCCCGCGATCCCCTCCGAACGAGCAGTGATACTGAGGCAGGTCGTATGCACCGGGGCCGGTGTCCGACGACACGACCGCGACATGAACGTCCGGCAAGCCCATCGGCAGCGCCTTGAGGACGTTCATGAACACGGGAAAGTTGGTCAGCAGCTTGGCCTGAAGCGGGACCATCGACGATGAGTCGTCGACCATGAACAAGATGTCGATCTCACGGTTGACCGTCTGCTGGAATGTCTGATTTCCCACCTGGACCGGATCGCTCTCGGGCGCCATGAGTGTGCGTGAATTGCACGCCCACAACACCGGAAACGTTGTCAACAACGCCACAATCCGCCGCTGACCCGAGGTGCATGAACGAATGAAATCAAGCGCCCGCTTCATTTGCCGTCTCCTCGTTGGCTGAACCAGCCTCAGTTGACGCAAACAAAGGGCCAATCCGCGAACAACGGCGGCCCGCAATTCACGCGCCGATCGCCGGTTGGTCCGGCAACGGCGTTGGCGGTTGGCGATTCGCGGTTGGCGATCAGCGAGCGTCACCGCGATCGCGTGTTAGACTCTCGGCGTGAGCAGCGCCGCGATCCCACCCTCCCCTTCACTCCCGCCGGCAGGTGACACGGGCGACGGCTCCGCGCTGGTCGCGCTGGTCGAGCGCCTCTCGGGGCGCCGCCTGGTGGCGCTGACCGGCGCGGGCTGCAGCACCGAGTCGGGGATCCCCGACTACCGTGGCCAGGGTCGCAGTCCGACGCGGACACCGATCCAGCACGACGCGTTCCTGCGCCGCGCCGACGTGCGCCGCCGCTACTGGGCGCGCGCCACGGTCGGGTGGGCGCGCTTCCGCGGCGCGCGTCCCAACGCCGCGCACAACGCGCTGGCGGCGATGGAGAGGGCGGGGACGCTCGCGGGCGTGATCACTCAGAATGTCGATCGTCTGCACACCGCTGCGGGCAGCGTGCGCGTGGTCGAGCTGCACGGCGCGCTCGAGGACGTGCGCTGTCTCACTTGCGGCACGATCGAAGCCCGCGCGGGCGTGCACGCGCGCCTGCTCGACGAGAACCCGGGCTGGCTCGAGCGCGTGTCGGGCGAGATACGCCCTGACGGAGACGCGGAGCTACCCGAGGAGCAGATCGCAGATCTGCGCGTCGTCGACTGCGACGTCTGCGGCGGCGTGCTCAAGCCCGACGTCGTGTTCTTCGGCGGCAACGTCGCCGAGCCGACGCTCGCGGCGGCCTGGGCGCTCTTCGATCAGGCGCAGGCGCTGCTGGTGGTCGGCTCGTCGCTGGCGGTGTGGTCGGGCTATCGCTTCGTGCGGCGCGCGACCGAGCGCGGCGTGCCGGTCGCGATCGTGAACCTGGGGCCGACGCGCGCCGACGCCGAGGCTGCGCTGCGCGTGCATGCGCGGGCCGGCGAGGTGATGCCGGCGCTCGCGGAGGCGCTGGCGGCAGCGCGCGACGGCCGTCACTTCTGATCAGGGTACGCTCGGAGCCGACGCCGAGGGCGGGCTCTGCCCGGGAGCGAATCGCATCGGTAAGTGACGCAGCCACTTGTCGATGGGATGGACCACGCGCGCGACCACCCACGGCCAGGTGGGAAGTCGAGGCACGATGAACGGTCGCGCCACGTAGAGGCCGCCTCCGAGCACCGCGAGCACCGCGACCCGGGTCGCAATCCGCGACAGCGTGCGGCGAAGCGGGCTCACAGGCGGATAGTTCGGTAGATCCGCGTCGTCGTCGTCGACGACGGGCGGGCGTCGCCTGCGGAGGACGGCGCGAGGCTGCGGGACGACGACGGCTTCGGCGCGGACCGGCTGGCCCCCAGCGGCCTTATTCGCGAAAGGCAGGGGCGCAGCATCGATCTCGGTACGGATCTCGGTATCGACCTTCCCATCGACCTTTGCATCGACCTTCGCACCGAGCTTCGTCTCGACCTTCGCACCGAGCTTCGTCTCGAGCTTGGCTTCGGCCTTCGCACCGGTCTTCTGCGCAACCGGCGCCGGCGCCGGCGCCGGCGCCGGCGTGGGCGGGAACGGCCTCGACTCGGCGACCGGCGAGTCGTCAGCCGGATCGAAAGGCTCCGCCTCGAAGTGTGCGTACGGCTCGGGCGTCGACCCCATGGGCTCGCCCAGCAACGCGAACAGGGGCACCGGCCGCGTCGGCAGATCGTGCTCGGTCTTGGCCCCGGCGGCGGCGGCCGCCGCCGCCATCTTCGAGTAGGTGCCGTCGGGAATGGTCACGATAGCGCTGGCCGAGCTACCGGCAGCGGCGGCGGCGCGCGCCCCCGCTCCGCCCGCGAGCGACAGGTAGGTCGGTGATGCCGGTGCCGTCAACGACGACAATGACGACGACGAGGACGACGCCGGCAACGAGGGCGCCGGCGGCGGTGGCAGTGACGACGAAGGCGGCGACAACCGCGATGGCGATGGCGATGGCGATGAGAACGGCAGCGATGACGGCGCCGACGACAGGGAAGGACGCGTCGATGACGTCCGCGACAACGAAGGCGCCGGCGACAACGACGCTGCTGGCGACAACGAAGGCGCTGGCGACAACGACGCCGCGCCGCCGGCTGCCGCGCGGCGCGACTGCGCAGCGACCTCTCCGGACGCACTATCGTTCAGCTCGAGATCGCCGGTCTCGAGCTCGATCGTGCCGGCGGAGACGTCGGTGTCGGGCGTCACGATGTCGCCCGGCGGCCTCTCGCCATCGCGCGCGCTCAGCGCGTCGAGCCAGCGCTTGAGCGCCGCCGGCCCGCTCACCTGTCCGAGCTTGACCAGCATCGCGTCGAGCCGATCCGCCATCTGCTCCGCGGTCTGCCAGCGCCGCGCGCGATCGACGCGCAGCGCGCGCGCGATGAATCGCTCGACTTCGGGGTTGAAGTCCTTGTTGAGGTTCGTCGGCTTTTCGTAGCGCGCGCGCCGCACCTGCATCAGGACCTCTACGTCGGTCGGCGCGTCGAACGGCTTGCGTCCCGTGGTCAGGATGTAGAGCAGCGTGCCGACGGAGAACAGATCCGAGCGGGCGTCGAGCGACCCGCCGATCGACTGCTCGGGCGACATGTACGCGAACTTGCCCTTGATGATCCCCGTCGCCGATTTCTCGCGCCGTCCGACCGCCTTGGCGATGCCGAAGTCGGCCAGCTTCACCTCGCCTTCGCGCCCGAGCAGCACGTTCTGGGGGCTGACGTCGCGGTGCACGATGCCCAGCGGCTGACCGTCGCGTTCGCGCTGGTGGACGTAGCCGAGCGCGCGGCACAGCGAGGACACGATGTAGAGCGCCAGCGGCAGCGGGAACTTGAGGCGCGCCTTCAGGGCGCGCCGTCGCACCTGCTCCAGGCTCCAGCCGTCAACGAACTCCAGCACCAGGAAGAACTGGCCGCCCGACTTGCCGAGATCCAGCACGTGCACCAGGTGGCTGTGGTTCAGGCTCGAGGCAATGTGCGCCTCGTCGACCAGCA
>CAZNCQ010000490.1:0-3812 GCA_964571275.1 uncultured Myxococcales bacterium
AACATGGCCGACGCCAGCTCGGCGGTCATGGCCGGCATCGCCGAGTCGCTGATCGCGACGGCGGTGGGCCTGCTGGTCGCGATCCCGGCGGTCGTCGCGTTCAACGTCTTCAAGGCGCGCGTGAAGAATTCGGTCACCGACGGCCAGATGCTGGCGCGCACGCTGATGTCGCAGCTGAAGGCGGTCGAGCCGGCGGCGCGCCAGGCGGCGGAGTAGAGGCGGCCATGGCCACCATCGATGACGCCGCGGAAGACGACGGACCGATCGCCTCGATCAACATCATCCCCTTCGTCGACATCGTTCTCGTGCTCCTCGTGATCTTCATGCTGACGTCGGCAACGATCATCCGCGCCAGCCTCAAGGTCGAGCTGCCCAAGGCGGCCAGCGCCGGCTCGCGCGTCGAATCGACGCTGAACCTGGTCTATAGCAAGGACGAGCATCTGGCGATCGACGGCCAGCCGGTCGCGTCGCTGCGCGAAGCCGGCGTCATCGTCGCGCGACAGGCGCACGCCAATCCCAAGACGCAGGCGGTGATCGCGGCCGACAAGGGTGTCGCCTACGGCCGCGTCATCGAGCTCATCGATCTGGTGAAGACCAACGGCATCACGACCTTTGCGCTCGACGTCGAGCGCGCCCCCTCGGCGGCCGGCGCGGCGCCGGCTCCCTGACACGCGGGTGATCTCATGAGCCGGTCGCGGGCAAAAGAACAGACGACGCTGCGGGTGGTCTCCGCGCCACCCGCGCGCAGGCGGCTGCTCGAGCGCAAGCAGGCCGAGCGGCGCGAGGCGCGGCGGCGGATGGCGGCGCGCACGCAGCAGGCGCTGGCGCCCGCGCAGCGCGCGCACGATCCGCTGCTGCATCGCCGGCGCGGCGCGGGTGAGCGCTTCGGCCTGGTGGCGCTGCTGCTGATCGGCGCGGCGGCGATCCACGTCGCGGTGGTCGCCGCCGGCTTCCTGATCGGCGGCCGCGAGCACGGCAAGCGCGAGCGCATCGAGCAGGCGGTCAAGGTCGAGGTGCGCGAGCCGCCGCCTCCGCCCCCGCCGCCGCCCGAGGAGAAGAAGGCCGAGCCGCCCAAGCCCGAGCCGATCGTGAAGAAGGCGCCGCCGCCGCCCAAGGTGAAAGCGCCGCCGCCGCCCGAACCACCCAAAGGACCGCCGCCGCGCGTGGTGGGAATCAGCCTCGACTCGACCGCCGAGGGCGGCAACGGGCCGGCGTTCGCCGCCGGCGACACACACAGCGGCCAGACCGCCGAGCGGGCAGAGGCAGCCAAGCCGCCGCCGACCGAGGCGCCGGCGCCGGCGCCGCAGCCCAAGGTCACGTCGAAGAATCAGGTCGCGTCGCGCATCCCGATCGCCGGCGTCGTGATCGTGCCGCCGAAGGCGCAGGGCGGAATGCGAAAGCCCGTGTATCCCGAGCAGCTGAAGGCGCAGGGAATCGAAGGCTACGTCACCGTCATGGTCGTCGTCACCGCTGAAGGAAAGGTCGCCAGCGTCGACATCATCGCCCCCGCGCCGCAGGCCGAATTCAACGAGGCGGCGCGACAGGCAGCGCTGGCGCAACCGTGGGAGCCGGCGACGAAGAACGGCGTCGCGTACGGCTACACCGTTTCGTACCGCTATGGGTTCACCCAGGAGGACAAGTGAGGCCCTCAATCCGACATGAACGGCGAGCCGCCCATGCGCCGGTCGCCGCGCTGGCCCTGCTGGCGCTGGCCGGTGGCGCCGCCACCGGATGCGGCGGCAGCTTCGATCCCTACAACCGCCTCAACTCGCTGCGCGTGCTGGCGATCCGCAGCGGTGCGCGCGCGGGCGAGTCGGTCGCGCCCGCAACCGGCGAGACGACCACGATCGACGCCAAGCTCTACACGCTGCCCGGACACGACGCGACCTACGCCTGGTCGTGGTGCCCGTTCGCGACCGCGGCCGGCGCCGCCTGCCCGATCACCGAGGATCAGGCGACGATGCTCGCCGGAGTCCCGGTGACGTTCGCGCTTCCGACCGCCGCCGACGGCTCGACGACGTTCACCAACGCGTTCCCCGCCGACGTGCTCCAGACATTGTGCGCCGGCATGGGCAACATCGCGGCGCCCGATTGCACCGACGGCTATCCGATCCAGCTGCAGCTCACCGTCAGCACCGACACCGATCAAGTTCAGGCGGTGCGGCCGATGAAGCTGCGCTTCCGGCCCACCGACCAGGACAACGCGAATCCCACGGTGATGGGGCTTTACGCCGCGGTCGACCCCGCATCGGCCGCGGAGGAGTTCGATGGCGATCCACCGCCGGTGATGCCCACGTTGCCCCGGAACGTGAAGACGGCGATCAACACGTTGATCCCCGACGGCACGTCGGAGTCATACATGGGCACCGACGACAATGGCAACCCCGCGCTGGTCAACGAGCGGCTGAACCTGAGCTGGTTCGTCGAGAGCGGCGGCACCGACCACATGCGCACGGCCTACATCGCGGGGCAGGTGCAGCTTCAAGACGCCGCCACGGTGAAGTGGACGCCCGCGTTCAAGAAAGATTACGCGCCCGACACCTCGAGGCTGATCTTGATCATCCGCGATGACCGCCAGGGCGTGGGCTGGATCGACGGGATCGTGAACCTGGAGCCGACGCCGTGATTGCGGCGACGATCGGGACGACGATCGCGGCGATGCCCGCTCGCGCTCGCACTCTCTCGCGGGCGCTGGCGCTGATCCTGCTGGTGGCGGCCGCGCGCGGCGCGCACGCGCAGATGCTCGAGGCGCCGCCGTCTCCGCCCGCGCCCGCTGCACCACCGGCCGGCGGCGAGATCGACGCGAGCAAGCTGAGCAAGCTCCCCAAGCTCAAGCGCTTCGTCGAGGCGGAGTATCCGAAGGAGGCCCTGGACAAGGGCGTCACCGCCGACGTGCTGCTGCTGATCGACATCAATGCGCAGGGCAAGGTCGACTCGGTCGGCATCGCCGAGCCGGTCGAGCCCGCGGGCATGGGATTCGAGCGGGCGGCGATCATCGCGGCGCAGCAGTTCGAGTTCGAGCCGGCCGAGATGGGCGGCAAGCCGATCGCCGTGCAGATCAAGTACAACTACCACTTCAAGCTCGCGGCCAAGCCACCCGAGCCACCGCCCGCACCGCCACCCACGCCCACGCCGGTGGCGCCCGCCGCTCCGACCCCGCCGCCTCCACCCGCGGCGCCCGCGCCCACGCCGGTCGTGAACTTCAGCGGACGCCTGCGCGAGCGCGGCACGCGCCTGCCGATGCCCGGCGTGCTGGTCACGGTCTTCCGCGACGACGGCAACGAGCCGCTCGGATTCGAGGCGACGGCCGACCAGACCGGCACATTCCACTTCTTCGATCTCGCGCCCGGACCGTGGAAGATCCTGATCGAGGCGCCGGGGTACTTCCCCTTCCGCACCGTCGAGGAGATTCACCCCGGCGAGAAGACCGACGTCGTCTATTACGTCGAGAAGGGATCGTACAACCCGTACGACGTCACCGTGACCGCGACGCGGCCGCGCAAGGAGGTGAGCCGCACGGTGATCACCGCCGCCGAGATCGACAAGGTGCCGGGCACCGCCGGCGACCCGATCGCGGTCGTGCAGAACTTCGCCGGCGTCGCGCGCGCGCCGCTGCTCAGCGGCCAGATCATCGTGCGCGGCTCGGCGCCGCAGGACACGCAGTACTTCCTCGACGGGCAATCGATCCCGCTCATCTACCACTTCGGCGGCCTGCGCAGCGTGATCCCGATCGGCGTGATGGACAGCCTGGAGTTCTATCCCGGCAACTTCTCGCCGATGTACGGGCGCGCGATCGGCGGCATCGTCGACGT
>CAZNCQ010000491.1:0-3804 GCA_964571275.1 uncultured Myxococcales bacterium
ATGACGACCACCAGCCGCGTGCCGAAGCGCTCGGCCGCGAACTCGACGCTGCCGATCTGCGACGGCGCGACGATGTTGCCGGCGACGCGGATGACGAACAGATCGCCCAGGCCCTGGTCGAAGACGATCTCGGCCGGCGCTCGTGAATCAGAGCAACCGAGCACGATCGCGCACGGCGTCTGCGGCTGGGGATCGCCGCGCCGGCTGTGGCTGATCATCGAGTCGAGGCTGCGGACGTTTTGAGTGTATCGACTATTCCCCTCGCGCAAGCGGACGAAGGCCTCGCGCGCGGGTATGGCTTTGCGCTCTGCAGACATGAGATCCGTCTTATAGCTCATGGCAGGTTTCGCGTTGGACGAGATCGGGGGCGGCGGTGGCGGAAGCGTGATAGTCAGAGGCCGAGGGGAACCGACCGATGGAGCAGAGCGCAGCACCGGATCCGCTGCTCGGGCGTACGGTGGCCGATGGGCGCTACGAAGTGCTCGAGCGTCTGGGCGCGGGTGGAATGGGTACGGTGTACCGTGTACGGCAGCACCCGCTGGAGCGGATGGCGGTCTTGAAGTTGATCCATCGCGCGATGGCGTCGGACGCGACCGCCGTCGCGCGCTTCGAGCGCGAGATGCGCGTGACTGCGGCGATCGAGCACCCGCACACCGTGCGTGTCTATGATTTCGGACAGATCGACGGGCAGCCGTTCCTGGCCATGGAGTACCTGGCGGGGCGCTCGCTGCGCCAGGAGCTGGATCGGGCCGGAGCGCTGGCGGTCCCGCGCGCCGCCGCGATTGGCGTGCAGGTGGCCAAGGCGCTGGGCGCCGCGCATCGGGCCGGGGTCGTGCACCGCGATCTCAAGCCCGACAACATCATGCTGGTCGACGGTTACGGCGAGCGCGACTTCGTCAAGGTGCTCGACTTCGGCATCGCGCGCTCGCTGGATCAGGCGGCCGGCTTTCGCACGTCGGCGGGCGCGATCATCGGCACGCCTGCGTACATGTCACCGGAGCAGGCGTCGAGCGTGCCGCTGGACGCGCGCAGCGATCTCTATTCGCTGGGCGTGATGCTGTACGAGATGCTGAGCGGGGCGCCGCCGTTCGTCGGCGAATCGATCACGGCGCTGCTCTTCGCGCACGCGTCGGTGGCGCCGCCGCCGCTGCCCGCCGACGTGGCGCGGCCGCCGGCGCTGGAGGCGGCGATCTTCCGCCTGCTGTCGAAGGATCCGGCGATGCGGCCGGCCAGCGCGGACGAGACGATCGATCTGCTGGCGCCGTTTGCCGCCGGTTCGACCACCGGCGCGCGCGCGGTGCCGCGCCCCGCCGACGTCGCGACGATGCCCGGCGCGTCGCCGGCGAGGTCGCTGTCCGCGCCGTCGCCGCGGCCGTCTTCGACGATGGCGTTGCCCGCGGGCGGGACGCGGGTGCTGGCGCCCGCAGACGGCGACACTGCACCCCCGCACGAGCTGCCGCCCACCGTGCCGTCGCAGTCTCCGCAGTCGGTGCCGCGTTCGGCGTTGCCGCGCGTCGCGGTCAGCGTCGTGATGGTCGGGCTGGTCGTCGCCGGCTTCTTCTGGCGGCGCGCGACGCGCTTCGAGATCCCCGACCTCGCGACGATGGCGCGGATCACGCCGTTCTTGCAGGCTGACAATGAGCCGCCGTGGCCGGCGAAGTGCGCCACGCTCCCGGCGTCGCAAGCCCGCGAGCTCGCATCTGCCGCTGCGAGCCTGGGCCCTGGCGGATCCGACGCCGATCGCACGCGCGGGCTCGCGGCGCTGCGCGCCGTCGACCAGGGTCGCGCCGAGCGCTGGATGATCGAGGCGCGAGCCACGCAGGCCGCTGATCCTCTGGCGGCGGCGCAGGCGGCCGAGCGCGCGGCGTCGCTGTGTCCGTCGTCGGCGGTGGCGCACAACCTGCTCGGCAATGCGCTGCAAAAGACGCAAAAGCTCGATCGCGCCGAGCAGGAGTATCGCCAGGCGATCGACCTCGAACCGCCGCGGCCGTCTCCGCCTTACCTCGCGCCGCGCTTCAACCTCGGGCTGCTCGCGCTTCGTCGCGGTGACGCGTCGGCGGCGCTGGCGGCGTTCGACGAGATTGCGCGCGCCCAGCCGGCGTATCCCAACGTGTTCCTGGTGCGTGCCGAAGCGCATCGGCGTGCCGGCGACGTCGCGGCCGCGACCGCCGACCTCAAGCAGCAGGTCGTGCACAGCCCGGGCGGCGCCGATGGCTGGTTCCAGCTGGGGCGTGCGCTCGCCGTCCTGGATCCGAAAGGCTCGAACCAAGCTTTCTGTCGCGCGAAGGCGCTCGGCCACGCGCAGGCGGCCGGACAGTGCCGCGAATGAGCTGCCGCCGCTACTGAATCAGCCTGTCCAGGTCGCGCTGAGCGAGCTCGAAGTCCGGCTGCTCCGCGAGCACCGACTTGAAGAGTGTGCTCGCCTGTCTGCGGTCGCCGCTGTCCGCCGCGGCCAGCGCCTTTCCATACGTCACCGCCGTCGACGCCTTGAGCGCGCGTGGCGGCTTCGGCGGCCGTCGCACGGGCGGCTTCGCGACGCCGTGCTCGCCGGCGCGATGCGCGCTGTCCTTGTCCTGGCCGTCGGGTACCGGTGCGGGCAGCGCCGCCGCCGCCTGGCACAACCCCTCGGCCAGCGTCTGTTCCAGGCCGATGAAGTCCTCGGCCTTGCCGTTGGCGCCGACCGACTTCACGATCTGGCCGGTCTCGACGTCGACCATGCGCGCGTCGGCGCGAAACGCGCCCAGGGCATCGAAGTAGCTGCCCAGCACCAGGTAACGCGCGCCCAGGAGCTTGCCGATGCGCGCGGCGGTGCGGCCATCGATCTTGCCGCTCTGGCTCAGCTTCTGCTCGTCGAGCACCGCCTGCAGCCGCTCGCGCTCGACGACCTGGACCGTGTCGACGGCGGCCAGGTCGGAGATCAGCATCTGCGCCAGTCCCTTGCTGAGCGGCGCGAGCTCGGCGTTCTTGCCCGCGTAGTCGAAGTAGAGCACGCCGATGGTCGTCGTCGTCGTCGTCGTCCTCGTCGCTTTGGCCGGCGCGGCGCGCGGTGCCTCGGCGGCGAGGCCCGCGCCCGCGATGCTCGCGGTGAACAACGTCATGAGCGCGATCCCGGCCCTCGCTCGGACTCGTTCGCGGATCATGCGCCCGCATGCTGCGTCGTCGGGCGGGAGCTGTCAACGCGCGCGCCGGCCGCGCGATCGGGCGCGGTGTGGCGGTAGGCCTCGACGAAGCCGCGCCGCCAGGTCGGGTGGCGCGGCGTCCAGCCGAGGTCGCGCTTCGCCTTGGCGTTCGAGGCGCCGCGCACCTCGGTCATCATCACCACCAGCGCCTCGCCCGCGAGCAGGCGCGCGAGGAAGCGCGGCACGCGCCGGGGCGGCGGCGCGTCGATCGCCTCGGCGATTGCCGGCAGCCACTCACGCACCGGCGCCGGATCGTCGTCGGCGATGTTGTAGACGCCGGTCCCTCCGCGCTCCATCGCGAGCACGGTCGCGGCCGCCGCGTCCTCGAGGTGCGCGAACGACCAGATGCCACCGCCGTCGCCGACGATTGGGAACAGCCGCTTGCGCACCGGCGCCAGCATCGGGTCGTCGGGCGCGCCGTAGAACGAGCCGTAGCGCAGCGCGATCCCGCCCGCGTCGAGGACCACGCGCTCGAGGTGCTTGATCCCTGCCAGCGTTTCGCGCATCGACGGCACCGGATAGGGGTCGAGCGGGTCGTCCTCGGTCTTCACCGGTCCACCCGCGCGCGCATAAGGCCAGCCGGTGTAGCTCTGCGCCACCAGCCGGCGCACACCCGACGCGCGCG
>CAZNCQ010000492.1:0-3802 GCA_964571275.1 uncultured Myxococcales bacterium
CGCAGCGCGACGGCGACACCATGGCGCGCATCATGTACGACATGTCCGCGAACGCGCGCGCCGAAGAGGACGCGCGTCACGGGCGAACGTCTCGTCCCGACGACGCCGCCTTCGAGCGTTACCGCGCCGCGGTCATCGAGTTCGTGGGGCGTTACTGGGGCCAGCGGCTCGGCGAGGTGCAGGTCGGCAAGGTCCTGTTCGACATGCTGGCCATTCTGCGGCGCCACCGCGTGCGCGTGAACCCGACGTTCACCATCGTGAACATCGCGATCGCGGTCACCGAGGGGATCGGCAAGCAACTCGATCCGACGCTCGATTTGATGGCTGAAGCCCTCCCCTATTTCCTGAGCCATCCGGTTGACGCCCGCGCCCAACCGGTGTGACATTCCGTTCCTACGAAGCCGCCCTTGCTGCCCGGACTAACTATCCGTAATATGCAGCTCTTAGCCTAGTCCTATGACAGCGCCGTCGTGGTGACTATGGAGAAAACCAAGATCCCTGGGCGGTACCGGCTCATCGAGGAGGTGGGTCAAGGGGGCATGGCCGTGGTCTTTCGCGCACACGACGAAACGCTGAAGCGCGAGGTCGCCGTCAAGCTGCTGCACCAGCACCTCGCCGCCGACACCGAATCGAAGGCCCGCCTGGAACGCGAGGCGCAGGCCGTCGCCAAGCTACACCACGAGAACATCCTGGAGATCTTCGACTACTCGGGGATCGCCTCTGAGAGCGCGTTCATCGTCACCGAGTTCATCGACGGCAAGACGCTGAAGCAGCTGTTCGAGCACCGTCGCATCCGCCACCCCGAGGTCGCGGCGATGATCGCGGCGGCGATCGGCGGCGCGCTGGCGCACGCGCACTCGGTCGGGATCATTCACCGCGACGTCAAGCCCGAGAACGTGATGATCCGCAAGGACGGCGTTCTCAAGCTGATGGACTTCGGCATCGCGCAGGTCGTCGACCTGCAGCGCATGACCGTGACCGGGCAGCTGCTCGGATCGCCGGCCTACATGGCGCCGGAGCTGATCGAAGGCAAGCCGCTCGACTTCCGCACCGACGTCTTCTCGGTCGGCATCATCCTCTACCAGATGGCGACGGGGACGCTGCCCTTCGTCGGCAAGAACCCGCACGAGGTGCTGCGCCGGATCGGCGAGGGCCGGTTCCCCGATCCGCGCACGGTCAACCGTCTGATCGGCGATGATCTCGGACGCATCATGCGGCGCGCGCTGGCGCGCAACCCCGACGACCGCTACGCCGACGTGAGCCGCTTCGTCGAGGAGCTGCGCGAGAACCTGCGCGAGGGCGGCCTGACCGCGCCGCGCGTGGAGCTGTGCGCGTTCTTCGCCGATCCCGACGCGTACGAGGCGGCGTTGCCGGGCCGCCTGTCGAGAGCGTTGATCACGTCGGCGAAAGCGCACCTGGAGACGGGCAAGACGGCGCGCGCGCTGGAGCTCTGGAATCGCGTGCTGGCGCTCGACCCGCAGAACCAGGAAGTCCTGACGTCGTTGCGCCGGTTTCAGAGCCGCGGGCGCCTGCGCGGGCTCGCGTGGCTCGCGGGCGGCGCGACCGCCGCTGCGGTGGCCGCCTGGTTGCTGGTGAACCCGACGCGTGTGCCGACGGCTCCCGTCGTGCGCCCGACCGCCGCCATCGCGACAGGGTTGAAACCGTTGCCCGCGCCGATGCCCGCCAAGCCGCCCGCGCCTCCCTCGGCGCCAGCCTCCGCCCCGGCCGCGCCGGGCGGCCGCCTCGTGGAGGTGAATCGGCCGTCGCGCCCCGCGCACCCGAGCCGGAAGGCCGAGATGCCGGTCGCCATCGCGCCCCACGACGCCCCTCCGACCGCGGTGCCGCAGGCGGCCAACCTGCCTGCACGCCCCCCGATGGAGCGCACGTTCACGCTCGGCCCGACTCCGCAAAATGTCGACGTGTATCTGGACGGCGAGAAGAAATTCGCCTACGACACGGACCACAAGACCATCAACGTGCCCTGGGCCGGGAATCACACCATCGAGCTGCGCAGCGCCGCGGGATGCTGTTTCAGCGAGCGCATCGACGTCGGCCCGGATCGCCCGCTGCCGCCGGACAACATCATCGCACGCAAGCTCAAGTGGAAGCCGGCGCGCTTGATCGTCGCGCTCGACCCGCCATCGCCCAAGGCGCGCGTCGTCGTCAAGGACTTGAGCGCGCGCGGCCCGGGCGCGCCCACGCGCGCCGGCGAAGACGTCTCGATCCCGTTCCAGCCCAATGACGAGCGCAGCAAGGAGGTCGAGGTCGACGTCGACACCGGCGACTCGTTCACCACCGAGCGCATCACCGTGCGCGCCGGCGAGCAGTCGTCACACGTCATCAGGCTCAAGACCGCCACCGGTGAAGGCGCGCCGAACTCCGCCGGACCGCCCTCGCCCCCTCCCCCGCGCGTGAACGTGAAGACGACCAACTGAGCATGGCCTGGCTCTGCGCGATTGTCGCGACGACGCTGGCCCTGGCCAGCCCGGCGGCCGAGGAGTTCGACCGGGGCAAGACCGCCTTCGGGCGCGCCGAGTACGCGCGCGCGATCGACATCCTGCGGCCGCTGCTCTACCCGGAGATCCACCTCGACAGCGAGGGCGACGTGGTCCAGGCGCACCGCATGCTCGGCGTGGCGAACCTGTTCGAGAACCAGCCCGACGAGGCCAAGCGCGAGTTCCGCAAGCTGCTGGAGCTGCGGCCCGACTACCACTTCGATCCGCTGCTCGACCCGCCTCGCGTCGTCGAGTTCTTCAACGGCGTGCGCAGGGAAGAGGAGGACGAGATCGCGTCGCTCGAGGCCGCGCGCAAGAGACGCGACGCCGATCTGGCGGCGCGCAAACAACGCGAGACCGACGAGCACTGCGCGGCGCAAGCGCGCGTCATGACCTACGTGAAGCACTCCTACGCGATCAACTTCATTCCGCTCGGGGCGGGACAGTTCCAGAACGGCCAGCGCCGCAAGGGCTGGGCCTTCTTCGGCGCCGAAGCGGCGCTGGGCGCGGTGTCCCTCGGCGCGTTCGTGACCAACTTCTCGTTGTTCGGCGCCAGCCACCAGCGCCGTTGCCTCGACCCGCCGACCAGCGGCGACAACACCGGCGTGGCGCGCGCCTGCCAGAACATCGACCACTCCGAGGAGGACCTCTCGCGCAACCTGCTGCGCCTGCAGGTGGTGTCCGGCGGCCTGTTCTTCGTGACGGCGGCCTGGGGCATCATCGACGCCCTCCGCA
Organism: uncultured Myxococcales bacterium; assembly: GCA_964571275.1. Classification (GTDB taxonomy): domain Bacteria; phylum Myxococcota_A; class Polyangia; order Fen-1088; family Fen-1088; genus DASRQZ01. The sequence goes on from CAZNCQ010000492.1 coordinate 3,231, forward strand.
ACTTCAGCCCCGCGGTGCCGACCGACGCTGCTGAGCCGCCCCGCGCGGGCGGCGCCACTTCACCCGAGAACCGTTCGATGACCCGTTCGACGAACGGCTCGACCAACGCCGGCCTGCGCCTCGCCCCCCTGCCAATCGCGCGCGGCTCGGGGCTAGGGATCCAATGGACCTATTGAAAATGACCTGGAGCGACGAATGGCGACGCTGAGAATGCAGCAGCCCGGAAAGGGCGTGAAGGTCTATCACATCTACAAGAAGATCACGTCGCTTGGCCGCAGCGACGAATCGGACATCGTCCTGCCGGATCCTCTGCTCGCCGAGAGCCACGCGCACATCCACTTCGACGGGCGCGACTTCAACATCGCCACCACCGAGCGCGACGCCGAGCTGTTCGTCAACGGACGCAAGCGCAACAAGCACCGCCTGACCCACGAGGATCGCATCCGCCTGGGCATGGTCGAGCTCGAGTTCTCTCTTTACGACGAGCCGGTCACCGACGAGTCGGCGGCGCGCACGATGGCCGAGCTCAACTCGTACAAGAAGCTGCTCGAGTTCTCGCAGAAGCTGATGGC
>CAZNCQ010000493.1:0-3793 GCA_964571275.1 uncultured Myxococcales bacterium
GCTGGGCGCCGCGGCGCCGGGCGCGGTGCTGGTGACCTGCTCCTGCTCGCAGAACGTCGACGCCGAGACCTTCGAGCGCATCGTCGCCGCCGCCGCCAAGCAGGCCGGCCGCCACGTACGCGTCTTCGAGCGCCGCGGCCCCGCGTCGGATCACCCGCTGCCGCCGGGGTTCAGCGAGGGGCAGTATCTCAAGATCTTGTTGCTCTACGTCGACTAGATCAGGGCGCGGGGCGCACGCCCGAGGGGGCGCCGTGCAAGAGGGCAATGTAGTAGATCAGCATCGCGACGATCATCACCAGTGACACCCACTCGAAGGGGACGCGGCCGAACAGCTTCCAGCGCCGGCCGAAGAAGCGACCGCGCGAGCGCGTGAAGATCTGGTTCTGGATCGACGGCAGAAAGCTCGGCGGTGCCGCCTGCTTGAGCCGGCCCAGGGATCCGAGCGCGCGCCGGAAGCCCTCGAGCTCGGTGCGGCACTGGATGCAGACGCCGAGGTGCTTCTCCAGCTCTTGCTTCTGCGCTTCCGCCAGCGTGCCGTCCGCGTAGTCGCTGAAGAGATCCGATGCTTGTTGGTGATCCATGTCGTGATCAGCGCGTGTGCTTGTCCAGGTACTCTTTGATCGCCATGCGCGCTCGATGCAACCGCGACTTGATCGTGCCTTCAGCCAGCGCCGTGATCTCGCCGATCTCCTGGTACGAAAGCTCTTCGACGTCGCGCAAGATCACCAGCAGGCGGTGCTCCTCCTCGAGCGCCGCGATCGCCGCTTGCATCAGCTTCTCGAGCTCGGCGGCCTCCAGCATGACGTCGGGCGCGACGATCTGCGCGTGCAGCGGCGATCCGCCGCGCGACGAGATCGCCCCCTCGCGCTCGTCGTCGAGCTCGCCGCCGTCGGTGTGCCGGCGCGACAGGTACTTGATCCGGTTCTTGCAGTGGTTGGCGGCGATGCGGAGCAACCACGTCGAGAACTTCGACTCGCCCCGGAATCCGTCGACGGTCTTGAAGACAGTGACGAAGACCTCCTGCGCGATGTCCTCGGCCTCGGGCCGGTTGCCGATCATCCGGTAGACCAGGCTGAACACCTTGTCGCCGTAAAGGCGCACGATGTCGTTGAAGGCCTGCTCGTCGCGCTCTTTGAGACGACCGATCAGCAGCCGCTCGGCGACGCTCATGACGTAGGGGGCCCGGCGCAGGCGGCCCCTCGCCAAGCGGAGTGTTGCCTCCACGCCCTTTCGGACAGCCGAGGCGGGGGAAAGTTCCCGTCGTCGCGCATCGAGCCCAGCAGTTTAACGCGGCGGCGCCCATTGGCGCCCGTCGCACCCTACGGCTGCGGAACGAAGATGCGGAAGCTGGCCCCAAAAATGGTGTCGCGGGGAGAGTCGGTGTGCTGGAAGGCGTCCTGGCGCAGGCCGACGTCCAGCGCGCCGGCCTCGGAAACGGCGGCCAGACCGGCGGTGAAGAAGCCGTTCTGGGTGATACCGTCGTACCCGCCGCCCGCGCGGATGATGAACTTCTTCGCGAGAAACAGCTCGATGCCGGCCGAGGCCCGCGTCCCCTTGCGCGCCAGCGGCGCGTCGGCGGTCAGGTTGGTCACCCCGTCGAACGCGATGAGAAAGATGTCGGTCGGCGAGAGCGCCAGGCCATATCCGACCGCGCGCGGGGCCACGCCGACGTTCAGGTCACGCAGGTTGTAACCGACGACGCCCAACGACATCACGCTGGCCGGCCGCAGAGTGATGCCGACGTCGTAGGTAAATCCGCCGGTGCTGCCCGCCACCGACGTCTCATCGCCCGAAAGCAGGAAGTACTTCGCGGTGCCGCCGACCGAGAGGTGGTCACCGAGCGGCAGCGAGAGCGCGAGCCCGACCTCGTGCCCATGCCCCTCGAGCGCACCGTTGGGGTTGTCGGTGTGATACGTGTAGTAAAGGCCGCCCGCGACCCTGTAGCCCGAGGTCGAATCGACGATCGACCCGTGAAAGAACTGATTGTCGCCGTTGTGCGCGAAGACGTAGTCCGCCTCGACGTTGTATGACTGGGTGAGCGACATTCCCGACGGATTCAGCAGGGGGCCCGAGCCCGCGGTGGCTGCGCCCCGCAGCGTCTCGCCCATGCCCAGCGAGCGGGTGCCGACGAACCCCTCGGCCGCGGCCGCCGGCGAAGACGCGAGCAGGCCGAGCAGGATCACTTCGATGGGGGCGCGGGACGGCAGACGCATGGGGCTCGATTCTAGGGACTCAACCTCGATCGTCCAGTAATGACTGAAACCGCACATCGCCGGGTTGCTCGGAGGAAACCAAGAGACGATCTAACGCCAGTTGCGCTCCGCGAGGCTCGAGAAGCCCTCCCAACCCACGACGATGTGATCCAAAACGGAGATCCCGCACAGATCACCGACCTCGCGCAGCCGCGCCGTCAACTCCAGATCTTGGCGCGAGGGCGTCGGATCGCCCGAGGGATGGTTGTGACAGAAGATCACGGCGGCCGCCGCGGAACGGATGAGCGGCCGGAAGACGTCGCGCGGGTGCACCTCGACGCCGGTGAGCGAGCCGCGCGCCAGGCAGCGCTCCGACTGGATGCGATGGCGCACGTCGAGCGCCAGCGCCCAGAACTCCTCGACCGCCGAGGTCGCCAGCCGCGCGCGCAAGTGCGTCCAGACGTCGCTGGCCGAGGTCAGCCGGCGTCCTGGTCTCGGACGCTCGCCGACCGAACGCCGGCCGAACTCGACGGCTGCCTGGATCAGCGACGCGCGCGCCGGGCCGACGCCGCGGTGGGCGCACAGCTCCTCGATCGAGGATTGCGCAATGCCGATCAGCCCTCCGTTCGAGGCCAGCACCGACGCCGCGAGCTCGATCACGTTGCGTCCGGCAGTGCCCGATCCGAGGACAATCGCCAACAGCTCCTGGTCCGAAAGCTGAGCCGCGCCGCACGAGAGCAGACGCTCGCGCGGCCGAGCGTCCGGATTCAAAGCCGCGATGGTGACCATACGCAACGGCTTCGCAACCGACATGCCACGCCGCGGGAGCTTGCTGGACACACGACAGGACGGGGTCTCGAAGCGCATTCGTGACCTGTGTGTGACCACAGCGGACACAACCATGGGAAAGCGACATGAGCGGCTCGCAACGCCGGACGAACCCGCAAAAATAAGCGTGAAAATAGGAAAAAACTGGATTGGCTTGCGGTGAAAGATCGTGCTAGCGTTCTCATAACGCTCGTGCTTGGCGGATAAATCCGCACCGGCGCTGACGGGTTGCTGAGGTTTCTCAGCGACCCTCCACTTCCGACGATTTTTTCAAAGCAGATTGCGACAGGGTGCAGCAGGGTTGGGTTGGCGCGCACGGCGTAGCGCCCCTTCGTTCTGACAGGAGTTCAGCCTGAGTTCCGACGATGATTCAAGGCTCGCGCGGGCAATTGGCCGCGCAGAGCCGGATGCAGATCTTTCATCTTCTTCTTCCCCGAGTGAAGCTCCCGAACGCGAGAGTTTGAGCGGAGGAGACGCCAATGGCGGCGCCAGTGGTTCCGGCGCCGACGATGATGGCGTGCGCACGATCGTCATCCATCGCTCCGGCGACGACGCCGACAATATTGTCGCCGCCGACGCAGGACCGATGCCGATGCCGGTGCCACCGGCGCAACAGACCTTCGTATCGGGAGGCACACCGGACGCGCCACCGTCGGAAGCGCTCCAGCGCGCGCTGCAAAAGCTGCGCGAGGTGTTTCACATCCGTGAGCTGCGCCCCGGCCAGGCGGAGATCATGGAGTCGGTGCTCGCCGGGCGGGACACGCTGGCGATCA
>CAZNCQ010000494.1:0-3750 GCA_964571275.1 uncultured Myxococcales bacterium
TTCGACGTTCCGCCGCCTTCTACGACGCAGCGCTGGGCGCGCTCGGGCTGCGCCGGCTCGTGGAGCTTCCCGCGCACGACGGTTCGGATGGCGTCGCGTACGGCACCGACTACCCGGTCTTCTGGATCGACCGTTTTCACCCGCACGGCGCCAAGCAACATACGGCCTTCGCGGCCGGGAGCCGCGCGGAGGTCGACGCCTTCCACCTGGCCGCTCTGAAGGCGGGCGGAACCGACAACGGCGCGCCAGGTTTTCGCGACACCCGCGAAGGGTACCCGCGAGGCTACTACGCCACCTTCGTAATGGATCCCGACGGCAACAACATCGAGGCGGTGTTCCGCGAGCGCTGAGGCTGCTCTTCGGCCCGCGGCCGCGCCCTACCCCGTCAGCGACTCTGCCAGCGCGCGCAGCACCTGCGGCGGGTCCTTCGCGATGATGTCGCCGTGCGAAACGATGATGCGTCTCAGGCTGGGCAACGCGGCCCACTGTTCCAACTGCGCCTTCAAGGCGGGCTTGTCCTTGATGGACTTGAGGGCCACGAACATCGGGATCTTGGGTTCACTGCCGGTGAATCCGGCCATGCGAAACAGCCAGCCACCGAAGCCGGGGCGGTCGTCGACGTTCCAGATCAGATCGTTGACCACCAGAGTGGTGCCGCCACCGCCTTCGATCACCAGCGCGGACTCGTGCTGGTCGGTGCCGGGGACGGTCACGAAGCTGACGCCGGGATCGTCGAAGTCGACGCTGGTCGCGTCGACGGCCACGGCCTCGGCGGTCTTGTCGCGGGCGCCAGCGGGCGACACGACGAAGAGGCCGGGGTAGCGGTCCTTCCAGATCCTGGCGTCCTTGCGATGAATGTCGCTGGGGACGATCAGATAGCGAGGCGTTCCCCAGGCTTCGAGGGCTTGCATCTCCGGCTCGTCGAGGGCGATGGCGCTGAAGATGACCAGCCGCGCGTCGCGCAGGCGGACGACCGTCATGCGGCGTGGAAACTCACCCATCGGCATGGGCAGGTTGCCCGTGACGGTGAGCAGGTTGTCCTCGACCCGCGCGAGCTTGCTGTGGGGCAGAACCGTCCATTCCTTGAACACGCCGGGCATAGAGGCTCCTCTCCTGCAGTCTGAAACCGTAAGGACGGAATGAGCGTGCGCAACCCACCCCGGAGATCGACTATCGAGGCATCAGACCGTGTCTTCGGGCGCCTGGGCACAGGGTTGGGCGGCGCCTGGGGCTTCGATCTGCAGCGTGGAGTGCTCGATGTCGAAGCGATCGTGGAGTTGCTTGCAAACGTCCGGAAGGAAGGTCGGGGCACAGGAAGACCAGGGCACAACCAGATGCGCGGTGAGAGCGGTTTCGGTGGAACTGAGGCGCCAGATGTGGAGGTCATGCACCTCGGACACGCTCGGCAGCTGGATCAAGTACTCCCGAACCGAACCGTAGTCGACGTGAGCAGGTACAGCGTCTATGACCGATGCGACGGCGTCTTTCAGGAGGCTCCAGGCCATGGCGACGATGACTGCAGAAACCGCGATGCTGGTCACAGGATCGATCCATTGCCAACCACCAAACCACACAAATGCACCAGCCACGCCCACGCACACGGCGATCAAGGCATCCGCTGCAAGGTGCGCAAAGGCTGCCCGTATGTTCGTGTCGTGGTGGCGGTCCCTCATGAAGAGCAGGGCGGAGGCGCCGTTCACGATGACGCCCGCGGCGGCGACCACCACCACCACCGCTCCTTGGACGGGCCCAGGGTAGCGAAGCCGCTGTATCGCCTCCCACACCACGCCACCGACCGCGACCAGCAGAAGGACGGCGTTTGCCAGCGTCGCGAGCAGTGTGGCCTTTCGCAGACCGTAGGTATGGGTGGATGACGGGATCCTTCGAGCGAGAACGGTCGCGATCCACGCGAGGAGAAGGCCCAGGACGTCACCGAAGTTGTGTGCTGCGTCCGCAACCAGGGCGACAGAATGGGAAGCGACGCCGAACGCGACCTCGATCACCACGAAGGCGAAATTGACGCCCGCTCCGATCGCGAACCGAGTCCCGGCTACGGGCCCGGAAGAGTGTTCGTGCTGGGTCATCGAGCTCATGATAGTCGACCGCCGCGGTCGAAGGACGTCGATTTCTATGCAACGATTTTTCCCCGGCACCAGCGCGTCCTGACAATCCCGTGGCCCCGGCGACAGCGGTGGCGTCCCGAGCGCTCATGCGCTACCTCCGACGTCGTCCCCGCCGGCCGCGGAGGTGCGACTCGGACTCGAGCCGAACTCCCGATTCCTGGGGCTCCCAGAGTCCCATCTCGCGCATTCCGGGCGTGTCGATCAGGAGGGCGCCGCTCTCGGTGAGAAACAGCTCACGGTGAGTGGTGGTGTGGCGCCCGCGCGCATCGGCCACGCGCACGTCGCCCACCTCCTGGGCGGTCCGCCCCAGGAGCGCGTTGACCAGGGTCGACTTTCCCACGCCGGACATTCCGACCATCACCAGGGTTTCTCCCACCCCGACGCAGGCCCGAAGGTCATCGATGCCATCACCATGCAGGGCGCTGATCGGGACCACTGGAACACCCGGAAAATCCTCGCCCAACATCTCGGCGACGTTTGCTGGCTCCCCGCCGAGATCGCTCTTGTTCAAGATCAACACAGGGCGAGCTCGGCTCTGCGCCACGGCCGCGAGGTACCGGCCGAGGCGGGCCGCATTGACGAGACGGCGGTCGCGCGCGTCGCCTCCCCCTTCACCGAGCGCGCTCACGACGCCAACGACGTCGACGTTGGCGGCGATGACTTGCGCTTCGGCGCGCGTGCCCGCCGCGCGTCGTTGCAGGCAGGTATGCCGCTGGAGCAGATGCTCGATGGCCAGCGCGCCCGCGTCGCGTGAATAGCTGCCCGCGACCCAGTCGCCGACCTGCGGTCGCTCGACCGCCGTTCGCCACGCGGCGACACGGCGACCGGGCAGGACACCCTTGCGAGGTCCATCCAGCGTCCAGACGACGTAGCTTTCACCGTGCGCGATGGCGATGCGGCCCGGCACGAGCCCGCCGTCGAGCTCCGCGAGCTGGTCTGCGAAGAACGGCCCGAAGCCGATCTGCGCGAGGGTCGGCGCGCTCCCGGTCACGGGGCGCCCACGCTCAGACGCCGTCGGGCTCTGCGCGCTGCTTCCACCATGTTGGTGAGCGCACCTTTGACTTCCGGCCAGCCCCTGGTCTTGAGGCCGCAATCCGGGTTGACCCAGAGCCGGTCCGCCGGGATCACCGCGAGGGCGCGCGCCAGCAGCTCGTCGATCTCGCCGCTCGACGGGATCCGCGGCGAATGGATGTCGTAGACGCCTGGGCCGACCTCGTTCGGGTACTTGAACGCTCCGAAGTCGGACAGGAGCTCCATCTTCGAGCGCGAGGTCTCGATCGACAGGACATCCGCGTCCATCGTGGCGATGGCCTCCAGGATGTCGCCGAACTCCGCGTAGCACATGTGCGTGTGGATCTGCGTTCGGTCACGGACGCCGGCCGTCGCCAGTCGGAATGCGTCGACCGCCCAGCGCAGGTAGGCGTGGTCGTCGACGCGCCGGAGCGGAAGTCCTTCGCGGATGGCCGGCTCATCGACCTGGATCATCCCGATCCCAGACGCTTCGAGGTCGGCGACTTCGTCGCGCAGGGCGAGGGCTATCTGCAAGCAGGTCTCGGAGCGCGGCTGATCGTCGCGCACGAAGGACCACTGCAGGATCGTCACCGGACCGGTGAGCATGCCCTTCATG
>CAZNCQ010000495.1:0-3716 GCA_964571275.1 uncultured Myxococcales bacterium
CGAACAGCTCCTGGCGATCGACCTTGGCGCCCGCGTCTCCGCCGCTCCCTCCAAAAGAGCTCTTTCCACCCGAATGGCTACGTTTGAGACTCATCGGCTATTCTCCTCGGTCCGCAGAAGGCCTGCCTTATACCATCAATGCTACCGCGCCAGATCAGAACATCAGCTGCGCGCTCACCCGCAGGCGGTGGCTGTCGGGAGAATAGATCCCGGCTGGCAGCACCACACCCCGGGTGCGCAAGTGCGTGTAGTCGGCCTGAAGCTTGAGGTCGTGACCGCGCAGGAACGCGCTGACGCCCGCGGTCTGCCCGTCGATGTGATCGCCGCTGGCATCGCGCTGCGCCTGGGTCGCGCCGTAGAGCGGCAAGTCGGTCCGCTCGACGCGCGCGTCGACGGCCAGGAAGTGCGGCACCACGAAGTAGCTCGCCTGCAGGTACTCGCCGGCGAACGTGCGGTCCGCCGCACCGGCTCCGGGATGCTCGAGCCGGCGGAACAGCTCCGCCTGCAACGCCGCGCCGCGGAAGTGCACGCGCAGCTCGACGGCCCCCTGCCAGACGGCGACGTTGTCGATGCGCCCGTTGTTGTCGACGTCGGTGTTGGCCTGCGGGTTGTTGGTGCGCGCGACGACGTCCGTCGGTACCAGGTTGAAATATCCCGCGGCTCCGATCGACAGCAGCGGCCGCGCCTGGCCGACGAGGTCGCCCTCGGAGTCGGGCAGCGGCCCCCAGGGCGCGGCGACGACGCGCGCGGTGTAGGCAAGATCTCGGTTGTCGTTCAACTTGCCCTCGCCCGCGCCGTTGGTAATTGAAAGCTGATATTGCAGCCGTCCGCCCCAGGGGCGCCCGAGCAGCATGACCCCGACGTCACGCTCGAGGCTGAAGGCGGTCATCGTCTCGCTGCGATCGACGAAGTCGTAGTACGTGCTGCGCAGATAGCGCTGGAAACCGAATGGCACCTTGTACTGGCCGACGCGCACGGCGATCCAGCTCCCCTGGCGCCACTGGATGAACGCGTCCTTCAGGACCTGCGGCTCGACGAAGTCGAAGAGCAACCGGTACTCGACGCGGTGCCGCAGGACGTTCCCTTCGAACAACACCTCCGCGTGCTGGAGCAGGAACGTCGAGGTATCCGGCGCCGATTTCTGTCCCGGGCCCTCGCCGACCAAAGTTCCCGTGTAGCCGGCCTGCAGGCGCACCTCGGGAAGGAACATCGTCCGTCCGTCGGAGCGCACCAGCGCGTGCGGCGGCTCTGCGGGCGGCCGGAGTGGCGACGATCTCGACGGCCGCGGCGGCTGCTCGGCTCGCCGGGCGAGGTCGTCGACGCGGGCGCCGAGATCGTCCAGCGCGCGCCGCATGTCGTCCCACGTGGAGCGCTGCTTTTGCAGCGCGTCGAGCTCGGCGCGCAGCTGGATCAACTTCGCGTCCAGATCTTGCTGCGTCTCCTCGGGCGTGGGGCTGTTCGTGGCCGGCGTCGGGCTGGGCGTCGGCTCCGCAGCGGGAACCGTGGTCGCCGCGGGTGACGGCGCGGTCGCGGGTGGCGGCGCGGTCGCGGGTGGCGGCGGAGCGGGTGCCTCGGCCGCGGGCGGTCCTGCGGGGGGAGCGTCGGTCCCCGCCGCCAGCAGCAGGAGCACCGGCGCGAGCCATGTCGCGTGCACTAGCGACGCTTCCGCCGCTTGGGAGCTCTCGGTGACGACGTCGCCGCCTCCTCGGGAGCGCCCCCCGCGACCGCCGGCTGCTGCCAGAGCCGCAGGGCCGCCGGGTCACGACGGTAACGGCGCAAGAGCCACGCGAGCAGGACGAGCCCGAGCACGACCGAAACGACGCCGATGATCTGCGATGTCGAAAGGACGACGTGCGTGAAAGGCAGCGTGTAAAGGCCGCGATCGTCATCGTCCCGCACCGTCTCGATGAGCGAGCGGAGAACCCCGTAGCCCAATACCCAACCCAGGAACACCTGGCCGGAGAACCGCCGGTATCTGCGCAAGAGCATCAGGAGACCGAACAACAAGAGACCGACCAGGGATTCGTAGATCTGGGTGGGGTGCACCGGATACGACCAGGGCGCTGTCTTTTCGAGCCCGTACAGCTGCACGTGATGCTCCCAGGCCGGGCTTCCATGCGGAAAGCGGATCGCCCACGGCAGGTCGGAGCGGGCGCCGAAATCGCACCCGAACAGCAAGCAACCCACCCGCGTGATCGCGGTGCCCAGCACCACCGCCGGCGCGGCGACGTCGGCCCATCGGAGGAGGGGAATCTTGCGCCGCCAGCACCCGTACCAGCTGGCGAGGAACCCGCCGATCATGCCGCCGTACGCCACCAGACCGCCGCGGTTGATCAGAATGAGCTCGCTCAGTGGGACACCGGGCGTGGTGATGAACCAGAGCAAGCGCGATCCGATGATCGACCAGATCGCCGACCACATATAGATCGCGGCTGCCGCCTCCTGGCCGATGCCGTCCTGCTTCGCCAGGCGCATCGCCAGGAGCCAGCCCACCATCAGCGACGTCCCCAGCATCACGCCGTAGGAGTAGATCGGCACGGGCGTCCAGATCTGCTGAAAGCCAGCCAGGCTCGGAATCAGCGATCCGGTCTTGATGCGGACCAGGATCTCCGCGCCGATCAGGAGATAGAGAGGCGTCGAGCTCAGCGGTAACGTTGGATCGCGCCGCCGTCGGATGAGGTCGCGAACGACGCCAGCGACAGCAAGCACCAACGCGGCGATGAACAGCAGCTTGGCCGGGATGTTGACCAGGATGGGGCGCATGGGGCCCCCTCTAGATATTCCGGTGCTCCGCGCGGGTCAACTCGACGCGCGCCCGGCTTCGCCGCCGCGCCGCGGTTATTGAGGAACTGCCGCCAAGAAGGAAGAGGCTCGGGAGCTGGTGCTCGATCAGGGTCCCGTGTCGGCGCACATGCCGGCGCCCACGGCGTGCCCGCAGTGCAGGAGGCCGTTTTGCGTGTCGTACGACGCGGAGTTGCATATGTGGTACGAGCGGCACTCGCGGGTGCTCTCGAACTGGAGGCCGGTGTACGCCATTTCGCATTCGGCTTCGGTGATATAGCCGGTCGGAGGGTTCTTCGAGCCCGTGCACGTCTGCATGTAGAGCTGGCAGAACTCCCCCGCGGTCATGGCCGAGCTGGTCGTGACGCGTTGAGGGCTGGACGGACAGAGCTGATCGACGAGGCTGTCGCCGCCGCACGTCAGCGTACAGAAAGCGGCTCCGATCATCAGGGCCAGCGCCGCCGAGGAAGGGGCCATTCGAGCCGCCGGCGGCGTGGCAAGCCTGTGAGGACGCAGAGTCGCCATGGGTCGTCTCCTTCTGCTTCCCGAGAATTCTTGCGCCCGTTCATCGGGAGCAAGCTCGGGGGTCCGGAAAGTAGAACAATCGCCGCGGCATCGCAAACGGGAAAACACCGGCGACCGACCGGCAACAAGCCGCGGCATCGTCCCGCAAGAAAAAGGGGGCCGATGAAGGCCCCCTTTTCACTGCTGGTGACGTGTTTCGTCGGGTGTTTGCTACGTGTTCTTGGGCGCGTCGGTGTACTCGGCGTCGATCACGTCGTCCTTGGTGCCGCCCTCACCGCCACCCTCCCCCGCTCCCGGCGCCGCCCCGCCACCGTCGCCGGCGCCGCTGGCCGACGCGTTCTTGTACAGCGCCTCCGCCATCTTGTGCGACGCCTTCTGCAGGCGCTCGAACGCGTTCTTCAGCGCGTCGG
>CAZNCQ010000496.1:0-3711 GCA_964571275.1 uncultured Myxococcales bacterium
CGGTAGAACTCGAGGACGCCGGGCTCCCAGGGCTCGTGCAGGAACTGGAGCACCTCACGCATGATCGCCTCCGGCCGGGCGGCGAGATCCTCGTAGCGCACGTCCAGCCAGATGTCGCGCGGCAGCTTGGCGCGCAGGCGAGCCGCCACTTCGTGAGTGCGGCGCCAGAGCAGCGCCGCCGCGTAGACGTTACGCGGTCCAAAGGCCGACCGGAGCTGGTCGACCGCCACGTCGCGGCCGTCGCGCACCAGGTGCACGAACCGCGCCTGGGGAAAGTCGGCCAGGATCTCCTCGACGTAGAAAAGGTTGTGCGGCGTCTTCTCGCCCCAGCGCGGCTTTCCAACCTTCTCAGCGTAGAGGCCGAGAATCGCGGAATAAGCCTGCGAGAACGTGGCGGCGTGCGTGCGCGCGATCAACTCGTCGACGATGGTCGCGGGGTTCAGGTTCAGGCCGAAGAACGGCGTCTTGAGCCCGCAGATCATCTCCGACACCAGCGTCAGGAAGTTTGTCGGGACGCTCAGATCGCCGTAGGTGTGCAGGTAGGCGCGGAAGCGCGGGTAGTACCAGGCCACCTCCGGAACCGCCAGGCGGCTGTGCTGGCCGAGGACGGCCATGAGCAGCGTCGTGCCTGAGCGCTCACTGCCCACGATGAAGAAGGGAGAGTTTGATGGCGCCATGTTTCCCGGTGACCGTCTTCTATAGAACGTAACTGTCCTCTATACTGGACGGTCTCCGACCGACATGTCAACCTGGGGATGTTCTTTTCCCGGCGCCGCGGATTTCGACTCATCTTCGGTCGCCACAGAGGCCGCGGGCGTGACACCCCGCCAGGACCAGCAGCGTGAAACGGCGGGAGAACGAGCTCGCGACCCCGACGCTCACCGCACCCCCTCGCTCCACTTCACGGCGAAGAGCTCGGCCAGGTTGTTCTGCAGAAAGTCGCGCCGCTCCCGCTCGTCGAGCTCAGGGAACGTATCGATGTAACGGGTCAAGGCATCGAGCCCGCCTGAATCCCAGTGCGGATAGTCGGAGGTCGCGCCGACGTTCTTGCCCCCGAACCAGCGCGTCGCTTCCGCGAACAGCGCCTCCTCCGGTTCGAAGGAGCAGACCACGCACTGGCGGCGGAACGTCTCCGACGGTGGACGTTCGAGCGCGATCTCCGAGCGGCGGGTCTCGTAGTGCTCGTCCAAGCGGAAAAGATAGTAGGGAAACCAGGACAGCCCAGCCTCGCAAAAGAGGACGCGTAGCCCGGGAAAGCGCTCGAGAATGCCGCTGCCGAGCAGCGCCACCAGCGCGCTGGTCATCTCGACCGGATGCGATACAACGTGCGCCATCCAGTAGTCGTGGAACTTGCGCGTCGGATCGTCGGTGGTGTGATAGGTGCCGGTGGCCTCGTGGAAGACGAGCGGCGTGCCAGTGTCCTGCAGCACCTCCCACAGCCGATCGTAGCTGCGATCCCACCAGGTGCGGCCCTGCATGACGTTGGGACGGATCCAGACCGCGCGGGCACCGAGCTCACGGATCGCGCGCGCCGCCTCCAGGCGCGCCGGCTCGGCGTCAATCGGCACCGTGGCCGCGAACCAGAGCCGGTCGCGGTCCTCGGCGCAAAACGAGTCGGCGAACCAGTTGTTGAGCGCCCGCGCGTACGCCGCTTGCAGCGCGCCGTCGAGGATGTCGGGCACATACAGGCCAACCGTCGGGATCCAGAGTGCGGCGTCGACGCCGCTATCGTCCATGTCCAGCAGCTTGCCCTTCCCCGAAACCCAGGCCGCGGTCTCTTCGTAGGAGAGCCCCGGGCGCTCGCCGCGCGGGCGGTAGGCGCTCATGCCCTCGCGGCGTCCCTGCCCGGGACCCCAGACTTTCTGATAGAGGCGGCCCTCGATCAGGAGCCGGGTGGAGCCATAGACGTTGTCGCGCAGCACCACCGGCCCGCGATCGCGGAAGCTCGGCTCGAGGTATTTGCTGAACGCCTCGACGGGCTCGACGACGTGGCGGTCCCCGTCGATGACGAAGTAGTCATCGAGACGGCTCTTTTTCCAGCGGCGCTGGATCATGCGCTCTCGGCTCATACGACCTTCCCGGCGATAGGGATTACCCACGGCATCAAAGAACTTCCTCGCGCGCTCCGTCTGTCTGCTAACGTGGATATAAGTCTCTTATACAACACACCGGAGCAGGCAAGCGATGAAACTGGAGCTCATCAGTCACCCACACTGCCCCTACGTCCACCGCGCGGCGATCATGCTGGGCGAAAAAGGGGTGCCCTTCGAACGGCGGGCGGTCGACCTCACGAACAAGCCCGAGTGGTTCCTGGCGATCTCGCCACGCGGCAAGGTGCCCGTCCTGGTGGCGGATGGCCAACCGTTGTTCGAATCAGCGGCGATCTGCGAGTTCCTCGATGAAACAACCCCGCCAGCGCTGCTACCGCCGGATCCGTTCGAGCGAGCCCGGCAGCGGGGCTGGGTCGAGGTCGCCAACGACCTGCTCGTCGGCCAGTACAAGGCCCTCGTCGCCACGGATCCCACAGAGCTCGAGAAGGCCCGCGCTGCTGTGGACTCCACGCTGGGGCGGCTCGAAGAAGCAATGCAGTCCAAGGTGATCTCGGAGACCGGCTTCGGCCTGGTACATGTCGCGCTCGCGCCCGCCCTTCAGCGCTTCGTCATCCTCGCCGACGCGCGGCGGCTCGATCTTCTGGCCCGCTACCCGCGCGTGGCAGCGCTGGCGAAGGTTTTGGCGGGCCGACGATCCGTTGCCGATACCGTGCCGTTCAACTTCGCAACGGAGTGGGTGGCGGGCATGGTCGCTCGCAAATCATTGCTGCTTTCATGAAGCAGACCCGGGAACCGTCTGCTTCGAGTCACCTCATGGTTGCGCCGACCGGCAACCGGCGTCACTCCGCGGCCGACGGCGCCGCACTGGAATTGGCCTCCTCGCGCAGGCAGAGCGTGACGGCCGCCGCGCTGAGGAGCGCCAGCGCAGGGCCGACGTAAAGCAGGGCCGGCCCCCAGCCGTAGGCGGTGACCGCCGCGCTCGAGCCGACGACCGCGACGATCGCGCCGAGGAAGCTGCGCGCATACCGATCCCGGCCGCCGTCGGGCTGATCGCGCGTGCGGATCGCGCCCCGCAATGCGCGCCACATGAAATGCAGGTAAGCAACGGCGATGCCGAGGCCGATGACCAGGGTGAGCACGGTGCCGGTGGAGACGATCGTCGATGACATGGATGATCCTTTCGCGTGCCGCGTCTACACTGGTGCAGCCGGGGCCGAGCTGGCGATTGCGGTGGTCACCGTGTCCGACGACGCGGTCGCGTCCTTGATTTTCGCCAGCCGACCGTAGTCGTAGCTCTCGGAGGAAACCAGGCTGAGCACGACGGGGACCAGCGAGCTCGCCGCCAGGATGGCCACCGAACCCCACAGTTCACCGAACGAGCTGCGCACCGGCATGCCGATCGCGATTGCGGCGACCGTTCCCCAGACAAACCCTGCCCCCGTCATGCGCCGCCAGAACAGCGCCAGGATGAGGGGCACCAGGATCGCGGTGCGGATCGCGTAGCTGGTGAGGACGATCGTCACGAAGTCGACCCCGGTCAGCACCACCGCCGCGGCCACGACCGCCGCCAGCACCATGGGTAGCTTCGCAGCTACAAACAGCGCGCGGTCACTGATGCTGGGCGCGAGCGGCTTGATGATGTCGACGACGAACACGGAGC
>CAZNCQ010000497.1:0-3707 GCA_964571275.1 uncultured Myxococcales bacterium
CGTGGATTGAATCGCTGGCCGACGAGGATCTGCACGGCCTCGCGCGCCGGGCGGCGGCCGCGCGGCGCGCGGCGCTGGGCGATCGGGCGAGCTTCGTGCGCGCGCGGCAGCTGCTGGCGACCGGCGCCTGGCGCGGACCGCGCGACGCCGCCGAATCGTTCGTCGAGGAGACGGATCTCGCGGCTGTGGGCGGCTGGGACGCGGCGCGCGCGCTGGGCGTCGACGTGCTGGTCGGCGGTCGCGATGCGGCCGCGCACGCGGCGGCGATTGCCAGCGGCGCCCGGTCGATCTGGCGGCTCTATTTTCGCAGCGGCCAGAATGGCGACGCACGGGACGCGCGCGTCGCGCGCGTCGAGGCCCTGCGCGCGCGCGTGGCCGCCGGCCTTTCCATCTGGGGGGTGCTGCCCACGCCCGAGGACGGCAGCGAGCCCGAGGGGCTGGACACGCTGCACCTCACCGCGACCTGCCGCCTGGCGCTGCCGGCGATCGCGCACGTCATCGCCGACGTGCCGGCGCTGGGGCCGCGCCTGGCGCAGATGGCGCTGGGCTTCGGCGCCGACGAGCTGTTCGCGCCGATTGTGTCCGAACGGGCGCTCCGCCTGGGCGACAACGCGCGCAACCCGGCGATGACCCGGAAAGAGGCGGCGATCTTGATCCGCGGCGCGGGGCTGATGCCGTGCGAGCGGCTCTCCGATCTGGGGTACGAGGAGGTAGCTTGATGACCACGATGAGCAATCCGGCGGCGGCGCCCACGTCGAAGTTCGCGTCGATCCGCGACAAGGTTCGCGCGCAGGAACCCCTGTCGCACGACGACGGCGTCGCGCTCTTCCGGCACCCGAACTTGCTGGAGGTCGGCGCCCTGGCCAACGAGGTGCGCGAGCGGCTGCACGGCGACCGCACGTTCTTCAACCGCAACCTGCACATCAACGCGACCAACGTCTGCGTCGCCAGCTGCATGTTTTGCTCGTTCGCGCGCCTGAAAGAGGGCGATCCCGGCGCGTACACCATGTCGCACGAGGAGGCGTGGTCGAAGCTGAGCGCGCGCGTCGAGGCCAACGATCCCATCACGGAGATCCACATCGTCAACGGCCTGCACGGTCGCCTGCCGTTCGAGTACTACACCGAGCTGCTCGCCGGGCTGAAGCGCATCAAGCCGTCGATCCACCTGAAGGCGTTCACCGCGGTGGAGATCTTCTTCTTCCACAAGCACTTCGGGCTGCCGATCGCCGAGGTGCTGCGCCGGCTGCGCGAGGCGGGCCTCGATTCGCTGCCCGGCGGCGGCGCCGAGATCTTCGCGCCGCGCGTGCGCAGCCGGATCTGCGACGACAAGTGCACCGGCGACGAGTGGCTGGAGGTGCACCGGATCGCGCACCGCATGGGCCTGCGATCGAACTGCACGATGCTCTACGGCACGATCGAGACCGTCGAGGATCGCGTCGATCACCTGCTGCAGCTGCGCGCGCTGCAGGACGAGACCGGCGGCTTCCAGACGCTGATCCCGCTGGCGTTCCACCCCGACAACAACGCGCTGATGCGGCTGCCGGCGCCGACCGGCACCGATGATCTGCGCACCTACGCGGTCGCGCGGCTGCTGCTCCACAACATCCCGCACATCAAGGCGTACTGGATCATGCTGGGCGTGAAGACCGCGCAGACCGCGCTCTGGTTCGGCGCCGACGATCTCGACGGAACCGTCCAGGAAGAGAAGATCTATCACATGGCCGGCGCGGAGACGCCGCAGGCCATGACGCCGGCCGAGATCGTGCGCATCATCCGCGCCGCGGGCCGCACGCCGGTCGAGCGCGACACGCTCTACAACGTGCTCGCCGAGGGCGACGCGCTGGCGCCGCAGAAGCCGTACCGGCGCGACGTGCGGCGATCGCTGGAAGTCACGTCGTGAGCACGAGCCGCAAGATCCGTCTCCGCGCGGTCTCATTCCTGAACGCGCGCCCGATCACCTACGGGCTCGAGCGTGGCTTCGCCCAGGGGCTAGGCGACGCTCGTTTCGACCTGTCGTTCGACTTGCCGTCGCGCTGCGCCGAGGCGCTGCGCGCGGGCGAGGTCGACCTGGCGCTGATGCCGTCGGCCAGCTATGCCGACCTCGGCGCGTCGATGGAGTTGCGCGCGGTGCCCGGCATCGCCGTCGCCGGCTACGGGCCGGTTCGCACGGTGCTGCTGATCGGCGATGTGCCCTGGAACGACATGACCGAGATCGCGCTCGACGGCGCGTCGCGCAGCTCGGCGATGCTGCTGCGCTTGCTCTGCCGCGACCGCGGGGTCACGCCGCGCTTCCGCGAGGTGCCTCACGACGAGATCCTGGCGGCGGCGACCGGCACGACCGGCGCGCTGGTGATCGGCGACGCCGGCTTCGCGGCGGCGACCGCGCGCAAGCACATGGTCGACCTCGGCGAGGAGTGGCGGCGCGTCACCGGCCTGCCGTTCGTCTACGCGCTCTGGGTCGGCCGCGAAGGCGTGATCGGCGACGACGACGTGGCGCTCTTGCAGCGCAGCCTGGCCGACGGTCTGGCGCACCGGCGCGAGATCGCGTCGGCGTGGGCCGAGGCGCACGGTGGGCCGCCGTCCCTGTACGAACGCTACCTCACCGACAACATCCGCTATCGCCTGGGCGCCGAGGAGCTGTCGGGGCTGGCGGCGTTCTTCGATCGGATGCGCAAGGCCGGAGCCGTCGAGCGCGCCGTGCGCGCACGCTTCTTCGGCGGCGGTGCCGGGAGCGGCGGCGAGAGCGTGGCGGCAACCGCGACGGCCAGCGCCGCGCCCGCGCGCTCAATCGATGCGTTGCTCTCCGACGCCGGCGCGGGAGTCCGCCTGTCGCCCGACGACGCGATCCGCTTGTACGATCAGGCGACGGTGCTGGACCTCGGCGCGGCGGCCGATGCGCGCCGGCGCGCGCTGCACCCCGAAGGCGTCGTCACGTACATCATCGACCGCAACGTCAACTACACCAATGTCTGCGTCACGCGCTGCAAGTTCTGCAATTTCTACCGGCCGCCGACCAGCAAAGAAGGCTACACGCTGTCGCGCGAGGTGCTGGCGCAGAAGTTCCAGGAGACGGTCGACCTCGGCGGCGTGCAGATCTTGTTGCAGGGCGGGCTCAACCCGGACTTGCCGCTCACCTGGTACGAGGATCTGTTCCGCTGGATGAAGGCCAGTTTCCCGCTGGCGATCCACGGTCTGTCGCCCGAGGAGATCCGCTACATCGCCGAGATCGAGAACATGTCGATCGGCGCGGTCGTCGAGCGGCTGATCGCGGCCGGGCTCGATTCGATCCCGGGCGGCGGCGCCGAGATCCTCGACGACGAGATCCGGCACGCGATCTCACCGCTCAAGTGCACGACCGACACCTGGATGGAGGTGATGCGCCAGGGGCACGCCCTCGGGCTGCGCACGACGGCGACGATGGTGTTCGGCTTCGGCGAGCGGCCGCACCACATCATGAACCACCTCGAACGGCTGCGCGCGCTGCAGGATCAAACCGCGGGCTTCACCGCGTTCATCTGCTGGCCGTTCCAGGCCGAGGGGACGCGGCTCAAGCTGCGCGACGACACCACGGCGATGCGCTATCTGCGCGTGTTCGCGCTGTCGCGGCTCTACCTCGACAACTTCCCCAGCTTGCAGGTGTCGTGGCCCACGATGGGCCCCGAGGTGGGGCAGGTCGCGCTGCGATTCGGCGGCAACGACTTCGGCTC
>CAZNCQ010000498.1:0-3693 GCA_964571275.1 uncultured Myxococcales bacterium
GCGCGGCGACGTCACCATCCGCGACGTCGAGACCGGCGAGGAGCGCGAGCTGACCGTGTCGCCCGGCCTGCTCGACGAGTACCGGCGGCGGCACGCGGCGCTGCTGCGCGGCCTCGCGGGCTACTGCCGCGAGCGCGGCATCCCCTGCTTCCCGATCGTCTCGGACCTCCCCTTCGACGACGTCGTCCTGCGCGTCTTCCGCGCCGGCGGCCTCGTCCGCTGACGCGGTTCATGCGACGAAGGGCAGCGACGCGTGGGTGACTTCGGCTTCGGCAGCTTCGTCTTCGACAGGTTCGCCTTCGGGGGCCTCGCCGGCACGACCGCCGTCGCCACGGGCGCCGCCGTCGCCGCGATCCTGACCGGGCTCTATCTGCTGAAGCTGCGCCGGCGCCGCGTGCTGGTGCCGTTCGCGCCGCTGTGGCTGCCAGCGGGGGGCGAGCGGCGCTCCGAGCGGCTCGCGCGCCGCCTGCGCCGCTGGTTGTCGCTGCTGCTGCAGCTCGTCTTCGTCGCGCTCATCTTGATCGCCGCCGCCGACCCGCGCTCGGCCAAGGTCGATCGTTCCGGACGCTCGCTGCTGATCCTCGTCGATCGATCGGCGTCGATGTCGGCGACCGACGAGGACGGGCCGCGCCTCGCGCGCGCACGCACGATCGCGCGCGAGCTGGCGACCGGGCTCGGCGGTGCCGACCGCGTCATGGTCGCGTCGTTCGCGTCGGGCATCACCGCCGAGAGCGGCTTCGAGACCGACGCCGCGCGCCTGGGCGCCGCCGTCGATCGCATCGCGCCCAGCGAGGAGCCGGGCGATCTCGGCCGCGCGCTCGACTTCGCGGGCGCCGTGCTGCGCGGCCGTCCCCGACCGACGCTGATCATCGTGAGCGACGGCGCGTTTGGCGCCGACGACCTCGCGCGCGCCGCTGCCCATGCCGCCGGCATCGACGCGCGCTTCGCTCGCGTTGGCAAGCGCGCCGACAACCTGGCATTGCTGTCGTTCGCGGCGCGGCGCTATCCGGCGGATCCGTCGTCGGTGGAGGCGGCGGTCGTCGTGCAGAGCTTCCGCGATCGAGCCAGCGACGTCGTCCTGGAGATCACGGCCGGCGCCGACGCGCGCCTTGTCGATCGCGTGCGCCTGCATCTGGCGCCGCACGAACGGGTGCGCCACCTCCTGCCCGACGTCGCCGCGCCCGACACACGTCTGGTCGCGCACCTCATCGACACCGGCGACGACCTGCCCGCCGACGATCGCGCGTACGCCGTCGTCCCCGGGATCGCGCGCGCGCGCGTGCTGCGTGTCGGCGACGCCGATCTGTTCCTCGACGGCGCGCTGCTCAGCCTGGGCGACGGCGTCAGCGTGCACCGGCGCGCGGCGCGCGACCTCGAGGCGACGCGCGGGAGCTGGAGCCACTACGACGCCGTGATCTTCGACGGCGTCATGCCGTCGCCTCCGCCCGCGAGCGGCCACTTCATCTACCTCGACCCGCACGGACCGGCGAGCCCGTTCCCCGACCGCGGCGTCGTGCGCGATCCGATCATCAGCGACACCCAGAAAGGTCACGCGCTGCTGCGCCATCTGAGCCTGGCCGATCTCAACATCGGCGAGGCGCGCCGGCTCGCGCTCGGCGCCGGCGACGAGGCGATCGCGTCGGCGCTGAACGTGCCGCTGATCCTCACGCGCGCGCGGCCCGAGGTGCGCGTCGTCGCCCTCGCCTTCGACATCCGCCACTCCGACCTGCCGATGCGCGCGGCGTTTCCGCTGCTGCTCTCGAACGCGATCGGCTGGCTGGGCGCGCCCACCGCGCCCGAGGCCGAGAGCCTGCGCACCGGCCGAAGCCTGCGCGTGCTGCTGCCTGACAGCGGCGCCGAGCGCCCCGAGGTCGCGGTCACCGATCCGTCGGGCGTGACCCGCACCGTCGCCGCGCAAGCTGGCGCGATCGAGATCCCCGTCGCGCACCCTGGCTTTTACCGCGTTGCCGCACCACCAGCGGCGCCGGGAGCGCCGGTGCGCACGGCCCAGACCCTGGCCGCGAACCTGGCCGACGCGACCGAATCCGACACCGCGCCCGCTGCGAAGCTAGTGGTCGCCGGGCAGACGCTGCGGCCGCCGGATCCGCCGGTCCGGCGCGCGCGGCGGCCGATCTGGTGGTGGGCGCTCATCGCCGCGGCGGCGCTGTCGCTGGCCGAGTGGTGGACCTATCACCGCCGGTGGACGGTCTGACAATGAGCGCCGCCGCCGTTGCGTCGCTCCTGCACGGATTGCAGCTCGGCGCGCCCGGGTGGCTCTGGTTGCTCGTCGTCGCGCCGGCGCTGTTCGTGGTGGCGGCGGCGTCGCTCGGCGATTTCACGCGCGGCGAGCGCATCGCGCAGGCGGCGCTGCGCACCCTGGTGATCGGCGGCCTGGCGTTCGCGCTGGCGCAGCCGGCGGTGCGGCGCGACGCCGGCGCGGTGTCGGCGGTCGCGCTGGTCGACGTCTCCGACAGCGTCTCCGACGGCGATCTCGCCTCGGCGCGCGCGCTGGTGCGCAAGCTCGAACAGGCGCCCGGGCCGACCACCCTCGGTCGCGCGATCCCGGTGCGCGTCGTCCGCTTCGCCGCCGCGCCCGAAGAGATCGTGCCCGCCGGCCGCGCAACCAGCGACGCGATCGCGCGCTTCGAGGCGCCCGGCGGCGCCGCCACCGACCTGGCGCTCGCAATCGGCCTCGGCACCGGCCTCTTCGATCCGGCGGGCATTCCGCGCCTCCTGGTGATCTCCGACGGCGAAGCCACCAACGGCGATGCGCTGGCCGCCGCTGAGCGCGCGGCCGCGCGCGGCGTCCGCATCGACGTGCACACGCTGGCCGGCGCGCGCGACCAGGGCGATGTCGCGATCGAAAGCCTCGTCGCCCCCGACGAGATTCGCCCTCACGCGCCGTTCGAGCTGACCGTGAGGCTGCTGTCCGACCGCGCCGGCGAAGCGCGCCTGCGCCTGGAACGCGACGGCCAGCCCAACACCCCCGACGCCGAGAAGACCGTCACGCTCGCGCCCGGCGTCACGACCATCGGCTGGACCACCAGCGTCGAGGAGCCGGGGACCAGCCTGTTCCGCGTGCGCATCGTCGGCGCCGCGCACGACGCGCACCCCGAGAACGACGCCGGTGTGCTCGCCGTCGCCACCGAGAGTGACCCGCGCGTCCTGTTCATCGAGGGCGGCGGCGCCGGCAGCGACACGCCCTTTGCGCGCGCCCTCGGCACCGAGCACATCGCGGTAGACGTGCGCGCCCCCGACGAGATGCCGCTGCGCCCCGAGCTGGATCGCTACGACCTGGTGGTGCTCTCTGACGTCGCGCGTGCCGAGCTCGGCGACAAGCGCATGGCGGCGCTGGACGCGTTCGTTCACGCGGGCGGCGGGTTGCTGATCGCCGGCGGCGCGAAGAGCTTTGGCTCCGGCGGCTACGGCGGCAGCCGCCTGGAGGCGATCCTGCCCGTGCGCCTGGACCTGCCCGAGAAGGACGACGAGGCCACGCTGGCGCTGGCGCTGGTGATCGACAAATCCGGATCGATGGGCGGCCCGAAAATGGAGCTGACCAAGGAAGCCGCGCGCGCGACGGCGGAGATGATGCCGCCATCGGATCTGATCGCCGTGATCGTGTTCGACAGCCAGGCCGCGCCCGTGGTGCGCCTGCAGCGCGCCGCCAACCGTGCGCGCATCCTGGGCGACATC
>CAZNCQ010000499.1:0-3673 GCA_964571275.1 uncultured Myxococcales bacterium
CAGACCCAGCCGCGCCCGCCCGACCCGTTGTCGATCTGCACCACCTCGCCGCGGCGGGCGACCACGTTGCCGAGCGCGGCGACGACGACGCGCGCCTGCGCGACGCCCTTGGCCGGAATCGCCATGACCAGGCCGCCGACGTCCTTGCCGCCGGTCGCGACCACGACCGCGCCCGCGGGGCTGGCGGTGTCGAGGTTCTCGCCGACCTTGGGTGGCAGGCCGGCCTGGGTCAGCAGCTGCTCCTTGACGCCCGCGGCGTCGAGCGGCAGCGGCACGGCGTGCGAAATCAGCGCCAACGCGCCGGCGAGCGTGCGGTCGAGCGAAGGGATCGAGATCGCCGCCAGCAACAGCGGCCGCGCCTCGGGCGCGGGCCACAGCCGCAGCATGGCGCCGACGGGTGGCCCGGGCGGAGGTGACGGCTCCTTGGTGAGCGGCGCGGGCGCAGCCGGCGCGGCGGCCGCGGCGGGCGCGGGTGGAGACGACGTCGCGCAGCCGGCAATCACGAACGCGAACGCGAACGAAGCGACGGCCAATCCCGCCGTCCACGTGCCGCTCCCACCGACGGAGCGCGCGGGTACGGCGGACCTCCTCGGACCATGCGAAGGCATGGCGGCAGAATACGCTACATCAGGTCGAGCCCTAAGAACTTCCGGACCGCGAAGTAGTCCTCGCTGACCGAGTAGGCGATCAGATCCTTGAGACGGCTCTTGGCGACCAGCGGGCTCGTCGCGGGCGGCTCCGCGGAGATCACGCGCGCCGCCGCCGGCAGATCGCTGCCGAGCACGAAGCCGACACGCGCCGCGGTCAGGTCGGTGGCGCCCATCCAGATCTCCATGTCGATCACCTCGCCGCGCGCCGAGAGCAGCTGCTGCCCGACGACGCCCATCTGTTCGATCACCGCCTTCGGCACCATGCGGCGCAGCTGATCGGTCAGCTTGTCGACCTCGCCGTTGTAGACGCCGGGACCGATGCCCGCGCCGA
The DNA here is from genome assembly GCA_964571275.1 of uncultured Myxococcales bacterium. GTDB lineage: Bacteria > Myxococcota_A > Polyangia > Fen-1088 > Fen-1088 > DASRQZ01. The sequence continues at coordinate 982 of CAZNCQ010000499.1, forward strand.
CCAGCGCCAGCGCCGAGCGCAGCGCGATGTCCAGCGCCGCCACCGACGGCACCGCGCAACGCAGGAAGCGCTCGGGCCGCAGGAACGCCATGCGCTTGCCGAGATCGAAGGCGACGTCGTGCTCGTCGGTGTGTTGCGCGTAGCCGTGGCCGATCACGAACGCCGGCGTGAGCACGCCCTTTTCCTGCAGGTTCAGCAGCGACAGGCTCTGCGGATCGACCTCGCGGTAAAAGACATCGGGCGGCGGCAGCTCCAGCGTCTGCGCCACGTAGCGCAGCATGGGCAGCGGCACGCGATCGTCGCGCGCGACGTCGACGCGCTCCTTGCGGCGCAGCCCGACCGCCTGGTGCTGCTGCGCCGCCGTCGCGGCGACGAAGTGCCCGAGCAGCATGAAGACCGCGCCGACGAAGCGATCCTCGTCGGGGTGAACGACGCGCGCCCAGACGTCGTCGGTGAACGTGCGCTTGGCGGTGCGCAGCTCGCGCGGCCGGTGGTGCTCGTAGAACTGCATCAGGTCCGGATCGGCCTTGCGCAGGAACGACAGGGTCGCCGCCACGCACCACTGCTTGTCCATCGCGCCCGAGTCGCGATAGAGCTTGGCCAGCGCGCGATACGACGCCAGCCGGTCCGGGCTGCGCGCCACCAGAAGCTGGTGCTCCGCGATCGCCTTGTCGATGCGATCGGGCCCGGCCTGCACGTAGAGGTCGGCGAGCGTCTCGTGGATATGCAGGTTCTCCGGCTCGAGCGAGCTCGCCACCTCGAACGCCGTGGTCGCCATCTCGCGGTCGTCGAGGCGCCGCAGCGACACCTCGCCCAGGCTGTTCCACAGGCGCAGGCGCAGATCGACCGGCCCCTGCGCCGGCAGCCGCTTGATCATCTTTCGGTAGTTGCGGGCGAGCTCCTTCCAGGCGCCGGCCTCGGTGAGCGTGCGCTCGATGGCATCGAACGCCTTGGTCTCGGAGGGCGCGTCCTCGAGCGCCCGGTTCAGGAGCTCGACCGCGCCCTCGACGTCGTTGAGCTCGTCGCGCCGGATGAGCGCCGCGGTGTAGAGGTACTTCGCGCGCGGCTCGGGCACCGCCTCGAGCTCGGCGAGCCGCACCAGCGTGTCGGCGGCCTGGCCCCAGAGCCGCGCGGTGGTGAACAGCTCCAGCAGCCGGTGCAGCGTCTGCCGCCGCCCTGGTTCGAGCGCCAGCACCGATTGATACGCCGCGATCCCCTGCGGCAGGTTGTGCAGCTTGTCGAGGTAGATCTCCCCGATCTCCTCGAAGAGGCGCACCTTGCGCGCATCGTCGGCGAGCGCCAGCAGCGCGCGCTTGTCGAGCACCAGCGCCGCGTAGTCGCCCTCGTCGGCGTGCAGGCCGGCGATCCCTTCGAGCGCGGTCTGGTTCTGCCCGCCCTGGGCCGACGCTTTTTCGTAGTACGCGAGCGCGGCCTCGCGATCGCCGAGCTCCGTCGTGGCGCGCCCGAGGCGCACATAGACGTCGAGCAGCTCCTTCTCCGGCAGCGCCGCCTCGTGATTGGCGAGCAAGGTGCGATAGAGCCGCGCGACCTCGGGCCAGGCGCGGCGCTCCATTTGCAGATCGGCGAGCCCCGCCAGCGCCGGCAGCGACGTCGGCACCAGCTCCAGCGCGCGCTGAAAACCGGTGATCGCCTGGTCGATCTTGCCGAGCTTGTGCGCGGTGAACGCGAGGCGGCTCTCGACGTCGGCGACACGCCGGCGCGCGTCGTCGACGCTGCCGGTCTCGTCGGCGATCGCGTGGCGCAGCAGCATCTGCAGCACCGGCTCGATCTCGGCGAAGCGCCCGCTCTCGAGATAGATCGGAACCAGGCGCGCGCCGGCGCGGTGGTCGTCGGGATCGGCCACCAGCGCCTGCGCGAACAGCGTCTGCGCGCGCGCGCCATCGCCGAGGACGTCCTCGAACAGGATCGCCGCCTCGGTGAGCAGGCGTGCGCGGTGGCTCGGCGACTGCGCCAGCGTCGCGACGTCGACGTAGGTGTTGGCGGCGCGCGCGGTGTCGCCCTTGCCACGATAGATGCCGGCCAGCGCCTCCAGCGTCGCCGGATCGTCGGGCACGGAGGCCAGCGCGCGCGTGTAGCGATCCTCGGCCGCCGCCGGATCGCCGAGCTTCTCGGCGTAGAGGCCGCCCGCGCGGAACAGCGCCGCCGCGCGCGCGGGCGCATCACGCGCGACCTCGGCCGAGCGATCGAGCGTCTCGGCCGCCTGCTTCCACATCGTGCGCTGCTCGTAGAGCCGCGCCAGCGCCGCCAGCGTCGGCGCCCGCTGGTCGCCCGCGCGCAGCGCCGCCGCGTAGGCGTCGATGGCGTGGTCCGGATCGCCGAGCTCCTCGTCGTGCACGCGCCCGAGCGTGGCGTAGAGATCGCGCACACCCGGCGTCCCTGCGCTGACCGCGATCTGGCGGTTCAGCGCCTCGACCAGCGGGAGCCAGCGCTTGGACTGGCGATAGACGCGGCCGAGAGCGCGGAACGCGTCCTCGTCGCGCGCATCGATTTGCAGGATCTGCTCCAGCGCCTCGGCCGCGCGGTCCACTCCGTCGGGCCGCTCGTCCCACTCGGCGGCGAGACGGCGCAGCAGCATCAGCTTCTCGTCGCGCTCCTGCGCGACGTCGGCCAGCCGTTCGAGCGTGCGCAGGTAGTCCTGCTCGCGGCCCTGCTTGTCGTAGAGCTTTTCCAG
>CAZNCQ010000500.1:0-3657 GCA_964571275.1 uncultured Myxococcales bacterium
AGGGGAGGGAGCTCCGAGGGCTGCTGCTCGAGAGTAGAAGGGGAGGGAGCTCCGAGGGCTGCTGCTCGAGAGTAGAAGGGGAGGGAGCTCCGAAAGCCCTCTGCTCGAGAGTAGAAGGGGAGGGAGCTCCGAAAGCTGCTGCTCGAGAGGGGAGCGAGCTCCGAAAAGGGAGGGAGCTCCGAAAGCCCTCTCCTCCACGTCTGCGTGGAGGAGAGGGTTTGGGTGAGGAGGTCCGGCCGGTCTGGCGATCAGCGGCTCGGCGCTTCGACGTGCAGATACCCCGCGACATACCACTCATGCAGCAACGCGACCGTCCGATCATCACCCGCACCTGCCAGCGGCAACCCGATCGCTCGCTCCCTCACCAACTCCTTGAATATTCGCAGCGTCCCGCGACTCCCCGCGTGTGCCTCACCATTGAAGAAGATTCGCCCCCCACGCACCAACCCCCGGCTCGGCAGCGCCAGCGCGATCCGTCCGCGCCGCGCGCGCAGCCCCCGGGCCAGCTGCTCCTCTGACATCGGGCGCGCCGGCCGCCGGAACACGTGCCGCGGCCGCGGTCGCGTCAGCAGGCGCCCGAGGAAGTCAGCGACGGCCGCGCGATTCACCGCTGCACCATTGCCTTTGCGCCCGGCCGCCCGCGCGATCGCCGCCGCGACCCTCCGCACCATCGCGTCGCCCAGCTCCAGCGGCTCCCGCGGTGGACGGAGATCCGGGTCTTCGTAGCGCGCATCGGCGTCGACCCGCGCGCCCAGCGAGGCGCCCAGATACTCGAAGAAGCTCTGCACCAGCTCCGCATGCGACGGCGCGAGGAACCCGATCGAGTAGGTGAAGCAGGGCCCCTCGGCGACGCCGCGGTGAGCGATGCCGGGCGGCAGATAGAGCATGTCGCCCGGTTCCAGCAGCCAGTCGGCTTCGGGCACGAACGATCGCAGGACGCGAATCGCCGCGCCGGGCTCGACGCTGCGGTCGCGCTGCGTGCTGATCTGCCAGCGCCGTCGCCCCGGTCCCTGCAGCAGGAACACGTCGTAGAGATCGTCGTGTGCACCGACGGTGCCGCCGTCGGCGGCGTAGCTGACCATCAGGTCGTCGATGCGCGCGGCCGGGATCATCGAGAACGCGCGCAGGATCTCCCAGCCGCCCGGCACCAGGCTCTCGATGCCGTTGACCAGCAGCGTCCAGTGGCTGGCGGGCAGCATCCCCACGTCCAGCGCGCCAAACGGTCCGTCGTGGCGCTCCCAGCGCGTGCCCCGCCGGCGCGGGTGGTGGATGACCAGGCGCGCGCGCGCGTCGGCGCGCGTCGCCAGCCTCAGGAAGCGGTCGCGGCCGATGATGCCGCGGAACCGCGGGATCGCCTGCCGCACGAGCAACGGCTGCTTCTGCCAGTAGTCGCGCAGGAAGACTGCGGGCGGCACGCGGCCGAGGATCGACTCCATGGCGCATCATATGTGAAACGCCGTCCGTCATGCGATAGTGCCGCCGTGTCCAAGACCGGTCTCCTCCTCTGTAATCTGGGGACGCCCGATGATCCGAGCCCGTCATCGGTCCGGCGCTATCTGCGCGAATTTCTGTCGGACCCGCGCGTCCTGGACATCCACCCCGTCGCCCGCTGGGCGTTGCTGAACCTGATCATCCTGCCGACGCGTCCGCGAAAGAGCGCGGCGGCGTACCGCCAGATCTGGGGGCGCGACGGCGACGGCGCGGGCTCTCCGCTGCTCAAGCACAGCCTGGATCTGACGGCAGCGGTGCGCGCCCGCCTCGGTGAAGGCTGGGCGGTCGAGCTGGCGATGCGCTACCAGCGCCCATCGATCGCATCGGCGCTCGCCAAGCTGCGCGCCGCAGGCGCCGATGCCATCGTCGTCTTTCCGCTCTATCCGCAGTACTCGTCGTCGTCGACCGGCTCGTCGGTCGAGGAGGTCTTTCGGGTCGCCGCGCAGCCCTGGGTCACGCCGTCGCTCTCCTTCGTCGAGCCGTTCTACGACGACGCCCGCTTCATCGACGCCTTCGCCGCGCAGGGCGCGCCGGTGCTCGCCGAACAGCGGCCGGACCACGTGCTCATGAGCTTTCACGGGCTGCCGGAGCGCCACATGCGCAAGGCCGACGCGACCGGCGCACACTGCCTGGCGTCAGCGGGCTGCTGCGATCGGATCGTCGACGCCAATCGCAACTGTTACCGCGCGCAGTGCTTCGCGACGGCGCGATCGCTCGCGGCGCGCCTCGGCCTCGGCGAGGGCACCTGGAGCGTGAGCTTTCAGTCGCGGCTCGGGCGCACTCCCTGGATCCGCCCCTACACCGACAAGGTGCTGCCGCAGCTCGCCGCCGCCGGCAAGAAGCGCGTCGCGGTCTTCTCTCCGGCGTTCGTGGCCGATTGCCTGGAGACGCTCGAGGAGCTCGGGATCCGCGCGCGCCGCGACTTCACGGCGGCCGGCGGCGAGAGCCTGACGCTGGTGCCGTCGCTCAACGCGTCCCCGCGCTGGGTCGACGCCGTGGTGGCGCTGGCGCGGCAACACGCGCGAGGAGCCGGCGGTGGGGCTGTCAGCCCGCGCGCCGGTGCAAGCGCACTTTGAGCCCGACGGGCGACATCGTGAACGCGAACTGCTCGCGCACGTCCCGGGTGTCGCCGTCGCGCTCCACGTCGAAGGCGCCGTAGAGCGTCGCCAGCAGCAGCTTCATCTCGAGCAGCGCCAGGCTGCGGCCCGGACAGATGCGCGGCCCCGATCCGAAGGGCATGTGCGAGGCCGGCTCGTGTGCGCCGAGCTGCGCGCCCTCGAGCCACCGCTCGGGCAGGAACGCCTCCGGCCGGTGAAAGCGCTGCGCCTCGAGGACCGGCGGGCGCAGCAAGGTCACGACCGGGTGGCCCGCCGGGACCGCGACGTCGCCGATCACCGTATCGACGATGGTCTCGAAGATGATGAACGGCGCCACGGGACGCAGCCGCATCGACTCCTGCGCGATCGCGCCCGCGTAGGCGAGGTGGTTCGCGGCCTCGAAGCGCGCGGGCACGCCGCGTCCGAGCTCGCCGCGCGGGGCCGCATCGACCTCGGCCTGTAGCGCGCGCACGGCGTCCGGGCTGTCGCACAGGTGATGGATCGCCCAGGCCAGCGTGTAGGCGGTCGTATCTTCGCCGGCCAGCAGCATGGTCATGAGATTCGCGAAGATCGTGTCGTCGGAGAACGGCTTGCCCTCGTCGTCGCGCGCGAGGAGCATCGCCTCGAGGAAGTGCGCCGGCTCGGCCTGGCGCGCCGGCTCCGCGGCCAGCCGCGCGCGCGCGTCGCGCACCAGGCCGTCGAGCCAGGTGCGCAGCTCGGCGAGCGCGCGATCGAGGCGGCGATCGCGCGGCATGCGCACGACGCGCCAGATCGGCACCAGCGCGAACAAGCGCCGGTTGAACGCCGGGAACACCAGCTCCAGCTTGCGCTGGATGACGTCGCCTCCCGCGTCTTCGACGGTGTTGATGTCGTGCCCGAACGTCAGCGTCGTGGTGACGTCGACGGTGAAGCGCTTCAGCTCCTCGACCATGTCGAGCGGCTCGCCGCCCGCGGCCGCGCGCTCCCAGCGGCGCTGCAAGCGCGCCGCCACCATGCACAGCGTGGGGAAGAAGCCGCGCAGGTTGCGGTGCGCCAGCGCCTCCATCGCCAGGCGGCGCTGCGGGCGCCA
>CAZNCQ010000501.1:0-3644 GCA_964571275.1 uncultured Myxococcales bacterium
CGCTGCGGTTGCCGCCCACCTCCTTCAGCATCGACGAGCTGGGGATCCCCATCCCTGCCGGCCACGCCATCGGACTGAAGGGTGACTATTTCCCTGTTCCCGCCGGGATGGAACGCAGCGAGCCCGCCTAAAGGGCTGGTGATCGCGCGAGCATTTGACCGCGCGAGCGCGTCGGCAGAATCATTCAGAAATCCTGCGACCCCAGCGGGTCACTTCCAATTTGAGACTGGAGATCCCCTTGAGTGTCGTGGCCTTGCGGGCGGCGTGAGCTCGGAACGTCCGGCGGTGATGGCCGAAAGCGCATGCCGATGCGCCACCCGACGGACCGCGCGATGCGCCAACTCCGTCGAGACCGCCAGTTTTTGGTACAGTGTGCCAGGCGTCCCTGCTGCGTCGATGACGATCCCGATCTACCCGTATCACCCCCTCAAATCGCTGGCCGCCAACCTATGGCAGGTCGAGGGGACGCTGGTCAATGGCCTTCCGCGCAACATGACGGTCTACCGCCTGCCGGATGGGCGGCTCTTGCTCTACAGCGTGGTGGCGATGCACGCGGCGGACATGGAGGCGCTCGAAAGGCTGGGCCGCCCGGCCATCATGGTGATGCCTCACGATCGTCACGGGATGGACGCGCCGTTTTACAAGCACCGCTACCCGGACCTTCGGATCCTCGCGCCCGAGCCCGGGCACGCCCGCAAAGTCCCGATCGACGGTGACATCAGCGAGCTCGGAGAGCTGGGAATCAACGCCTACGTTCTGCCCGGGACGACGTATCGCGAGGTCGTTCTGGAGCTCCCCGTCGAAGGTGCCATGGCCGGCATGGCCCTCTGTACGACCGAGCTGCTGGGAAACCTCTCTGGCCTTCCCGGCTTGATGGGTCTGCTGGTGCGCGTGCTCGGACCTCCCGGCGGCGGGCTCGGGGTGGCGCGCGTGGTGAGATGGCGCGAGGTCTCCGATCGCAATCGTGTCCAAGCCTGGTTGAGATCGCTCGCGGAGCGCCCCGATCTCCGCATGGTTCTGGTGGGGCACGGCAGTCCCGTCACCGAGGACCCTCGCGCGTCCCTACGGCGCGCCGCCGGACATCTTTGAGGGAGAGCGACCTCCATGGGCAGCGTCGATGTGATCATCGTGGGCGCGGGGACTGCCGGCCTGGGTGCGCTGCGCGAGGTGCGAAAGCGCACCGAGAGCTTCATCATCGTCAACCACGGTCCCTGGGGTACCATGTGCGCCCGCGTCGGGTGCATGCCCTCCAAGGCCTTGATCGAAGCCGCGGGGGAATTTCACCGCCGCCTGGTCTTCTCCGAGCTGGGTCTTTCAGGAGGCGACCGCCTGCGCGTCGACGTTGGCGCGGTGCTGGCGCGCGTTCGCAGAGTGCGCGACGGCTTCGTGAGCGAAACCCGAGAGCTCACGGATGATCTCGGCGACCGGGCGATCTCGGGGCGCGCCCGCCTGCGGGGGACGCACGAGGTGGAGATCGACGGGCGCGTCTTCGAAACGCGGAGCATCGTTCTGGCGCCCGGCTCCCGGCCGTCCGTCCCGGAGGATTGGCAGACTTTGGCCGACCGGCTGCTCACCACCGACTCTCTCTTCGAGCAGCGCACGCTGCCGTCGCGGCTGGCGGTCGTCGGCCTTGGTCCGGTCGGTCTCGAGATGGCGCAGGCGCTCGCTCGGCTCGGCGTGCAGGTCACCGGCTTCCACGCCGGGCGGACGATCGCCGGGTTGAGTCAGGGGCCCGTCAACGACACGGCGCTCGACACTCTTCGCCACGAGCTGAATGTGCACCTCGGGCACGAAGCTCGGTTGACGGCCGAAGGGGAGGGTCTGTGCGTGACGGCGGGTTCCGCCGGCGTGGTGGTCGACCGCGTGCTCGTCGCCATGGGCCGCACGCCCTGCGTTCAGGGGCTCGGCCTCGAAAACCTGGGCGTTCCCCTCGACGAAAAGGGCCTGCCCAAGGTGGACCGCGCGACGCTCCAGGTGGCCGGCCTGCCGATATTCCTGGCCGGCGACGCCAACGCCGAGGTCCCCTTGCAACACGAAGCCGCCGACGACGGCCACATCGCCGGTCTCAACGCCGTCTGCTCTTCCGTCAGACGATTCGTACGACGAACGCCCCTGTCGATTGTCTTCAGCGATCCCACCCTGGCGCTGGTGGGGCAGCGCTTCGACGCGCTCGATCACGACCGGGTCGTGTTGGGTGAAGCCCGCTTCGCCGACCAGGGGCGCGCGCGGATGATGTTGCGCAACGCGGGCCTGTTGCGGATCTGTGCCAATCGGGAGGATGGGGCGCTCGTGGGGGCCGAGCTCTTCGCCCCCCAAGGCGAGCACCTCGCCCACTGGCTGGCCCTGGCGATCCATCGGCGCAGCACGGTCTTCGACCTTTTGCGCGCCCCCTTTTATCACCCCACCGTCGAGGAAGGCCTGCGCACCGCGCTGGTCGACATCGCGAAGCAGCTGCCGAACGATGAGGCCTTTCCGCTCGTCTCGGCGCCCGCGGAATAGCGACGTGTCGGGCCGCGCCCGCGGAGGTCGACGTCGGAGCCGGCGCAGCGCGGGTGGTAGCTGCGTCACCCTGTCGCGGCTTGCGCGTTTTGTCGGCCCGCCCGGTGGGTCGCCGCGGGGTGGATCAGCTATCAGATCCAGGCCAGGCCTGTTGATATGGCAGACCGTAGTTAGTTTACCCCGGGGGGTTTGGAAGGAGGGACATCATGCGGCAGAAATTGTGCGGTATTGGAATTGCCATTTCGGGGATGCTGGCCTATGGGCGGCTCGCGATGGCGGCGCCTGATTCGACGGCGGCATCTGATTCGACGGTGGCGGTGCCTGATTCGACGGAGGGCCCTGATTCGACGGTGGCCATGCCTGATTCCACTGCGGCGGCGCCCCGATCAGCGGCGGGCGAGGGGCCGGTGAATGTGGCGCCCCCACTTCCCATTCTGGGAAAGGCGACGCTATTCTTTCGCAACGATGTCGGCAATAGGTTCCAAATCGTCGATGCGCGCTTCACCTTGGATGATGCCGACCTACCGACCGTCGTCACCCGAGCGCAGCACGGTCGCGACTACCTGATCTATGCGGGGCGCTTGACCTCCGGGCGTCATCACGTCACTTGCAGGGTCCGGCTTCAGGGTCGCGACCGCGCAATTTTCACCTATCTTCACGGCTATTCACTGAACCTGAACACTGAGAAAGAAATCTACTCCGTGAGCGGTTCCCCCACGAACCTATCGTTCGTCGTGAAGGACAAGAAGGGATTCAACGTTCCCTTCGAGAAGAGCGTCGCGGTCGGCTTCAAAGAACAAGCGCCAACCGTCGCCGAACAGCCCAACGTGGAGCCGGTCAGCAACCTGCGCTAGGCGGCGGCGTGCCCGAGCGCCGTGGGTGCACATCCACGTCGCGCGCGCCGAGCGCTTCGAGCCGGAGCCACTCAGCCGCCGAACGCCGCCGACGAGAGTCTTGGCCACGACGAACAAGGGTGGACGCCGGATGCCAGAACGAACGCATCGCCGGGCGATCGGGGATCATCACCCACAAGAGATCGTCGGGGCTCGCGTCGGTGACGCCGGTGCTCGGGGGGGGGGGCGCGGCGGCAATTCGCGCGGCCGACTACGGGTAGCCGGAGGTGTAGAGCGACGTGATGTCGCCGG
>CAZNCQ010000502.1:0-3637 GCA_964571275.1 uncultured Myxococcales bacterium
CCAGGACGTAGCGGCCCACCACTGCCGATGGTTGACCCCTCAGTCGCGCTTCTGCGACCGCCTTCGCCGCCCGGTCGAGGATCCGGCGTGCTTCTTCAATGGGGTTCGCGCTCACGCTCGCCTCCGACCTGGTCCCACCCAATCAGCCGGAAACAGAGTGGAAGAGGACCACTTGAGGACCACGCATCCCTCCGTTAGCTCTCGCCGGCCTCACGCCCACCCCGAGGAATGGGAATACGGATCCAGGACTTACCTTCGGTGGAGCTGAACGGGATCGAACCGTCGGCCTCCTCAATGCCATTGAGGCGCTCTCCCAGCTGAGCTACAGCCCCCCGCCGGCTCGCACCGGCAGGGGTTAACTAGCAGCACCCGGGCGCGGGGTCAATATCGACGGAGGCGGGAGAAGAGGCTTTCGAAACGGCGGTCGCCGCGCAGGCGGTCCCAGTCGTTGGCCAGATAGAGGTCGCGCAGGGCGTACGGGTCCAGGCGCTGCTCGACGGGTTGGCGGCGCACGTAGCTCTCGAGCAGGGTCAGCGCCTCGGGCAGGTTGCCGAGCGCGGCCTGGCAGGTCGCCAGCGGCAGGGTAGAGGAGGGGTCGTCGCGCTCGCCGCTGCTGACGTGCGCCAGCTCGAGGCGCGCGGCCATGCGGTCGCCACCGGCGGCGCGGGTCGCGCACAGCAGCAGGCGAACCTCGGTCTCCGCGCTCGGCTTGGTCGAATCGGCCAGGCGTAGCGCTTCCTCCAGCTCACGGCGCGCGCGCGCGAACAGCGCGACGGGCACGGCGCCGGTGTAGGCGCGCACGCTCATGAGCTTGGCGCGGTAGATGCGCCCGCGCTCGAGCGCGAGTGCGCGCACGGTCGCGGGCGGCAGCTTGTCGCGTTGGGCCTGCACGCCGGCCAGCAGCTGCGATCGCTGGCGCTCGCGGTCGGCCTTGAAGATCGCGCGCTCGAGCTCGGGCGACGGATCGTGCCGGTACTGCGAGGTCCACTCGGCGATCGCCTGCTGGTACAGGCCGGCGGCCTCGCTCCAGTGCTCGTCGTGGTCGCTCGCGACCGCCAGCGCGTAGGCGTCGCTGCGCACGGCGCGCTCGAGCGCGGCGCCGATCGGCGGGCCGGCGACAATCTCGGTGGTGCGGCCTTCCTCGATGGTCACGTGGGCGCTGTCGTCCGCGCGCGCCTCCCCGAGGGGAAACACGACGAAAGAAGAAACGACGCCGACGGTGGACGCGATCAGCGCCCCGGCGATGGACCACCACCGGCTCGACGACTCGAAAGGAGGACCCCCACGCACGACGGCGTCAGCCTAGCTTGACCGCGGGCCGCTGTCATAGTAACCGAGCGATCATGCCCCCTTCCTGCTTCCGTCGCTGGGGTCTCGCCCTGGCCGGCGCGGTCGCGCTGGCCGCCTGTCGCGCGTCGGTTCCCACTGCAGCGCCGGGCACCGCGGTGGGTGCGACGCCGTCCTCGGGTGCGACCTCCGGGTTGCCCGCCGCGTTCCCGGTCGCCCGCTACGCGGAGTCGGTGCCCATCACCGCGATCGCCCTCGGCGGAGCCTATGTGTGGGCGGGCACGGAGCGCGGATTGCGTCGCTGGAAAATCGTCGGCAAGAGCGGCGCTGCCGCGGATGACGCCGACGCCGAGCCGATCGGCGCCGAGAGCGGCCTGCTCGGCCACCGCATCGATGCGCTGACCGTCGACGACGATCGCGGCGTCTGGGTGGCCAGCGAGGCCGGCATCGGCCGTCTCGCCGACAAGGGCGGCCGACTGCGCTACGACTGGTTCGGATCGCTCACCGGGATCACGCTGCTCGCGGCCGGGGGCGCCGGCGCCGGCGGATGGGCGGCCGGCCCGAGCGGGCTCTATCGCTATGACGGGCACAGCTGGGCCACGTTCGATTTTCTCCGCGACGTGGCGGTCACGTCGCTGGATCTCGACGAGGACGGCCGCTCGGTGTGGGTCGGCACGCGCGGGCACGGGCTGTTTCTCGTCGGTGCGAACGGCGGCAAGCCGATCCTGATGCCGGGCGACGGCGGCGCCGCCGAGGAAGTCGTCGGCCTGGCCCGCAGCCCGGGGGGCGCGCGCGTGGTGGCCACGCGGGCCAGCAACGGCGGGCGCATCACGCTGATCTTGAAAGAAGGAACCGAGGAGTACCGCACGCAATCGAACACGACCGCGCCCTTCGTGCGCCTGGTCAGCGCGGGCGCGCACCCGATCTTGATCGCCGGCGCGCCGGGCGCCGAGCGTCCGTTCGAGCTGCGTCCCCTGCCGCGCGGCGCGCCGCCCGCGACCGGCGCCTTCCGGCTGGTGTCGGTGCGCAAGGGCAGCACGGCGCGCTATCAGGCGGTGCCGATGGCGCTGGCGCTGCCGCCCCAGGTGACGGTGATCGCTGCCGCGGGCGGCATCAACGAGGAGGCGCCCGTGCTCTGGTGCGGCTCGCGGTCGATGGGGGTCGCGCGCGCGGAAGCGGCGCGGCCGCTCTATCTCTCGGGCGACTTGACCTACGACGCCGACCGCCTGTCGGTCGCGTGCGCGGCGATCGATCGCTGTCTGGTGGTCGCGGGCGGCGCCCACGCCTGGTTCTACGATGGCGCGCGCTTTCAGGAGACGCGCGCGGGCGAGAGCCCCGCCGGCCGCGCGCTCGCCGTCGCCGAGGATGCCGACCGCACGATGTTCAGTGTGATCGCCGAACCGCCGTTCCGAAACATGATCGTGGCGCGCCTGGCGCCCGGCGGAGCGGGCCCGCCGCGCGACGCCGACTGGCACACCGTCGAGAAGGTAGCGCTCGGCGCGGTGCCCGACGGAAGCCGGCCCTCGATCTCGTTCGCGACGTTCGCGCCCAGCGGCAAGCTGTGGCTCGGCGTCGGCACTGTCGCGAAAGACGATCAGGAACAGGGCAGGGGCGCGCTGGAGATCTCGCTCGCGCCCTCGGGCAAGGCGACGGCGGTTCATCACGGCGCGCTGTCGCCGAAGGAGACGAGCGCGGAGAGCCTGCCGCTTCCTCACGACCTCACCGGCGCGCTCTTCGACGGCGCGGCGACCTGGTTCTCGTCGCGCAGCGGGATCGATCGCCTGCAGGAGTCGGAGCTGCGTCACTGGGGCGAGAACGAGCACATGGACAGCGAGGTGTGCTTCGGTGTCGCCAAGGGCAGCGACGGAAAGATCTGGGCCGCGACGTCGGGCGGCGCCGGTCGATTCGACGGCAAGGAGTGGCGCTTCACCGGTGACGGGCCGGCGGCGACAGCCGCGCGTGGCGTGGCGGCCGACGGCGCCGGTCGCATGTGGCTGGCGACGGCCAAGGGGCTCCGCGTGCTCGATCAAAAAGAGGCGAGCGCTTCCCTCCTGGCGGCGGGGACGTTGATCGTCGAGGACGACATGCTCGATCTCACGCTCGATCGCTTCGGTCGGATCTGGGCTCTGGGAAGCGCGGCGATCGCGATCGTCGACACGGGCAGCCCGGTGAGGCAGGCGAAGCCAGATCAAACGACGCCCGATCAAACGAAGCCCGATCAAACTTCGCCGGCCGCCGCGCCGTCAGGTGGGACAAGGTGAGAAGCGCACGCCTCACATTTTCCTGGTGTGCCGCGCTCTTTGCCGATCTCGCACCAATCTCTGTTAGTGTGCTTCTGTGAGCGCCAATC
>CAZNCQ010000503.1:0-3628 GCA_964571275.1 uncultured Myxococcales bacterium
GCTTGCGCACGGCCAGGTACTCGAGGATGCGCTTCTTCACCTGCTTCAGATCGTAGTGATCCGAGTCGAGGATCGTGCGCGCCTGCTCGAGCTCGAGGCGGTCGTCGGTCTGCTTGTTCCACGGCAGCTCGACGAGCCACTCGAGGTACGTGCGCTGCACGGTGTACTCGGCGGACGATTGCGCCATCTGCTTCAGGCGCTCCAGCTGCTTGCGGGCGGTCTTCGCGACCTCCTCCGGCATCTGCGCCCCTTTGATCTTCTCCTCGAACGCGTCCAGATCACTCGCGTCCTCGCCCTCACCGAGCTCGTCCTGGATCGCCTTCAGCTTCTGGCGCAGCACCGCCTCGCGCTGATGCTTCGAGAACTCCTCGCGCACCTGCGAGTCGATCTTTTGCTTCACCTTGATGAGCTCGACCTTGCGCTGCAGCAGCACCAGCAAGCGGCGCAGCCGCTCCGCGACGTCGATCTCGACCAGCAGCGACGCGCGCTCCTCGGGCGACAGATCGACGGTCGCGGCGACGATGTCGCCGAGACGCGCGGGATCCTTGTGCTGGTCCAGCACCTGCGCGGTCTCGTCCGGGATGTCCGGCGAGATCGCGATCAGCTGCTTCGACACGTCGTAAACCGCCATGCCGAGCCCGTCGATCTCGATCGCGTCCTTGCGCGCCTCGACCAGCGGCTCGTACGACGCGACCAGGTACGGCTTCTCTTGAACGAACCCGGTCACGCGCCGGCGCTCGAGGCCGCGCAGCACCGCGGTCACGCGGTTCTCGGCCGCCTTGACGATGCGGACGACCTCGCCCTCGACACAGACGGTGTAGAGGTCGTTGCCGGCGGGCTCTTCCACGTCGGCGTCTTTCTGCGTCCCAACCAGGACGTGCGCTCCCTTGCCGCCGAGCGCCTCGATCAGTCGCAGCGAGCTCGGACGTCCGATCTCGACCGGCATGACCGCGCCCGGGAACAGCACCAAATTGCGAAGCGACAAAAGCGGCAGGGCCTTGGAATTGTCTGGCGTTGTCATTGGCTCCTCACGTTGCACTAGATTTGATGCCGGGCCCACTCAAAAGGTAAGCGGAAAAGTGCGCTTTTGCCCGTATCAGAAGCTCCTCACGGAGGTGCCGGCGGTGCGCCGACCGATCTCCTCGAAAAGCTTTCGGATTTCTCCGTCGTCCGGCCCCAGGCGCGGAACGACGACCTCGACGCGGCAGAACTGGTCGCCGCGCGTACCGTCGGACTTCTTCACCCCGCGCCCGCGCAGGCGCAGGCGCGCGCCGCTCGACGTTCCCGGCGGAATGCTCAGGGTGACCCGTCCCTCGACGGTGGGGACGTCGACCTTCGCGCCCAGCGCTGCCTCCGCGACGCTGACCGGCAGGTCGAGCTCGATATCACTGCCATTGCGGTGCAAAAAACGATCGGCAGCGACGTTGATATCCAGGAACAGATCGCCTGGCACGCCGTTCTTCTGCGGCGATGGCGCCCCCTGTCCCGGGACGCGCAGCCGGCCACCGGTCTCGACGCCGGCGGGGATCTGAACTTCGACCTCGCCGCCGGAGCCGGTTCGCACCGTCCGGCGCGTCCCCAGCGCCGCTTCGGTGAAGCTCACCTCGAGCGACCCCAACATGTCCGAACCGCGGCTGGGCCGGGTGCGGGTCTGCGAGAACGGATCACCCCCGCCCGCGCGGCCGCCGCGACCGCGCGCTTGTTCACCGAAGAGGCTGGAGAAGATGTCCCCGAGATCAACGAAGTCTCCCGAATGATGAACTCCACCTCGTGCACCCCGACCGCCGCCTCCTCCGAACGCCTGGGCGAAAGCATCGGGATCGAAGCCTTCGGGCATCCCATCGGGCCTTACCGGCGCGTTCTTGAGCCGGTCGTATTCGGTGCGCTTCTGCTTGTCACCGAGGACACCGTACGCCTCGTTGATCTCCTTGAACCGCTCCGTCTTCTTCTTGTCGCCCCCGGTGACGTCGGGGTGAAACTCCTTGGCGAGCTTCCGGTAGGCCTTCTTGATGGCTGTCTCTTCGGCGTCCTCGGCGACGCCGAGCGTTTTGTAAAGATCCTTCATGGGATGGGCAGGGGTGGGAAGGTCGAGGATGCTGCGGGAAACGTCAACGATACCGGAGTTGTCGGTTCGATCATGTCACGAGACCGCCGCGACCGGCGAGGCGATTTTCTTCTGGAATGTCAGTGCTCCCCCCTCGGCGCGGTCGCCAATCGAGCTTCCGGCATCGACGTCGACGAGGATGGTGTCGTGCGGCGCGAATTCGCCGCGCAGCAGCCGCTTGGCCAGCGGGTCCTGGATGTAGCGCATGATGGCGCGCTTGAGTGGCCGCGCCCCATACGTCGGGTCGTAGCCCTTGTCGCCCAGGAACGCCGCCGCCTCGGGAGTGAGCTCGATCGCCAGATCGCGCTCTTGCAGCAGCTTGCGCAGGCGCCCGAGCTGCAGCTTGACGATGCGGCCGATCTCCTCGCGCCCCAGCTTGTGGAACAGCACGATGTCGTCGACGCGGTTCAGGAACTCCGGCCGGAACGTCCGGCGCAGCTCGTCCATCACGCGCTTGCGCGTCTCCTCGTCGTCCCAGCTCGCCGCGTCGCCGATCAGGTGGCTGCCGACGTTCGACGTCATGATGATGACCGTGTTCCGGAAGTCGACCGTGCGGCCGTGGCCGTCGGTCAGGCGGCCGTCGTCGAGGAGCTGCAGCAGCGTGTTGAACACGTCGGGGTGCGCCTTCTCGATCTCGTCGAACAGCACGACGGAGTAGGGGCGCCGGCGCACCGCCTCGGTCAGCTGGCCGCCCTCGTCGTAGCCGACGTAGCCGGGAGGCGCGCCGATGAGCCGCGAGACGGCGTGCTTCTCCATGTATTCCGACATGTCGATGCGCACCATGTGCGTCTCGTCGTCGAACAAGAACTCGGCCAGCGCGCGCGCGAGCTCGGTCTTGCCGACGCCGGTCGGGCCAAGAAAGATGAACGACCCGATCGGGCGGTTCGGATCCTGGAGCCCGGCGCGCGAGCGGCGGACGGCGTTGGCGATGGCGGTGACCGCCTCGTTCTGGCCGATCACGCGCTCGTGCAGGCGGTCATCCAGGTGCACGAGGCGCTCCTGCTCACCCTCGAGCATCTTGTCGACCGGGATGCCGGTCCACTTCGAGACCACGCCGGCGATGTCCTCTTCGGTCACCTCTTCGCGCAGGAACGAGCCCTGCTTCTGCGCCGCCTTGAGGTCGGCGTTCTTCGCCACGGCCTGCTTTTCGAGCTCGGGAACGCGCCCGAAGCGCAGCTCCGCGGCGCGGTTGAGATCGCCCTTGCGCTGCGCCAGCTCGGCCTCGGTCTTGGCGGCGTCGACCGCCTCGTTGATCTTGCGCAGGTCGGAGATCAGCTGCTTTTCACGCTGCCAGACGCTCTTCATCGCGTCGACTTGCTCGCGCTTTTCGGCGATCTCCTGCTCGACGGCGTCAAGCCGCCGCGCCGAGGCCTCGTCCTTTTCGCGGCCGAGCGCCGACTTCTCGATCGCCAGCGACGTCAACCGCCGCTCCAGCTGATCGATCGGCTCGGGAAGCGAGTCGATCTGCATCTTGAGGCGGCTCGCCGCCTCGTCGACGAGGTCGATGGCCTTGTCGGGCAGCTG
>CAZNCQ010000504.1:0-3609 GCA_964571275.1 uncultured Myxococcales bacterium
TCGTCGTCGTAGCGGTAAAAGCCGTTGAGATCGACGCCGCCGATGCGCGACAGCGTCGGGTCGTCGTAGACCGACACGAAGTCGGGCATCACCGGCTCGCCGATCTTCTTGGCGAAGGTCTGCCCTTCGTCCTCGTTCTTCTGGCGGTGCCCCTCGACGCGGTGGCCGAAGATCTCGTGGAAGAAGACGCCGGCGGCGCGCCCCTCGAGGATCGCGGGCCCGATGTAGGGGTCGGCGAGCGGCGCCTTTCGCAGCGCCTTCAGGTCGGCGATCATCGAGTCGGCGCCCTTCTCCATCTCGGCCATCCCCGCCAGCGACTCGAGCGTCGCGGCGTCGTAGCTCTCGAAGCGTTCGAGCTCCATGCCGTCGTCGGCGCGCGTCTCGGCCTGCAGGAAGACGCGCACGTAGTTGCGGCCGGTCTGGATCACCGAGCCCTCGCTGTTGAGCAGCCAGCGCGTGTGGCTGACCACCTGCAGCGTCACCTGCGAGTCGTAGACGTTGTCCTGGCTGCGAAAGCGCGCCGACAGCTCGCGGATCTTCTTCTCCCACGCCGGCCGATCGACCTCGATCGACGCCGCGGGGCCGATGTAGCTGACCGGCTTCTCGTGCGAGAAATCGTCGGAGGGGTCCTCGTCGGCGACCTTGAGCGTGCGCTGGGTCTTGACCTTGACCAGGCGCTCGGCCGCCTCTTTGTAGCGGCGGTCGGTCTCGAGCCAGGCCACCGAACGCAGCGCGCCCGGATCGTCGGACAGCGGCATCGTGACGGCGTGGCCGCTCAACACCGACGAGTAGTCGAAGTCGTCGGAGCGGATCGCGTGCGTCGAATCGAGCCGGTAGTCGCCGACGCGCACGTCGGTGTCCAGGATGCGCGCGCGCCGCGCCGACGACTGCACCAGCGCGCCGTAGCTCGCCGAGACGACGACCTCCTTGCGATCGTGAACCTCGTAGCCGATGTAGTACGGCGCGGGGTTGCCCTTCGCCTTGAGCTCGCTCATCCCGCGCTGAAGCTCGTCGCGCAGCACCGCCAGGCCGGGAGGCACGGGCACGTTGCCCTCCGTGCGCGGATCGATGCGCGTCACCGCCGGGCCGGTCGCGGCGACGCCGGGGACGTCGGGGACGCTCACCGAATGGCCGGTGCCGACCGCCGGAACGGTCACCGCCGTGACGCCGCCGGCGGCGCATCCGGGCACGAACAACCAAAGCAGCCACGCCGAGCGCGACGCGCCGCACTTCTGTTTCTGCACCGGCGGCGGCGCAATTCGACTCGAGGGTGTTCTTGTCATTTCGTGGGGTTAGCGGGAAAGGATCTCACGCCGGAGGTCGATGCGCCAGCCGCGCGGCCAGCTCGACCAGAGACGCCGCCTCTCACTTCCGGCGTGCGCTCGAGGTTGCGGTCACGCCGCTCGCAGCCGCTTCAGATCGACAACAGCGGCTGCCGCGGGTTTCATTCCGGAGATCGTCCGAATCAGCGCTTTCGTCCGAATCAGCGCTTTCGCCCGAATCAGCGCTTTCGCCCGAATCAGCGCTTTCGCCCGCCGCGCGCGGGGCGTTTCGGCTTTGGCCCCGACGTCGCGTTCGTGTCGAGCAGCTCCTCGGCCATCGCGCGCGCCACCTTGGCGGCCGCGGCGCCGCCGTCCATCGCGGCGCCGACCATCGCGCCGTCGTAGAGCAGCATCAGCCGCTCGCCGACCTCTTCGGGATCCGTGACGCCCGCCGCGCGCGCCAGGTCGGTGTAGAGCCCGCGCGTCCAGCCGCGCGTGTCGGTGCAGACCTGGGTCACCCTGGTCTCGCCGGCGGGGCCTTCGGAGCGCGCGCGCATGAACGCGCACCCGCGAAAGTTCGGCTCGGCCGCCAGCTCGGCGATGAGATCGAAGATCGCCAGGATCTTTTCGCGCGGATCTTCGTAGCGCGCGATGCGGGCATTGATGCGGGCTTGCCGTCGCTCGTGGCGCGCGAGCAGATAGGCGCGCACGAGCTCGTCCTTGCTGCCGAAGGTGCTGTAGAGCGACGCCTTGGCCACACCGGCGCGCTCGAGCACGCGCTCGATGCCAACCGTGTGAATTCCCTCTTGATAGAAGAGCTCGTTCGCGGCGGCCAGCAGCCGATCCCGGACCGAGCCTTCGAGATTCATGGTCGACATGGCTTGACTATACCGACCGGTCTGTTCATATTCAAGGCCACCAGACAGACAGAACGGTCTGTTCACCTCGACCGGGACGTCGCCGCTCTTCAAGAATCGAGGGTTCTCATGCGTCTCTCCAAAGGCACCGCGTTCCACCTGCAAGCGTCGATCATCCTGTTTTTCCTGGCCGGCTCGTGCGCGCCGTCGCCGCTCTATGCCGTGTACCAGGCGGCGTGGGGCTTTTCGCCGATCACCATCACCGTGGTGTTTGGCGTCTACGCCTTCGCGGTGCTGTCGGCGCTGCTGGTGTTCGGGTCGCTGTCCGACCACGTGGGCCGCCGGCCGGTGCTGATCGCGGCCACGCTCACGCAAGCGGTCGCGATGACGATCTTCGCAACCGCCCACGGCGTCGGCGCGCTGGTGGCCGCGCGCGTGGTGCAGGGCCTGTCGACGGGCGCCGCCGCCGGCGCGGTCGGCGCGGGCATGCTCGACATCGACCGCGCCAAGGGGACGGTCGCCAATGCGGTCGGTCCGATGCTGGGCACCGCCACGGGCGGCCTCCTGTCGGGGTTGCTGGTGCAGTACCTGCCAGCGCCGACCCAGCTGGTCTACCTGGTGCTGGGCGTGGTCTTCGTGGTGCAGGCCATCGGCGTCGCGCTGATGCCCGAATCGGTGACGCCGCGGCCGGGCGCGCTCGCGTCGCTGCGCCCACACTTCCGGGTGCCGGCGGCGGCGCGCGCCGCGGTGTTCGTCGCCGCGCCCGCGCTGATCGCGACCTGGTCGCTGGTCGGCTTCTACGGCGCGCTCGGCCCGACGCTGGTGCGCCGAATCTCGGGCTCGCCGTCGATCGCGCTCGGCGGCTTCTCGCTGTTCGTGTTCGCGGCCAGCGGCGCGCTGTCCGTGCTCCTCACCCGCCAGCGCACGCCGCGCGCGCTGATGCTGGGGGGAATGGCCGCGCTGTTCGGCGGCGTCGCGCTGACGCTGTTCGCAATCCGGCACGAGTCGATCGCGTGGCTCTTCGCCGGCTTCGTCGTCGCCGGCACCGCCTTCGGCACCGGCTTTCAGGGCGCGATCCGCACGGTGGTTCCGCTGGCCGCCGCGCACGAACGCGCCGGAGTCCTCTCGATCCTCTACGTGATCGCCTATCTGGCGATGGGGTTGCCGGCGGTGCTGGGCGGCATCCGCGTCGTGCACGGCGGGGGTTTGCTCGGCACCGCGCGCGAGTTCGGCATCGCGGTCATGGGGCTGGCGGCGGTCGCGCTCGCCGGCACGCTGCTCCGCGGCGGAGTCGCGATCCGCCGGCGCTGGTCACGCCTGGCAATTTGGTGATATCACCCGACGGTCCTCCCACTGACAAGGAGACCGCTGCATGTTCAACGACCCCGACTCCCTCCTGAACGTGCTGTTTCGCTGGAGCCACATCCTGTTCGGCATCATCTGGCTCGGGCACCTCTACTTCTTCAACCTGGTCAACGTCCCGTTCCAGG
>CAZNCQ010000505.1:0-3588 GCA_964571275.1 uncultured Myxococcales bacterium
GCGCGCGCACCACGATGCCGTCGCGCGCGAGCAGCCCGCGCAGCTCCTGCTCGATGTCGTTCTGGATCTCGATACGCTTGTCGGTGAACACCTCGCGCACCGTGTGCTTCGACAGCGCGCGGTGAAGAACGCCGTCGACCGTCGGCTCGATCAGATCCTTGCCCACGTCGGTGGGCAGCCTCTTGGCGATGTCGGCGACGTGGTCCCGGTCCAGCGCGTAACGCACGGTCACGGAGATGCCGACCGACAGCCCCTCGACGGTCTGGAACGGCGTCGCGCCCTCGGCGCTGGCGCTGTCCGACGGGCGATACACTTGCTCGCGCAGCGAATAGCGCCGCAGCTCGTGCACGAACGGCAGCGTCAAGGCTGGTCCCTCCGGGCACACAGAGACGTTGCCGGTCATCCGGTTGATGCGAACCCCGACCTCGCCGGCGGGCACGACCTGCACCGGCGGCCGCAGCACCAGCAGCAGCACGCCGCCGACCAGCGCGCCGACCGCGAGCAGGCGGCGGCCGCGCGGGCTGCCGAAAGTCTCGATGAGCCCGAGCACGACGGCGGCGGCGCCGGCGCGCATGAACACGTAACACTTGTGAGCGATGCGTTTGATCCGTTCCATGGCGATCTCTCCTGGTTGGTGGTGATTGGCGAGGGGTTCAGCCGCGGCGGGCCGCGGTGGGGAATGCGGTGAAGGCGTGGCGCGCGAGGTGTCGGCCGTCGGGCGCGAAGATCTCGACCACGTAGTCGCCGGCCGTGACCCGGTGGCGCGACCAGGTGCGCCAGCGACGGTCGGAGCCGATCGGCAGGTAGTGGCGCGCGACCTCGACGCCGTCGCGCGACCACACGTGCTCGACGAACTTGCCTCGCTGACCGGCGACCGAACCGTAGGCGTAGATCGTCTCTCCGGCGCGAAACGGGCTCTCGGGGTTCTCGCCGTCGACCACCTCGCGGCCGACGATGCGACGGCCGACGACGATCGCGGCCGAGCGCGTGGACGGCGGCTCGCCGGCGGAGTTGGCGGCGCTTCGGACGCCGAGGAGAAATTCGAGGCCGGTCATGAGAAACATCGCAGGCTCCTTGTCTCGGGTTCGCGTCGTTTGCGGATGCCTCCCCTGGCATTGCACCGGGTGTGCCGGCGCGATCCGGTCCTCGAAGCCCGCGATTCGCGGGCGCCTGCGGGCAGCTCTATCTTTCGTAGATGATTTCGATAGAATCTATGGATGGTCGCCGCCGCCGAAGTCGACGCCTGGCTCGCGCGCCTGAGACACGACCTGGTCAAACGGCTGCTCTGGCCAGCGCGCGATCGCCGTGACGCGGGCGGCTCACCGGTGCCCGGCGAGCTCCAGCCGCGCTTGATCGATGACGAGGGGCGGCCCGCGACGGCTGCGACGTTATGGTCGGCGCTGGCGGCCGACGCGCCCGAAGGTCTCGACGTCAGCGGGTTCACTGCGGCGCTGGCGCGCGCGGACGCGGCCGCGGTGGCGGGCGATGTCGCCGGCGTGCTGGACCTGGAAACAGCGTTCGACGAGCTCGCGGGGCGAGCGCGGCAACTGGCGCGATCTTTGGATCCCACGTGAACCAGGAAGGAACCGAGTGCCGCGCCTCTTGGTGATCGACGACCGCGACCAGACCGTGGAGATGGTGCAGCGCCAGCTGCCGCAGTTCGACACGATCACGCGCTGCGATCGGCGCATCCCCTGCCTGGTGTGCGAGGAGCGCGACCGCGCCTGCCCGCTCAAGTGCGCGCACGACTGGCAAGAGGCGGCCGACGCGCTCGGGCGCCTGACGGCGCTGCCGGATCTGGTGGTGCTGGACCTGCACTTCGCGCTGCCCGAGGAGCGCCTGCTGCCCGAGGACAAGTCGGCGCTGCCAGAGGATCCCAAGGCGCGGCGCGCGGCGCTGGAGGGGCTCCGCCGGCGCCAGGGCTTGCTGATCCTGGAACGCTTGCGCCAGACCTACCCGACGCTACCGGTGGTCATGCTGACGACGACCGGATCGGATCTGGGCGCCGACCGCCCCGACGATCCGCTGGTCTACCTGTGCGAGAACGAGATCGTCGACAGCCGCAGCCTGGCAGGCGAGATCTCGCGCGCGCTGGCGCTGCACCACCACGCGCAGGAAGGCGAGGGGCGCATCTTCTGGGGGCGCACGCCGGCGATGGCGGAGCTGCGCCGCCGGCTGGAGGTGCTCGCTCGCTCGCCGCTGCCGGTGCTGGTCGAGGGCGAGACCGGCACGGGCAAGAGCTTCCTCGCCGAGCACGTCATTCACCCGCGCTCGGGCGCGAAGGGGCCGCTGGTGGTGACCGACCTCAGCACCATCCCGCCCGCGTTGCTGCCGTCGCACCTGTTCGGCGCGCGGCGGGGCGCGTACACCGGGGCCGTCGAGGATCACGCGGGCGTGTTCGAGCAGGCGCACGGCGGCACGCTGTTTCTCGACGAGATCGCCAACCTGGATCTCGAGCTCCAGCGCCAGCTCCTGCTGGTGCTCGAGCGCGGCACGGTCATGCGGCTCGGCGACGCGCGCCCGCGGCCGGCGGCGCCCAAGCTGGTGGCGGCCACGCACGAAGATGTCGAGGCGCTGGTGCGCGACGGCCGCTTCCGCGCCGACCTGTTCATGCGCCTCAACCCCGCGACGCGGCTGCGGCTGCCGTCGCTGCGCGAACGGCGCGACGATCTGCCCGAGCTGGTGCGCTTCGCGTTCCTCGAGGCGCTGCGGGCCGAGCCGCTGCGCCCGCTGGTGCGCGCATTTCTCGCGCGTTTTCCCACGCCCGAGGATCTCGACGAGAGCGCGAACGCGGTGGTCTTCGGGCGCCCGCGCGCCGCCGCCGCGCGCCGTGACGCTTTCTCCGTGTTCATCAGCCGCGAGGCGCTGGCGCACCTGACCGCGCACGCCTGGCCCGGGAATCACCGCGAGCTGCGGCTGCTCGCGACCAACGCGCTGGTCTTCTGCCTGACCCAGCACGTCGACGCCCTGGCGGGCAGCGACGGCGCGATCGCCAGGCCGGCACCGCGCGCGCCGGCGATCCTCGACGTGCCCGATCGACTGGTCGAGCAGTTCCTGGCGTCGGTGCCCGGCGGCCGGGCGCGCGCGGCGGCCACGGGGACGACGCGCGGGCGCGCCGGCGCGCGGCGCATCGAGATCCAGCTCGCGTCGGCGGCCAGCTTCGCGCGCGTCTCGGCCGAGGTCGAGAAGCAGTACCTGCGCGCGTTGTTTCTCGCGTGCGACGGCGACCTCGGGCGCATGGCGCAGGAGCTGCTCGGGCCGCGCGGGTCGGCGCGGCAGGTGCACTTGCGGTTGAATCAGCTGGGGCTGCGGTTGCGCGACCTGCGCGGTGAGGCGTCGTGAGCGAGACGTGGTCGACAATCCGGACCTCCTCACCCAACCCTCTCCTCCACGCGGACATGGAGGAGAGGGCTTTCCGATCTCTCAGCGGATCCTCCTCCTCACTCCTCCACCTCTGCGTGGGGCACAGGGCTTCCCGATCGCTCGGCCGCCTCACTCTCCCTCTCCTCCACCTCCGCCGGCAGCACAGGGCCTCCCGATCGCTCGGCCGCCTCACTCTCCCTCTCCTCCACCTCCGCCGGCAGCACA
>CAZNCQ010000506.1:0-3584 GCA_964571275.1 uncultured Myxococcales bacterium
GCAATATCGTGGAGCTGAACGGGATCGAACCGTCGGCCTCCTGAGTGCGATTCAGGCGCTCTCCCAGCTGAGCTACAGCCCCATCGCGGTCTTCCGGGGTGCCTCGACCGCGGCGACATTCTACGCAGGGCGATCGAGTTTGCAACCGAAGGTGGTAAGAATCGACCCGTGGCACCGGATCAGCGGCGCAATGGGTCTCGCATCCGGGCGGATTTGGCGGTGGTCGAGCAGGGTCTGGCTCCCTCGCGTGAAAAGGCTCGGGCGCTGATCTTGGCGGCGGAAGTGCTGGCGGGCGATCGGCCGGTTGAAAAGGCCGGCGAGCTGGTCGATGCAGCGGTCGAGCTGCGCCTGCGCAGCGCGCCGATGCCCTACGTTTCGCGCGGCGGGCTCAAGCTGGCGCATGCGCTCACCACGTTCGCAGTCGACGTGGCGGGGCAGGTGGCGCTGGATGTCGGGGCGTCCACGGGCGGGTTCACGGACTGCCTCCTCCAATCGGGCGCGCGGCGGGTCTACTGCGTCGACGTGGGACACGGGCAGCTGGACTGGAAGATCGCGTCGGATGCGCGGGTGCGGGTGCTGGACCGCACGAACATCCGCCTGGCGCCGCCGGATCTCCTGCCGGAGCCGGTCGACGTCATCGTGGTCGATGTCTCGTTCATCTCGCTCCGGTTGGTGCTGCCGGCGCTGCTGCCGCTCGGGCGCGCGGGCGCGAACCTGGTCACTCTGGTGAAGCCGCAGTTCGAGGTCGGGCGCGCCCACATCGGCAAGGGCGGCATCGTGCGCGACGAGACAGCACGCGCCCGCGCTCTCGCCGAGATCGAAGCGGCCGCCGCCGGTCTCGGCTATGGCGTCCTGGGGCGCACGACGTCGCCGATCACCGGTGGCAAGGGCAACGTCGAGTTCCTGCTGCATCTGCGCGCTCCCGCGACCGATTCCCGGATGCTGGCCGAGCCCCGACGCTGACGCGCGGCCGGCCCGCGACAAATCGCCCGCCGGCCGTTATTCTTCGCGCGCATGCGGATCCTCTTGACCGGAGCAGCCGGATTCATCGGCTCGCATCTCGCCGAGCGTCTCTGCGCGCGCGGCGATCACGTCGTCGGCCTCGACAACTTCGACGCGTTCTATCCGCGCGCGGTGAAAGAAGGCAACCTGGCGCCGTTGCGCGCGCGCGCGGAGTTCCGCTTCGTCGAAGGCGACATCACGTCGTCGGACGACCTCGCGCGCGGGTTCGCCGAGGCGCGGCCCGACACGGTGGTGCACCTGGCGGCGCTGGCGGGGGTGCGCCCGTCGATCGCGGATCCTTTGCGCTACAGCGAGGTCAACGTCACCGGCACGGCGCGCCTGCTCGACGCGTGCTGGAAAAATCGGGTCACGCGCGTGGTGTTCGCGTCGTCGTCGTCGGTCTACGGGGTCGACAGCGCGGTGCCGTTTCGCGAGTCGGACCCGTGCGGCAAGCCGGCGTCGCCCTACGCGGCGACGAAGCGCGCGGGCGAGCTGTCCGCGTTCGTGGCGCACCACCTGCAGTCGCTCGACGTGACTTGCCTGCGCTTCTTCACGGTCTACGGCCCGCGCCAGCGGCCGGACCTGGCGATTCACAAGTTCACGCGCCTCATCGACGCTGGCCAGCCGATCGAGCTCTTCGGCGACGGCAGCACGTCGCGCGACTACACCTGGGTCGACGACATCATCGACGGCACGGTCGCGGCCATCGACGAGCAAACGCGCGCGCGCGTGCCGGGCTACCGCATCTACAACCTGGGCGGCTCGCGCACGACGTCGCTGCTCCGTTTGGTCGAGCTGATCTCGCAAGCGCTGGGCAAGAAGCCGACCATCGAATGGCGACCGGAGCAACCGGGCGACATGCGCCGCACGCTGGCCGACCTCGCGCTGTCCGGCACGAAGCTGGGCTACGCGCCGCGCGTCTCGATCGACGACGGGATCGGGCGCTTCGTCGCGTGGTTCAAGTCAGCCGCGTAGTCGCGTCGATCTCTCTAGTCGCCGCCGGGGTTGTAGAAGCCGGGCAGGCGCGGGCCACGTTCGCGGCTGCGCTCGCCTCCGTCGCGACCGCTGCGCAACGGCCGCCCGCCGCCGCCGCCGCTCGGCCCGCCTCCGTTCGGGCGCCGCCGCCGTCGACGACGGCCACCGTTGCCACCACCGCCCCCGTTCAGGCCGCCGCCGTGAGGGCCGCGGTTGTTGCCGTCACTGTGGCCGTTCTTGGGATGATGCTGGAACGCGTGCGGCGGCCGACCGGCGCTGGCGTTGGCGCTGGCTACGACCGGCAGCGCGACCGGCGGGGCCACGCGCCACTCGGCGTAGGGCCGGATGTTGGCGTCGCGCACCGCCGCCCAGTCGCCGTCGAAGTTGGGGGCCGCCGGCGCGGTCGCCTCGCCGGGGGCTGCCTCGCCGTTCGCCGCGGCGAGCGCGCCGCCGTCCGGCGCCGCCTCGTGAACGCCGTTCGACATCTCGAGGGGCACGACCACCGGCGCGTCCTCGCGGAACCAGAGGTCGTCGGGATCGACGACCGCATCGCCGGCCAGCCACGTTCCCGCCTCGGGCATCTCGTGCCAGACCCCCTCGTCGAAGCCGGCCTCGCTCTCGGGCGGCGGCGGAACCTCGACGGCCCCGAGCGGCGGCAAGATGTCGCCGGGGATCGCCGTCTCGAACACCGGAGCCGGAGGCACGTACGGCTGCGCCGGCCGGCTGCTCTGCGCCGGGGCGCCCTTGCTTTCACGCGCCTCGATGCGAACCTCACCACCGCGGCCGCGCCGGCGCCGTCGCGGGCGCGCGTGGAAGTCGGTCGCGGCGTGCAGCCCGTGCCGTTCGTCGGCCGACCCGGGATCGAACACCTCGCTGTCCAGGCCCGCGCACGAATCGCACAGACCGCATTTTGGCCCCTCGGGCTCGCCGAAGTACGCGCGCATCATCTGCACGCGGCAGCGCTGTGTGTTCATGTACGCCAGCAGCGACGCCAGCCGCCGCCGGTCCGAAATCCGCCGCGCCTCGAAGACCGAGGCGGCCTTGTCGATCTGCTCGCGCGTCGGACGCGGCTCGACGCCCTGCCAGCGCGCCGCCTTGACCTCTTGCGCGACGCCCATCGCCTCGAGCACCGACAGGATCACGCGCACCCGCCGCTCGGGCAGCGCCATCGACAGCGCCAGGTCGCGCACCGAGACTTCCTTGCCCTCGTCGCTCCAGGCGTAAAGGCCGTCGGCGACCATGCGCGCCTGGGTCTTGGTCGGGTGCGCCTCTTTTTGGAAGTGCTCCTGAATCGCGATGTCGTCGGGCTGGAACAGCAGCACGCAGCGCGCCGGCTTGCCGTCGCGGCCCGCGCGCCCCGCCTCCTGCACGTACGCCTCGGGCGAGCCGGGCATCTGGTAGTGGATGATGTAACGGATGTCGGGCTTGTCGATGCCCAACCCGAACGCGTTGGTCGCCAGCATCACGACCTTGCGGCCCGGCTGCATGAACGACGCCTGCGCGGCCTCGCGCTCGTCGGTGGTCATCTTACCGTTGTAGCGCTCGACAGGGATCTTCCCGTGGCGCAGCGCCACGTAGAGCTCGTCGACCGCGCGCACCGTCGAGCA
>CAZNCQ010000507.1:0-3582 GCA_964571275.1 uncultured Myxococcales bacterium
ACCACCGTCGAGTAGAACGTGCCGAGGTGGGGCAGGGCGTTGACGTAGTAGATCGGCGTGGTGATGTAGAACGGATCCATGGCAGGCGCGACAGCATAGTCGATCCCGCATCGAGCGTCTTCGCGGCGGGTCCCGGCGCCGCGAGCGAGCTAGTTGTTCGGCACGCCGGGCGGCGGCTCGTCGCCCGACTCGGGCTCGGGCGGAGGCGGTCCGCCACCGGGCGGGCCCAGCTGCTTCACCTGCTCCGCCGAGAAGACCTGCGGCGGTCCGTCCTGGAAATAGACGCGCACGCGGCCGTGCAGCACGTCGAGGTCGGCGACGCGCCCCTCACCTTCGGGCGTGGTCACGCGCTTGCCGACCTTGGGCAAGAGCTTCGCCGCCTCGACGTAGTTCGCCTCTTCGTAGACCAGGCAGCACTTGAGGCGCCCGCACTGGCCCGAGACCTTCGCGGGGTTCAAGACCAGATTTTGGTGCTTGGCCATCTTGATCGACACCGGCGCGAACCGTGGCAGGAACGTGCTGCAACACAGCTCGAGCCCGCACGAGCCGATGCCGCCGACCATCTTGGCCTCGTCGCGCACGCCGACCTGGCGCAGCTCGACGCGCAAGCGCAGCTCGTTGCTGAGGTCACGCACGAGATCGCGGAAGTCGATGCGGTTCTCCGACGCGAAGTAGAACGTCGCCTTGCCGTTCTGATGCAGCTCCGCGCGGAACATCTTCACCGGGATCTTGCGCGCGCGCACGAGCTCGCGCCCGAACGCCAGCGCGTCGGCGGCGCGGCGCGCGTTCGCCTCCAGCCGCTCGAGGTCGCGCTCGTCGGCGACGCGAATCACCCGCGGAAGCCGGCCGCCCGGCGACGGGCGCGGCGCGCTCGGCACCGCGACCACGCCCAGCTCGTGCCCGTTTTCGCCCTGGATGATCACGCGCTGCCCGCGCCGCAGCGTCAACGTCCCTGCGTCCAGCTCGTAGGTGCGCCCCGTCGGATGCAGCTTGACGCCCACGGTGTTCACGAGGCGCTCGATCGGTTCTTTCGGCTCGCCGTTCATCGCGCCGCCAGCCCGGCCGCGCCGCTCTGGCGGCGGATCTCGAGCAGCAGCCGCTCGACCGCCACCAGCGCGTTCATGTTGGCGGCGATGGCGCCGTCGGCCTCGACCACCGCCGCGAGCGCGCGCACCAGGCGCGGCGCGCCTGCCGCCGCCAGCTCCGCGGCCTGCTCGCGGAACAGCGCCAGCTCGGGCGCGCCCGCCGCCGTCACCATCGCGTCGCGATAGAGCCGCCCGAGCAGCGACATGATCGGCGGCAGCGCCTGCTTGATCTCCTTGTCGCCGGCGACCGCGGCGGCCGCGCTGAAGATTCGCCCCACGTCGGGACCGCCGCGCGTGGCGGCGCCGGTCGCGGCGTCGCGCAGCGACGACACCGAGTCCCAGATCGCGTCGTCCTCGGCGCCGGCGGCGCGCAGCGCGCGAGCGACCGAGCCGTCGGCCAGCGCAGCCGCCACCGCGGCGCGGCGCGGTTCGACGGCGTGCGCGCCGGTGAGCAGCGCGACCAGCGCCTCGGCCGTGAGCGCGCGGAAGCGGATGCGCTGCACGCGCGAGCGGATCGTCGGCAAGATGCGATCGGGCGCGCTGGTGACGAGCACGATGTGCGTGCCGGGCGCCGGCTCTTCCAGCGTCTTCAGCAAGCAGTTCGCGGCGTTGACGTTCAGGCGATCGGCGTCATCGATGATGATCACGCGCGCGGGCGCCTCGTGCGGCCGCGTCGCCGCCATCGCGACGATCGCCTGAGCCTGCTCGATCACGATCTGGGTGGTTTCGGCGGCGAATACCGGCACGTCCGGATGCAGGCCCGCGTCGATGCGGCGGCACGAATCGCAGGTGCCGCAACCTTCGCCGGGCTCGACCGCGCAGGTCAGCGCCAGCGCCAGGCCGTAGGCGGCGGCGCGCTTGCCGACGCCTTCGGGACCTTCGAACAGGTACGCGTGCGGCACGTGGCCCGACGCAACCGCGCGCCGGAGCACGGCCGTCGCGTGATCCTGACCGGACAGATCCCGAAGCCGCATCTTCTCGACCGTAGCATCGGCGCCGCGGGCCGTCGACTCATCGCGCGCCCTTGCGCATGTCGACACAGCGATTCCGGGACGTTAACCTTCGAGGCATGGGAATTCTCGGCAGGCTCTCCACGATGATCAAGTCGAACGTCAACGACCTCGTCGACTCCATGCAGGATCCGGCCAAGGAGATCGATCAGATGGTCCGCGACATGGAGGACTCGGCGCGCGAGGCGCGCAGCGAGGTTGCGACCTGCATGGCCGAGGAGAAGCGGCTGGGCAAGCGCATCGAGGCGCTGACCGCCGAGGCGAAGGGCTGGGAGGACCGCGCGGCCATGGCGGTTCGCGCCGGCGACGACACGCTGGCGCGCGAGGCGCTGGCGCGCAAGGTCGACAAGGAACGTGAACGCGCCGAGACCCAGAAGGCGCTGCAGGAGCAACAAGTTTACGTCGAGCAGCTGGCGGTCGGGCTCAAGGCGCTGGACGCGCGCGTGCACGACGTGCGGATGCGTCAGGGCACGCTGCGCGAGAAGGCGCGCGCGTCGAAGCGCGGCGGCAGCGCGGTGTCGACCAAGACGTCGGCGTTCGACGACTTCGAGCGCATGTCGAGCAAGATTGACGCGGTCGAGGCCGAGGCGAGCCTGGGAGACGAGCTCGCGGGCCGGACGCCGGCGTCGATGGAAGCGGAGCGCAAGCTGAACCAGATGTCCGAGAAGAACAGCATGGACGACGCGCTCGCGGAGCTGAAGAAGAAGCTGAACAATCCGTAGGGCGCAGGGCCAGCGGCCCGCGTGTTCGTGTTCGTGTTCGTGTTCGAACTCGTGGGTGGCCCACTCAGCCCGCGAAACGACCGGTCGTTCTCTATTCGGCGTCCCGCCTCGCCGCCGCACCTTGCATCGCCGCCAGGCGCCTCGCGGTGAGCAGCAACAGCGCCGCCATCAGCGCGAGCAGCGCCAACCCGACGACGATCGCCGCGATGAGCAGCGGGCGGCTGCCGCTGGCGACGCGCAGCGGGCCGAGCTGCGCCAGCGACGCATCGGCGGTGTTGGCGTCGGTCGCGTCGGGAGCGCGGGTGACCACGACCGCGACCGCCGCGGGATCGAGGCCGGGCACGCTGCCCGCGACCAGCTTCTGCACGTCGCCCTCGGGCAGCGGCGCGTGTCCGCCGCTGACCTTGAGCAGCACGGCGGCGCGCGCCGCCGTGCGCGGCCTGGGATCGACGGCCAGCGGATCGTTCTCTTCCAGCACCAGGTGCACGCGCGCGCTGACGACGCCGTCCGCGGTCTCGAGCGTCCGCTCGACCTCGCCGCCCAGCGCTTCCAGGTAGCGTGCGCGTTCCTCCGACGGCGTCGGGATCAGGCTCGGCTGGCCGTAGACCTCGGCGAAGCCGTGGCGCCGGTCGCGCGGCAGGCCCAGCGAGCGCAGCAGGTCCAGCGCCTTGCCCGCGTCGTGCCGCGCGATGCGCACGGTGAAAGCCGCGGTGCTCCCCTCGTCGGCGAGCTTCTCGGTCGCGATGCCGGCGCGCTCGAGCGCGG
>CAZNCQ010000508.1:0-3580 GCA_964571275.1 uncultured Myxococcales bacterium
CGCAGCCGGACCACGCCGCGCTCGGCGACGATGATCTCGGTCGAGCCGCCGCCGATGTCGACGACGACCAGCGCGGCGTCTCCACCGGTCGCCTCCGGGAACGATTCGGCGACCGCGCGAAAGGTCAGCGCCGCCTCGCGCTCGCCGCCGATGACCTCGACGTCGCGTCCCAGGATCTCACGCGCGGGATCGAGAAACGCGCGCGCATTCGACGCGCGCCGCAGGCCCTCGGTACCGATCGCGGCGATCGTGGCGCCGTGGGTGCGCGCGATGGCCGCGTATTCCCGCAGGACGTCGAGCGTTGCCGCGATGCCGGCGCTGCCGAGCACGCCGCTCGTGCCGATGCCACGCCCGAGCCGCGTGATCTCGGCACGCTCGGCCAGGACCTCGACGCCGCCGGCGCGAGGATCAGATCGCGCCGCGCGCCCCACGAGCAGCAACGTCGTGTTGGTGCCGATGTCGATGGTCGCGAACGCCTTGCCGTTCATGGCGCCACCTCAGTGCCGCGTCGGCGCCGGGCCCCAGCTCGGCGAAGATCCGCCGCCGCGCCAGATCTGCACCTCGTGATGCGTCTCCGGGTTGGCGATGAAGAGCCCGCCGCGCGACGACGCGTAGGCGAGCAACCGCCCGTCGGGCGACCAGGTCGGATCCTGATTCGAGCCTTTTCCCTGGGTCACGCGATCGATCTTCCCGGTGCGCATGTCGAGGATGAAGATGTCGAAGACGCCGCGCTCGTCGCGTCCGGTGAACGCGATCAACGGTTTGTCCGCGCGCGGATTCCAGCGCGGCGTCTGGTTGTACTTGCCCTGAAACGTCACGCGCTTGGCGTTGCCGGCGCCGCCCGACGACGGCATCACGAAGATCTGGGGACTGCCCTGGCGGTTCGAGACGAACGCGATCTGAGAGCCATCGGGCGAGTACGACGGCGAGCTGTCGATCGCCGGGTTGATCGTGAGCTTGGTCTGGATCACGCCCTCGCTGGCGCTGATGCGGTAGATCTCGGCGTTCCCTTCGTACGACATGGTGAGCGCGATGCTGCCGCCGCTCGGCGTCCAGGCCGCGCCGGTGTTCAGGCCCGGTTGCTTCGACACGCGGCGCGCGCGCCCGCCCGCCGCCGAGATGATCCAGAGATCGGGGTTGCCCCGCAGGTACGACGTGAATGCGATCTCGCCGCCGCCCGGTGAGAAGGCCGGCAGCAAGCAATCCGAGCCCATCCTGGTCACCGCCTGCGTGTGCGACCCGTCCATGTCAATGGTCAGGATCTCGCGGTTCTTGCCGGTGAGCGCGACGGCGATGCGCGACCCGAAGATACCGGGCTGCCCGGTGAAGTAGCCGACGACGTCGTTGGCGAACTGGCTGACGGCGTCGTGGAGGTCGGAGCCCTTGTAGATGCGCGACAGGACCGGTCCCTCGCCGCGCCCGATCACGTAGAGCGCGCCCTCGATCGTCGCGGCGCCGCCCGCGGTGCGGCCGACCTTCATCTTGGCGACGCCCTGCGCGCCGACTTGCGACCAGAGCGCCGACGAGAATCCCATCCCCTCGTTTTGAAGCTCCGCGGGGAACGACCCCGGATCGAGCAGGTGGAAGATCCCCGAGATGTCGAGATCGCGGGTCTCGGTGTCGAGCGCCGCGCCGGACTCGTTGTCGCCGACGGCCTTGGGCAGCGCCAGACGGAAGAGGTCGCTACCCGACGGCGTGATGTGGATCGTGGGCAGATCTTCGGAGGCCGCGGCTCCGCCGGGCGCGGCGGGGGCCTGCGCGCGCGCCGCATCGCCGCCAATCATCAGCGTCAGCGTCGCGACGAACAGCGCGAGGGCGGCGCGGGCCGCGGCGTCGAAACCGAGCCGGCGGCGCGCTACCGACGGGGAGCTCAACATCATTTCAGGTCCTTTCCGGCGAATTCGAGGGCGTAGCCACGCGCGGCCAGGCGGCGCGCGGCGGCGGGAGGAGGTGGCACCTTGTGCGTTGCCAGGATCGCGGACACGCACGCGTCATCGAAGAAGCTGTTGCCGGACGACTTCAGCAGCTTGTTTTCCAGGATCGCGCCGTCGTCGCCGACGCGGATCTTGACCGTCGTCGTCAGGCGCGCCAGCTGCGCGTCGGTGATGAGGCCCTCGGGCGGCGTGAAGTTCTTGCGGACGGCGTCGAAGATCGCCGTGGCGTAGGCATCGCCGGCGCTGGCTTCGGTGGCTGTGCCGGCGGCCGAACCGGTGAGCTGGCCCTCCTCGGGCTCGGTCGGGATCAGCTGCTCGAGCTTGCGCGCGCGGTCGAGCGCGCGTCGCAGGTCCTTCGAGATCTGCGGGTTGTCGGGCCGCGGCGCCTCGACGGGGGCTTTCGGCGCATTCGGGTCGTCGGACAGCTTGATGACCTTCGGTGGCGCGGTCGGACGCGGCGGCTGCGTGATGCGCGGCAGCCAGAACTTCTCGCGCGGCTTGCCGAGCTTGACCAACCTCGCGACCACGAAGTCGCGCGGGATCTCCAGCGGCTCGTCGGTCTTGCTGTGCGCGGCTCTGACCGCGAACAGGACCGCGCCGTGCAGCGCGAGCGTGATCAGCAGTCCGGCGAAGTTTCGGCGCGGGGCGCGGCGTTTTTTTTCGGGCGGCAACCGGTCACTCCAGGGGGTCGGTGACCATCCCCAGCTTGTCGACGCCGGCTTGCTTGACCGCGGCCATGATCTTCACGACATCGCCGTAGTAGAGCGCCTTGTCGGCGTGCAGGTACAGCTCGTGGTCGGCGTTGAGCTTGGCGTTGTTGCGCAGGATCTTCTCCACGTCGTCGAACGGGATCTGCATCTTGCCCAGGAACACGCGCTTGTCCTTGGTCACGGTCAGGATCAGCTTCCCCTCATCGTCCGGGATCGTCTGTGCTTTGGCCTCGGGCAGGTCGACGTCGACGCCGGTCTGCAGCATCGGCGCCGTGACCATGAAGATGATCAGCAGCACGAGCATCACGTCGACCAGCGGCGTGACGTTGATCTCGGTCAGCATCGATCCGCCGGAGCTGCCTCCCGACATCGCCATGGCTAGAAGAATCTCCGGCGCACGATGTTGAGGAAGTCGCTGGAGAAGGTCTCCATCTCCGACGACAGCACGCGGATGCGGCGCGAGAAGTAGTTGTAGGCCATGACGGCGGGGATCGCGGCCATGAGGCCGATCGCCGTCGCCACCAGCGCCTCGGCGATGCCGGGCGCGACCGTGGCCAGGTTCGCGGCGCCCTTGGCGCCGATGTTGCGGAACGAGTTCATGATGCCCCACACCGTGCCGAAGAGACCGATGAAGGGCGCCGCGCTGGCGGTCGTGCCCAGCAGCGGCACGCGATTTTCCATCTCCGTGATCGCGGTCGTGCGCGCGCGGTCGAGCGAGCGCTGGATGCTCTCGATGTCGCCCATCATCGCCTCACCCGCGGGATCGGCGGATTGTTCCTGGCGCCGTTTCTGCAGCTTGGCCAGCTCGGTATAGCCGGCGCGGAAGACCTCGCCGACGGGCGAGGGCGGGGACGCCTCGGAAATCCGCCAGATCTCGTCGAGCCGGCCGGTCTTCCAGAAGACGTCCTGGAACTTCGCGGAGCGCGAGGCCGCGTT
>CAZNCQ010000509.1:0-3576 GCA_964571275.1 uncultured Myxococcales bacterium
TGTCGCAGCCGATGCCGCGGCTCGCGTGCAGCTGGTGGTTGAACTTGATGTTGGGGAACGGCACGGTGAGGCGCGGCGGCTCGGCGGGCGCGGTGCTGTCGCCCGCCCAGCTCGGATGGCAAGCGTCGCAGCGCGCAGGCGGTTGCGGAGGCGGCGTCACCTTCGCCGGCCTGGTGCGATCGATCGCGTGGCAGCTGCGGCAGGCCGCCTCGCCCGGCATCAGATCGTCGCTGGAAGCCGCCGACGACGCCGCGATCGTGTGGCATCCGGTGCAGGTCGCGCCACGCGCCGCGTGCGCCGCGTGATCGAATTGCAGCGGCAACGACTGCCGGGGGTAGATCAGCGGCGACGGGCCACGCGCCGCCTCGCCGTGGCTCATCGCCGGCAGCAACAGGGTGACGGCGACGGCGCCGAGCAGCGCGACCGCGCCCAGGAGCTGCATCGGTTGCATGGCGCGTCTCATAGCGAAGCATCCACGTCGATGAGCGCCAGTCCGCGAAACTGTGATCGGTAGAGCGTTCCGGTGTTGTCCTCGGCCAGGAAGTGCATGCGCATCCCGGGCGCCAGCTGGTAGCGGCTGCCGGCCTGCGCGCCGAACACCACGCCACGGTTCGACTCGGGCTGCAGATCCGAGCGCCAGCCGTAGCCGGTGAGGCGCCCCTCGAGCTCCCACTGCCCTGGGTAAACCGCGTAGCGCGCCGACAGATCGGCGCCCACCTTGCGCCCGCCATAACCGTCGTCGTAGTAACCATCGATACGCAGGAACGAGCGCGCGCGCCGCACCTCGATGCCCAGGGTGCCGCCGCCGGCGAGGCGGCCGCCCGGCGCCTGCGCGCCCAGGTCCTGGCCCGCGACGGTCTCGTCGGGCGTGCTCTCGAAGACGCGCACGAAGCCGCGCGCGTTGGCCTTCACGCCGGGCGCGAAGTGCAGCTCATAGGTCGCGCGGAAATCGCGGTAGGCGCCGGTGGAGAAGATGTTCCAGATCGAATCACCGTCGAAGGTCGGCGCGAGGTACGCCTGCTCCACCGACAGCCATTGGCGCGACGTCAGACGCACGCGGACGCCGACCTGCTGGTCGTCGAACATCGCGAGCAGCAGGTTGTAGCGCACACCGAACGTGACGAAGACGCGGTCGCGCCATCCGGCGTTGCCGGTCAGCGACAGCTTCTCGTCGTTCACGCCCGACGACGGCTCGCCGGGCAGGCGATCCGCGGTCGCCGACCAGACGCGCCGGTACGCCAGGCGCAGCGCGGTCGCGCCGCCCGGATCGACCGCGATCGCCGCGCCGGCGAGCGGGCGCAGCTCGCTGGCCTGATCCGGGCGCGTCGCCGGATCGCGCGAGCCGGCGCTGGTGCCGTCGAGCTCGAACACCGGCGACGAGAGCGGAAGCTCGCCGCGCACCTCGGTGCCCGCGAACGCCTCGACGACCAGCGGCTTCTGCGCGCGCAGCACCACGTCGGCGCCGTCGAACGAATAGAAGTCGACCAGATCGAAATGAATCTGCCGCCCGAGCTGGAAGTCGAGCCGCCCGCCGATGTCGCGCCCGCCGACGATCGCATAGAGGATATCGACCTGGTTCTGCTGCAGCTCGCGGATCGCGTCGAGACCGGTGGGCCGACCCAGCGTGTAGCCGCCGAAGTCGGTGTCGAAGCGCAGCGACACGTCGACGAACAGGTTGTTGCGGCCGCCGTCGGGGTCCTTCCAGCGATCCGGCTCGATGTCGAAGACGTTCAGGTTCAGGTACTGGGTGATCCGACGGCGCGTCAGCAGCTGGTTGCTGCCGTCAGGCGCGTAGCCGCGCACCTGGTAGCCCTGCCCGATCGTCCGCACGTCGACGGTGAAGTCGTAGGCCCAGGCCGAGCACGCGAGAGAGAACGAAATCGCCAGCGACGATGCGATCGCGCCGGCGAGCAACCACCGCACGCCAATTAACCAGGCTCGACTTCGATGTCCAGCCGATCATTGACTTGGACTTGCGACGATGCGGCTGCCGCGGCGGCTGCGGCGGCCGCCGCACGCCGGCGCCGACTGCCACCGCGGCTCGGCGGCACCTTGGGCGTCTCTTTCCCCGGATCGCTTTCACCCACGATGGTCAGATGATCCGGCGCGACGCCGGCGTTTTCTAGAGCCGACATCACACGCGCCGCGCGCACCGCCGACACCTCGCCGACGGTGCCGAACAGGCTGCGTAGCTGCTTCGGCGCGGGCGCGATGCCGAACCGCGCCTTGATGCGTCCGACGGTGCCGTTGCGTTTCATCGCGCCCGCGAGGATCTTCAGCGCGGCGTTGCCCTCGCCCGACACGTCGATGCCGTTCCGATCGATCGCCTTGTCAGCCGACAGGCTCACGTGCAGACGACCGTCGGCCATCGCCAGCGTCACGCCCAGCTCCTGCAGCGGCGGCTTCAGCTGCGCGGCCATCGCTTCGAGGGTCTCGCGGTGCTTCCCCGCCTCCTCCGCCTTCGCGCGCTCGTCGGCCTCGACTTTGTCGACGGTGGACTTCAGTCGATCGCGATCGGCTGCGACCTCGTGCGCCTGGCTGCGCTCTTGCCGCAGCTCGCGCGATCGGCCGTCGAGCGTGCCGGTCAGTTGACGATACGGAAACAGGTAGAGATAACCCGCGAACCCGACGCCGGCGGCGGCGATGGCGAGCCAGCCGACCTGTCGCCAGCCGACGCGCGGCGCGCTCGTCGCCGTCGGAGACAAAAGAATGGGACCGCTCGAAACACGCGGCGCGGGCACACCGGCCATCGGTTCGTCGAGAGCGTCGTGGCGCGCCATCGGGTGGCGACCACTATCTCAGAAAAGATCGGGCAATGCGAAACGGCAAAAACGTGAAAAGCACGCACATCGCCTTCATCGTTGTACGAGGAAACACATTCAAAGTGATTGACAGCCTATATCCGACAACGATAGCCTTGTGGGAGAACGTAAGTGGCAACTGCGCCATGCAGTGGCAACGCAGTGTTTTCAGCAGGTTGCGATTCGGTGGTTGGTGAGAAGGTGGGCGTCACAGAGCCTGCGCGGGGTGCGTTTCCAGAAATAAAGGACGCCAAGGAGGTCACGCCGTGTCAGCCGAATTCTCAATTGGTGATAAGGCCGTTTACCCATCCCAGGGTGTAGCGGAGATCGTGGGAATCGAGAAGAAGGAGATCTTCGGTAAAATCCAGAGGTTCTATGTGCTGCGCGCGCTTGACAGCGGCCTGCGCATTTTGGTTCCGGTCGACAAGGCCGAACAGGTGGGCCTGCGGCGCGTCGCCGGCAAGGACGAAATTCAGGAAGTGCTGGCGATTCTCCGCGACAAGGAGATCCACATCGACCGGCAGACCTGGAACCGGCGCTATCGCGGCTTCATGGAGAAGATCAAGTCGGGCTCGCTGTTCGAGGTGGCCGAGGTCTTTCGCGATCTCTACCGGCTGAAGGGGATGAAGCCGCTCTCCTTCGGCGAGCGCCGGATGCTGGACACCGCGCGCGGCCTCATCGTTCAGGAGCTCTCCGTGGCCCGCTCCGCCGACACCCACAAGGTCGAGCAAGAGCTGGACCTGATGTTCGCCTGAGCGATCTGCGTTTTTGCGAT
>CAZNCQ010000510.1:0-3561 GCA_964571275.1 uncultured Myxococcales bacterium
AACTTGGCCATGCGCACCACGCCGGGCATGCCGCGCAGCTTGTCCTGGATGTGGTCGGCCTCGGGTGAATCGATGTCGACGTTGCCGTAGGGGATCACGATCAGGTGCGCGTTCAGCGCCAGCACCTTGTCCTGGAACTCGCGCTCGAAGCCGCTGGTGACCGCCAGCACGACGATCAGCGAAGCGACGCCCAGCACGACGCCCATCGCCGACACGGTCGAGAAGACCGAGAACTGCAGCAACAGCACCGACAGCACGGCGTCGAATCCGCCCACGAGCGCCGTGATGACCCCGACAGTCTCCCAGCCGCGCGCCTGGTGTCTGCGGGCGAGGAAGAACACCGCCAGGCCGACGGCGGTGATCGCCAGCGCGATGACCAGGTTCACCAGCGCGCGCGTGGGCCGCCGGCTGCTGTGCAGATAGCGCTGGCCCACGAATCGCTCCAGGCCCGGCCAGAACAGCTCGACGATGCCGAACGCGAGGAAGCCGCCGATCGCCGCGCCGATCAGGGCGTGCTGGCGGTTGGGCAGCAAGGCGGCGCCGACCGTCTCGAGCAGCGGCACCGCCAGCAGGACCACGCGCAGGACCCATCGGAACATCGAGCGGGGCATCGAACCAGGCATGAACCGACGAACGCTAAGGGAGGGATCGCCCGTGGTCAAATCGCTCGGATTCCGAGCGGCCGTTTCGCGCGCCTTGACACTGTTCGACGCGGGACCTTACCGTACTCGCCGATGTCCTTTCCGGCAGGGCGCTCTCTCTTCGCCAGCGCCCTCGTCCTCGCGGTCGCGTTGTCGAGCTTGGTCGCCGCGCCGCCGGCGCGCGCGGGGAAGAACGATCTCGACCTGCTCAACCTCTGTCCGCCGCAGCAGAGCGCGCTCGGCGGCGGCGTCCAGGAGTGCTCCTGGGTGCAGCGCGATCCGGCGAATGGCCACGGCATCACGG
Source organism: uncultured Myxococcales bacterium (assembly GCA_964571275.1). Classification (GTDB taxonomy): domain Bacteria; phylum Myxococcota_A; class Polyangia; order Fen-1088; family Fen-1088; genus DASRQZ01. Next base: position 946 of record CAZNCQ010000510.1, read on the forward strand.
CCCAGGTCGTTCCCAGCGACGCCGCGCTCGGGAACTTTCGCAGCCTGATGTCCGAGCTCGGGGTCGTGATCGCGCCGCGCCTGCTCACGCCGGCCGATACGCTCGGCTACGCCGGCTTTCAATTCTCGGCCGAGCTGGGCATGACCCAGATCAGCCACAACGCCGCGTTCTGGGACGGCGTCCAGGGTGTCGATCCGGCCAACAGGACGGCCGCGCGCCCGGATGCGTACCTGACGACCGTCGGCGGCTTCGTTCGCAAGGGGATGTTGATTCCGTTCCCCGCGTTCGAGATCGGCGCCGGCGCGGTGAACGTCGTCGGGTCGAGCATGTTCGCGCTGCAGGGCTACGCCAAGCTCGCGCTGCAGGAGGGCTTCCAATCCTGGGTGCTGCCGTCGGTTGCCGTGCGCGCCGCGGCGTCGCAGCTGATCGGCACCGATCAGGTCGACCTGACCGTCTTCGGCTTCGACGTGGTGATCTCGAAAGCGTTCAGCATCGCCGGCACGGCGCGTTTCGAGCCGTTCGGCGGCTACAACTTACTCTTCATCGACGCGCGGAGCGGTGTCATCGACGCAACGCCGGCCTGCGACGCTTACGCGCTCCAGCATGCGACGACGTCGCCGAGCCCGTATTGTGGGCAGCCGGGCACCGCCAACGACTACTTCGCCGATTTCACGTTCCCCCACCAGGACTTGATCACGCGGCAAAGGATCTTTGCCGGCTTCAAGTTGAAGCTGGGGGTGGTCTTCTTGGCCGCGGAGTACGACCTGGTGCCCGCGGGCCGCAGCCGCGACGAGACGCAGCAGAAGGGCACCATCGACGCGAGCCAGCAGCAACAGTCCTTCTCCCTGTCGACCGGGCTCGATTTTTAGCCCGCTCCCGCCGATGGATCTCGGGGTGCGGGACAGCGTCCCCCCCGAGGAGGCCCGATCCGTCTCAGCCCGGTCGAGCCCCCTCGGGGGGTTTTTCGGAGTCATTCCCGCGTTCGGGGGTTACGCGGCTGGAAGCATCGGCAGGCCGCCCTGGATGATCTTCCGGAGGCCGGCCACGGACAGCCGCGGAGTCTTCTTCTCCTCCTCGAAGATGATCTGGGCCAGGGTGGCCGTCGTGAGATCGGCGCGCGTCGTGTTGTCGACGACGCGAACGTCGTCGCCGGCGCGGACCATGGCCGCAATGTGATCCAGGGTCACGTAGCGGCTGTCTCGGGTGTCGTAGAGTTTCCGGTTTGCGTAGCGTTTGATCGTGCGTGCGGTGGTCATTGTCCTAGGGTGTCATGGCCAATTGCCCGCGTCAATACTGTAATGAATATAACCAAAAGATTTTGAAAGTGCTTAAATTAAGGCAATGAAATCAATTACTAAACGCATCATGGCAACTCGCACGCAGTGCAAAGACGTGCGTGTACGTGCCGCACGCGATCGGCGAAACGCAGCGATCGGCGTGCGGGACGATTCCGATTGACGAAACGAACGGCGCGGTTTGCGCTATTTGGCGGGCTTGCCCGCGCGGTCGTTTTCGTCGTCGAGGGCGCCCTTCGCTTCGTTCTTGGGCGCGACCTCGATCTCGTTCTGTGCGTTCACCGCACGCTTGAAGTTCTTGATCGCGCGACCGAGCCCGTCGCCGAGCTGGGGTAGCTTTGTCGCGCCGAAGACGACGACGACGATCAGGAGAACGAGGACGAGTTCGCCGAATCCCATTCCGAACATTGCTGCACCCCTTGTGAGCCACCCTATAGCACCCCACAGGGAACAATCAACCACGCGCGGCGCAATCACTCAGGATTTTTGGCGCTACCCCGAAAAGTCGATACGATTCCTCTCTGATGGCCATTTCGGCGCGTGGCAGCTCGGCGGTTTCGGCAGTCGCCGTATGCCTGACGCTCGCGCCTGTGATCTTGCCCGTGATCTCGCTGGGCTCGTGGGGCGGATCGGCGTGGGCGGCATCGAGCACCGCGGCGGCCAAGAAGCCGGCTGGCGCAGCGCGCGCGGCAACCGTTCCGCCGCCGGTCGAGGAGAGCGCGTCGGAGCGGCGCGCGGTCCGCGGCGTCCCTGTCGACGACGGCAGCGAGAGCCCCGAGCTGCGCGATCTGCGCCGCTTCGAGGAGCAGGCCTTCCCCCGCTCGGAGTCGGCGTCGCTGGGCCGCGACACGCTGGGTGGTCCGTTCGGCGGCGTGGGCGCGGTGCCGGAGCTGGGCGGACCGCTGCGCGGGCGCTGGTCGGGCAGCGGCGACCTGCCGCCCGAGGTTCGCACGCCCGATTCGACCGCGCGCACATCACCGCCCACCGACGATCCCGACTCCGACTGGCTGCGCACGCTGAAGCTGCCGGAGCTGCCGGTGCGATGGGATCCCCAGGTGCTGCGCTACCTCGACTACTTTCGCGGCGATCCCAAGGGGCGCGCGGTGATGGCCGGCTGGCTGCGCCGTGCCGGGCGCTACCGCGCGATGTTCGAGAAGACCCTCGATCGCTACGGTCTGCCGCGCGACCTGATCTACGTGGCGATGGTCGAGAGCGGCTTCGACTTCACGTCGCGTTCGCGCACCGGAGCGGGCGGCATCTGGCAGTTCATGCCCAGCGCCGCGCGCATGTACGGTCTCGAGATCAGCTACTGGGTCGACGG
>CAZNCQ010000511.1:0-3535 GCA_964571275.1 uncultured Myxococcales bacterium
ACCTTGGCGACGAAGTTCTGCTCGTCGATCGGGTTCGAGTTGCCGGGGTGTCCGTCCTGGAACGCCTGCGCCTTCAGGTAGCTGACCGCGGGCAGGTTGCCAGCCGCCAGGGCCTCGAAGAAGTCGTGCGTATCGTACTGGTGGTTGGCGGGATCGGGTGTCACGCCGTCGGCCTCGACGCTCTTGCCGACGGCCGCGGGCGAGCTCGGACGCAGGTGCTGCGGGTTCGCCGTCGACGCGTAGTACTGGAACGGCTGGTGGTGCGGCACGTAGTCGGCCGACGTGGAGCTGCCCGCCGGCGTCTGCGGCGTGCTGCGCTTGCAGCCCGTCGTGCCGTTCGCGTTGGTGACCGTCAGGTCGAAGCCGCCGTTGAACCAGCCCCAGGTGATGTTGTTCGCGTTGAGGAGGTCGCCGATGTTCTTGCCCACGAACCGGTTCTGATCGGCGGCCGTCGAGCAGATGTCGCCGAAGGGATCGGTGTCGCCGATGAGCGACCAGTTACCCGCGCCGTCGGCCACCACGTGGCTGGTGGCCATCATCGCCGGCGGCTTGCTGACCTGCGCGAGGTCGAAGCCGTTGGTCTGCCCCGAGATCAGGTTGATCGCCCCCGGCGTCGACGGCCCGAAGTTCGTGCTGAACGAGTTGTCGTTCAGCGCGTATTGCTGCGCGAGACCCCACCACGTCCCCAGCGTGTTGCCGTCGAAGTACGCCATGACCAGACCCTTGGTGGTGGCGATGGCCGGCGCGCTCGGTGGCGGACCGGCCGCGCCCGTGAACTTCGGGAACAGGTCCATGAGACCGTTGTCGTACGCCTGTTGCTCGGGCATGTAATTGTGGCCCTGGCTGTTGGTCCACGCTTGCGCCGCCGCCAACCGGAACGGGTTGGTGGCGCCGGTGCCGTTGGCCGCGTTCAGGTTCGGGTTCATTCCGAGCAGGTCGACGCCCGCGACCGGAGCGAACGCCGCGGTCGGGTCGAGCGGCGCGCGCAGGTTGTTGTTCGCGGGCGCCGTCGTCGATGGGAAGGGCGTCTCGCCCGCCGGGTTCGCGGCGTTCGGATAGGTTCCGAAGTAGTGATCGTAAGAGACGTTCTCACCGAAGATCACGACCACGTGCTTGATCTTGGTGGTCGTGGGGAACGCCAGCGCCGCGTCGGTGTGGCCGCTGCAGGTCACCGTGACGCTCGCGGAGCTGGTGCAGCCCGGGGCCGGGTCGCCGTCCGAAACGGTCAGCGTCAGCGTGGCCGGGCCGGCCAGGGTGCAAGTGAAGGTCGGGTTCGCCGCCGTTGCGTCGGAGAGCGTCCCCGAGCTCGCCGTCCAGCTGTAGGCCAGCGGCGAAGGTCCGCTGTCCGTGTCGTGGGCCGCGGCAGCGAGCGAGATCGAGCTGCCGACGAGAACCTCGGCGGGCGTGGCCGTCACGCCGTCGGCCACCGGGCAGATGTTGAGCGTGCCGTTGACGAGAACACTGCCGGTGGTGGCCGCCTGGTGGCAATCGAGGTGCACGGTCACCGACGTCGTCTGGTGCGCGACGATGTCGAACGTCGCCGAGCCGAGACAGGTCGTCGTCCCGTCGGTGGCCGTCCCCGTCAGCGAAATGTTGAAGCCCGTGCCCGCGGGCAGGCCGGAGATCACGGCGCTCACGGTGGCGCTGTGCGAGACATCGATCGAGCCCGACTTGGTGAACGCGTTCGGACCCGAGATCGTGTAAGCGACGGTGTTGAGCGACAGCCCGGGCGCCAGCGTCAGCGCGAAGGTCACGTCGCCGACATTGTCGACGCGGTCCTTGGTGGCCGAGGGCTGCGAGCAACCATTCATCCAGCCGACCGCGCCGAGCCCGATTGCGGCGAGGACGACGCTCAATTGCACTTTACGAGACGTCTTCACGGTGAACCTCCGTACTGTTGGGGAAGCGCCCGTGAACGTAGATGAAGCGGCCCCGGCCGGCTGACGCGATTTTGCAACAAGTCCGTTGCGGCACCGTCTCGACGCCGATGTGTTCGCGACACGGATCACGATCGGCCCCGGCGCAGGGGATCTGGCGCTCTTCCCACAAGCGGAGCGCGTAACCTCTCCCGACCACGAGACGTTGCGCGTCGGGAGTTTCAGCGCGAGTGACTCGCGGCTTGAATCGCGAAGCTTAAGATTCTAGGCTCGCTCCTTGGCGATGGAGCAGCTCCCCCGCAGCCGCGCCGAAGGACGTTCGCGCACGGCCTCTGCGTCAGCCGGCATGACCGTCCTGGCGATCGTCGGTCTCTGGGCGGGCGGCGAACGATCGACGCAGGCGAAGCCGCCAGCCGCGGTCGCGCCGGCGGCGCCGGTGGCTCAGCCGCCGCCAGCCAGCGGTGAGCTCGCGGTCGTCGAGGGAGGGCGCGTCGTCGGTCAGACGACGCCGGAGAACGCGCGCCGGGACGGCACGACCGTCGTCGATCTCTCGGACGACTGGCTTCCGTACGTCTTTTCGGAGGAGCCCGGGAAGCCAGAGCCGCTGCGGCCCTACCTGATCGACCTGGCCAACGGGCGATTCCGCCCGACCAGCGCCTACGCGCGCGCGCGCGAGGACCGGTACTTCGAGGCGTTCGGGATCTTCCCCAGTCTGAACATGATGCGGCGCCGGCTGGCGGATCGCAGGCGTCACGCGTGCCATGACCGGGTGAAGGACAAGGTGCTGGAGGAGATGGCGCCGAAGAGCTCGATCCTGCCGGAAGAGCCGGAGAAGCCCACGCCGACGTCCCCCAACCCGGCGGCGCCTGCAGACGCAGCGAAACCGCCGAGCGCCGATCCAGCAGCCGGCGGCACGCCAGCGCCGCCCGCGGCGGCGACCGCGCCGGAGAAGCCGCCGAGGAAACCGTTGAGCCCGACGGAAAAACGCGCGGTGATCGCGATGCAGGCGCACCTGCGCTGCGAGGATCTGTTGCCGGCCAAGGCGAAGTCCGGTCGGATGGATCCCCGGACGGTCGCGGGCCTGCAGATCTATCAGCGGCTGCACATGATCGCGGACAACGGGCGCATCGATCTCGAGACCCGCACCGTGCTGCTGGCCGACAGCCGCGAGCTCGACTTCCGGGCGCTGCTGCGCGCGTTGCGCGAGCGGGTCGTCGACGCGACCGGGCTGCTCGAGGACGGCTCGGCCCTGGGCGTCACCGGAGAGGTGCAGGGGCGCGTGCTGGACAGCGCCGAGTTCCGCCCGCTGCCCGTGCCGGCGGCGACGGCGCCCGCGGCGCCGGGAGCGCCCGTGGCTGCCGCTCCAGCGGGAGCGCCGGCCAAGATCACCCCCGCGCCGGATCTCATCGCCGCGGCCACCCAGGCGGCGAGCCAGGCGCTGGGCTGGACGTCGCCCGAGGCCGTCCTCGCGAGCCCGATCGTCGCGGCCCCGGCGGTGCGTTCTTCGCGACGGCCCGCGCGCAAACTGACGGCGCGCAAGGGCCTGGTCCCCCTGCCCGCGGCCGTGGCGATCCGCCTGCCGCCGCTGCCGGCCTACCACGGACCCAAGATGGAGCTGCGCGCGGAGATCGATCGCGGCGAGGTGGTCCTGGCGCGGC
>CAZNCQ010000512.1:0-3530 GCA_964571275.1 uncultured Myxococcales bacterium
ACGTCGGGCGTGACCATCGGCGGCAGCGGCAGGCTGATGTCGTCGACGGCGATGGTGACGCGCATCCCCGGCATCAGCTGCGCGTACAGCGGCTCGCTGTCGAGCGGGTGGTTGAGCGCGTAGCGGATGGCGGCGCCCGGGTTGGCCAGCCCCTCGATCGGGGGCTTGGGGTAGATCACGCGCGTGCCGATCGGCAGGTCTTCGAGGAGGAGATCCTCACCCGAGAAGAGCACGCGCGGCGCCGAGTCGTTGTCGATGTAGACGACCTGATCGTCTTCCTTGTTACGAGGCACCGGTCCCCGCAGTGTCTTCGGTTGCCGTTCTCTCATGTGAGCCTCGCGGTCATCGCAGATCCAAGATCGGCCAGTCGTGCTGCAGGGCGGTGTTGCGCAGCCGCATATCTGGATTCACCGCCGTCGGGTGCCCCACGACGGACAACATTGGTAGGTCGCTCATGCTGTCGGAGTAGCCGTAGCAGTCGGATAGGTTCAATCGCTCCTTCTCCGCGTAAATGCGCATCCAGCTGGCCTTCGTCGCCGCGGCCATCACCGGGGGCAGCAGGCGCCCGGTGGCATAGCCGTCCACGAACTCCAGACGGTTCGTGACATAGTCGTCGATCTTGAGGTGCTTGGCGAGCGGCTGCACGGTCAGATCGAGCGCGCCGGTGACCAGCACCTGGCGCAGGCCCAGCTGACGCGATTTGTCGATGAGCTCGTAGGCGCCCGGGAAGATCGACGGCCGGATCGCGCTCTCGAACAGCTCGTCGGCTAGGTAGCGCAGGCGATCCTCGGACTCGCCGCGGTAGCGCACGAAGAAGATGTCGTTGAACAGGCGGCGATTGTAGAAGTCGGCGGCCATGAACAGCGGCACGCTGGCCAGCGTCGCCAGGGTCTTGGTCACGCTGCGGAGCAGGCCCTGCTGGTTCTTTGCGTTGTACGCAAAGGCATGGACCAGGTTGGTTCGCACCAGGGTCCCGTCCAGGTCGTAAAAAGCGGCGGCGGCCATAGCTTTCGAGACGCGACCCTATACCACAGAAGTCCGGGTGGGGAGCCAATCGCGGGAAGCTCGCGCCTCGAGCCTCGGCCATCTGGGGCGTCGAGGCCCAAGGTCGGAGGCCTCTTGCGAACCGTTCTGTTCTTTGGCCATTCGGAAGGGATAATCTCGGTGACTTGCTGCTCCGGAGAGTCGTCAAACGCGAATTCCTGACGAGCATCCTGCGGGATGCGGCGCCGGTCGACCTGCGCATTGTGGGCCGCACGCTGCTGCACGCCGCCCTGGTCGGCGCGGCGGCCGGCCTGATGGGCGCGGCGTTCTTCGCCGGGCTGGAGTTCGTCCAGCGCCTGCTCCTCGAGGACCTGGGCGGCTACCACACGCTGCGCGCCCACGGCGAGACGTTCCTGCCCGAGCCGGCCGAGGGGCACCTCTTCCGCCCCTGGCTGCTGGTGGTGCTGCCGGCGATCGGCGCGCTCGCCGGCGGCATCGTGTCTCAGCTGGCCCCCGAGACGCGCGGCGGCGGCGGCGAGGCGATGATCACGGCGTTTCACCAGCAGGGCGGCCGGGTGCGCAAGCGCGTCGCCTGGATCAAAGCGCTGGCGTCGCTGTTCACGCTGGGCACCGGCGGCGCGGGCGGGCGCGAAGGCCCGACCATGCAGATCGGCGGCGCGCTCGGCTCGCTGGTGGCTGGGGCGCTGGGCGTGCCGGCGCAGGAGCGGCGGATCCTGATGGTCGCGGGCGTCGCGGCGGGCATCGCCGCCGTGTTTCGCACACCGCTCGGCGCCGCGTTGCTGGCGGTCGAGGTGCTCTACCGCGACGACTTCGAATCGGACGCGCTCATCCCCGCGGTCCTCGCGAGCGTCACGTCGTACTCGGTGGTGATCTCGATCTTCGGCGAATCGACGCTGTTCGCTCACCCGAACCGCTTCCCGTTCATCCTCGGGCACCTCTGGCTCTACGGACTGCTGGCGCTGCTGATCGCGGTCGTCGGGAACGTGTTTTTGACCGCGCTGCGATCCGTGCAGTCGGTGTCGCGGCGGCTGAAGCTACCCGAGTGGGCGAAGCCCGGGCTGGGCGGCCTGGCGATGGGTTTGTTCTGCGTGCCGATCATCCTCTTCATCGGCTGGCGCGTGCATCAGCCGGGGCAGGGAGTGGGGCTCTTCGGCGGCGGCTACGGCGCCGTGCAGCTGGCGATCAGCGGATCGCCCTGGCTGCCGGTCGGGTGGGCGAGCGCCGGGCTGCTGCTGCTGCTGTGCCTGGCCAAGATCTGCGCGTCGTCGCTGACCATCGGCAGCGGCGGCAGCGCGGGCGACTTCGCTCCGGTGCTCGCGATCGGCGGGCTCTTCGGCGGTGCGTTCGGACGCGCGGCGCAGCTGCTGTCGGGCGACCCGCGCATCGACGCGGGGGCGTTCGCGCTGGTCGGGATGGGGACGCTCTACGGCGGCATCGCGCACACGCCGCTGTCGGCGCTGGTGCTGGTGTGCGAGCTCGCCGGCAGCTACGACCTGCTCGTGCCGCTGATGCTCGCCGAGGGGATCGCGTTCGTGGCGCTGCGCAAGCGCACGCTGTACCACGCGCAGGTGCCGACTCAACGCGATTCGCCCGTGCACCAGGTCGGCGAGATGCCGGATCTGCTCCGATCGGCGCAGGTCGCCGAGGTGATGCAGCCGCTCGCGCGGCCCGAGGGCGTGGATGTCACGGGGGCCGGCGATGTCGAGGCGGGCGAGATAACAGTGGACCCGTCGGGTCCAACGATCGCCGCGGCGCCGCCGGTCTCGGTGCGCGCCGACCAGGATCTGCGCGCGGCAACGGAAGCGCTGCTGGCGAACAAGCTGCGACAGATCGCGGTCGTCGACGCGGACGGCCGTCTGGTGGGCCACCTCGACGAGGCGGATATCTCGAGGTGGTACCTGGAGGCTACGGCGAAGAGCGACTCTTGAGCCCTCTCCTCCACGCGGACGTAGAGGAGAGGGAGAACGGCAGGCGCGAACCGCGCGCGCTCCCGCTAGCGCGCGTTATCGCGCCGCGGCCGACTCTTTCTCCTTCTTGTTCCGGAACTCGGCCATCATGACCTCGCGCTGCTGCTTGGGCACCTCGGCGTACTTCTGGAACTCCATCGTGAACTCGCCCTTGCCCTGGGTCGCCGAGCGCAGGTCGGTCGAGTAGCCGAACATGTCGTTCAGCGGCACCTCGGCCATCGCCTGCACGAAGCCCTCGAGCTTCTCCGTCGAGATGATGGTGCCGCGGCGCTGGTTGATCTGCCCCAGCACCGCGCCCTGGAACTCCTCGGGGAATTGCACCTCGACCCGCATGATCGGCTCGAGGATGGTCGGCTTGGCCTGGGCATAGGCTTCGCGGAAGCCCATGAGCGCCGCCGTGCGGAAGGCGATCTCCGACGAGTCGACCGGGTGTGAGGCGCCGTCGTTGACGACGCACTTCACGCCGACGATCGGGAAGCCGATGAGCGGCCCCTTCTTGATCGCCTCGCGGAAGCCCTTCTCGCAGGCCGGGATGAACTCGCGCGGGATCGAGCCGCC
>CAZNCQ010000513.1:0-3524 GCA_964571275.1 uncultured Myxococcales bacterium
AGTAGCGCAAGAATCGGGCGCGTTCCTCGTTTGAGGAACGCGCCCTTTCAATTTCTCAACCGGATGTCCTGGCTGCCGAGACGCCGACCGACACGATAGCCACTTTCAATACCGGCGTCGACACGACCTCTCACCAGCTCTGTGACACCCTTGGACAGAGCCCGGTGGACCACCGGCGTGACATTGAACAATAAATTCAGCGCCAGCGAGTTCACAAAAGCAGAAGATTAGTGGTCCGCCAGCCTCCCTCCCCCCGCGGCGATCGCCCGGGCAAAAGGAGCGGACGGTAGCCAGGGCACCACGGGCTGTCAAACCATTTCCCCGGCCGAGCCGTTCCGTTTATTCTGTGGCGCGATGACTCTGCCCACTGCCGCCATTCGTGCCCGGATCCACGCCGGCCGCCTCGCGCTCGCCGCCGCCCTCGTTCTCGCCGCCGCCTCGAGCGGCTGCGCGGTGTTCATCAGCCTGCCGGTGACGCCGCGGATGCAGAATCTGAGTGAAGAGATGGTATTCGCCATGGCGCCCGCGCCCGAGTGGCCGCAGCCAGTCGCGGACGACCCGGCGACGGCGCCGGTCGACATCAACTGCGGCATCGGGCCGCGCACGTCGACCGGGCTGCTGTACGCGGCGATCAGCGTGCGCGGGCGGCCGCCGTCGGCCGCGCTGGCGCCGCTCAACGTATCGGTGGTGCTCGATCGCTCGGGCTCGATGGCGGGCGCGCCGTTCCGCAACATGATCATCGCCGCCGAGACGTTCATCGCGCAGCTGCGCGACGGCGACCGCGTGTCGGTGATCGCGTTCTCCGACGGCGTCTACGAAGCGGTTCCGCCGCTGGTCATCACCCCGGCCACGCGCCCGGCCGCGATCGCCGGCGTGCACGCGCTGCAGGACGGCGGCGGCACCGACTTCTCGGGCGGCATGCTCGCGGGCCTGGCCGAGGTGTTCAGCGCCTTTCAAGAGTGGCAGGTCAACCAGGTCATCCTGTTCTCCGACGGACAGCCCAACATCGGCATCACCAGCACGCCCGAGCTGAGCCGCATCGCCGCGCGCGCCGCCGAGCGCGGGGTCAGCATCACGACAATCGGGTTCGGCATGGAGCACGACGAGCTCTTGATGCAGGGGCTCGCCGACGCGTCGGGCGGCAACTACTACTACGTCGACAGCCCCGGCGACATGCCGGGCATCTTCCAGAGAGAGGCGGGCGCGATCCTGCGCAGCGCCGCGCGCGGGACCGACATCGATCTCGCGCTGCCGCCGGGGCTCGCGCTCGAAGAAGTGATCGGCTACGACTACGTGGTCGTCGGCAACCACGTCTACGTGCGCATCGGCAGCGTGCCCCACGACGGCGAGCGCTACGCGGTCTTCCGCTTCCGCCCCGCGAACGGCGGCCCCGTTCCCTTCGGCGTCGTCTACGCCGATCTGGCGCGGCGCGGGCGGTTCGGCGTCTCGTGCGCGCCGCGGTACAACGCCGCGCACGGCGGCAGCGACAACTGGGCGCTGGAGCTGGCGGGACGCGCCGAGGCCGCGTCGGGCCTGCAAGATGCGATGGCCTGGGCCGACACCGGCAGCGAGCCGTTCGTGATCTCGCAGCTCGGGTACACGCGCGGGATCATCGCGACCCTGCGCGAGACGCTGGGGCCGCAAGCGCTGACCGAGGAAGACAACATGCTGCTCGGCGCGCAGGCCGATCTGGGCCTGAAGATGGCGTCGGGCGCCGCGAATTCGTTCATGCACGGCGGGATCGGCGGCCTCGTGAACTTCGGCGCGCAGACCGCGGTCAGCACCGCGACCACCGCCGTCGTCTACAACATCGACAAGGCGTTCAGCCCGCGCACGCGCGTCACCGTTCAGGTCAACTACTACGGCGGCGGCGGCGTCCGCTACGTCGAGCGCGGCGCGCCTTACAAGCCGCGCGACCGCGACGGCAGCCTCCGGTTCAAGCGCGCGCGCTTCAAGAGCTATGAGATGATGCGGTCCCGCGGACCAAGAACGTGAGCACCGCCCCACGCCGGGGCGAGTTGATGATAGCTTCCCCGCCATGGCCAAATCACCCTGCCCCATCTCCAAGACCCAGTTCCTCGAGACCGCCGAGTCGGTGAAGATCACCATCGGCAACACCGAAATCATCGCCGACAAGCGCGAGTTCTCGACCGGCTCGTTCGGCTGGTACTACAACGGCAAGACCACCGTGACCGTCGACGGGAAACCGCTGTCGGTGCAAGTGGGCCTGAACTTGACCGTCGTCGGCAGCAAAGAAGCGGATCGCTAGCCGCGGAACCCTCAAAGGGTTCCGCGTGGTTGCTCCGACGGGGATCGTCGGTTAGATCTCGGCGCGATCCCGCGGTCCGATTTCCGCGATCCCCAAGCCAGGAGCAACCACCATGTACTATCTCGTCGTCCGTCAGTTCGCCCGCACGTTGAAGAACCTCGATGCGGTGCTCGAGAAGGCGCAGTCGCACGCCAAGGCGCGCAACTTCGACCCGAACAACTACCTGACCGAGCGGATGGCCCCCGACATGCTGCCGTTTGCGGCGCAGATCCGCATCGCCTGTGACCATGCGAAGAGCGCGGCGTCGTCGCTGTCGGGCAAGGACGCGCCGGTGCACGAAGACAACGAGAAGACGTTCGAAGAGCTGCGCGGCCGCATCGGCAAGTGCCTCGCGTACCTGGACACCTTCAGCGAGCGCGACTTCGAGCGCACGTCGGGGAAGCAGATCGTCAAGCTGGTGCGCCAGCCGGGCAAGGGGCTGCACGCCGACGAGTACCTGTTTGGCCGCCAGGTCCCGAACTTCTTCTTCCACGTCACGACCGCGTACGATCTGCTGCGCCGGGGCGGCGTGGAGATCGGCAAGGGTGACTTCCTGGGCCAGCTCAACGTCGTCGACGCGACGTAGCCGGATGTCCATCCGGCGCGGCGGGGAGTAGTGTTTCCCGCCGCGCGGCCGCAAAATGATGGCGTGCACCAGCTGATCATCGACGGCGGGCCGCTGGCGATCGATACGCTCGCAGCGGCGGCGCGCGGGCCGGCGCGCGTGACGCTGGGGCCGCGCGCGCTGGCGCAGCTCGCGGCGTCGCGCGACGCGCTCGAGCAGGCGATGGCGCGCGGCGAGGTGCTCTACGGCGTCAACACCGGGTTCGGGTCGCTGGCGCAGCAGCGCATCGACGACGCCCAGCTGCGCGAGGTGCAGCGCAACCTGATCCTCTCGCACGCCGCGGGCGTGGGCGATCCGCTGCCGGCCGAGATTGTGCGCGCGATGATGATCCTGCTGTGCGCGTCGCTGGCGCGCGGGCTGTCGGGTGTGCGGCCCGCCGTCTGCGCGCAGCTCTGCGGCCTGCTCAACGCCGGCGTGACGCCGGTCGTGCCCTCGATCGGATCGGTCGGCGCGTCGGGCGATCTCGCGCCGCTGGCGCACGCGGCGCTGGTGATGATCGGCGAGGGCGAGGCCACGCACGCCGGCCGCGTCGTCGACGGCGCCGAGGCGCTGCGCATCGCCGGGCTCGCGCCGCTGGTGCTGGAGGCGAAA
>CAZNCQ010000514.1:0-3512 GCA_964571275.1 uncultured Myxococcales bacterium
GCGTAGCCCCAGTCGCGGAAGGCGCCCTCGGTGAACTTCATGATGTTCCCCTTGTGCACCAGCGTCACGCTCTTGCGCTTGTGGCGGATCGCGTAGTCGAGCGCGGCGCGGATCAGCCGCTCGCTGCCCTCGCGCGACACCGGCTTGATGCCGATGCCCGACGTCTCCGGGAAGCGGATCTTCTTCACGCCCATCTCGTTTTGCAGGAACGCGATGACCTTCTTGGCCTCGGGCGACTCGGCCGCCCACTCGATGCCGGCGTAGATGTCTTCCGTGTTCTCGCGGAAGATCACCATGTCGACCTTCTCGGGGTGCTTCACGGGCGAGGGCACGCCCGTGAAGTAGCGCACCGGCCGCAGGCAGACGTAGAGATCGAGCATCTGGCGGATCGCGACGTTCAGCGACCGGATGCCACCGCCCACCGGCGTGGTCAGCGGGCCCTTGATGCCGACGAAATATTTCTTGAAGGCCTCGAGCGTCTCGTCGGGAAGCCAGCTGTCGAAGAGTTTTTTGGATTTCTCGCCGGCGTAGACCTCGGCCCAGGCGATCTTTTTCTTGCCGCCGAACTCCTTGGCGACCGCGGCGTCGAGCACGCGCACCGAGGCGCGCCAGATGTCTGGTCCGGTGCCGTCGCCTTCGATGTACGGGATGATCGGATGATCGGGAATTTCCAGCCGTCCGTCGCCCTGAACCTTGATGGCTTCACCGCCGGCCGGGACCTGAGGAGCTGCACTTGCCATGGCTCGTGATTACGTCTGACGGACCCCGGTCAGGCAAGCGAAAACGACGCTCCTGCCGCGAAAATTGCAGAAGATTGAAACCCTCGGCGGGGTGCTACGCTGATTGTCGAGAATGACGCTCATCGAAGAGCTGTCCGCGCTGGTCCGCGCGCTGGACGAGGCGCAGGTGGAGTACGCCCTGGTCGGCGGTCTCGCGGTCGCGGTCTGGGGCGTGGCCCGGGCGACCAAGGACATCGACCTGCTGGTCGAGAGGGCCGACGCCGAACGGGCGGCGACGGTCGCCAAGGTCCGTGGATTCAGTCTCGAGGCCTTCCCCATGGAGTTCGAGGACGGCATGGAAATGCGACGTCTCAACAAGATCGATCGCGACGGCGCCTTGCTGACGGTCGATCTCTTGCTGGTCGGGGCGGCGCAAAGGGCCGTCTGGGACGGACGACAGCGGGTTCCTTTCCAGGCCGGATCGATTTCAGTCGCGTCGCGCGACGGTCTGATTGCCATGAAGCTGGCGGCGGGACGCGCGCAGGATCTCGCCGACGTCCAGAAGCTGCGGGAGACCGATCGGTGAGCCGCGCCCGCGCCGGCGCCGTCGACATGACCGCGGCCGGCGTCACGGCGCGCCTGCAGCGCGTGAGCGACATCGCCGATCTGCGCGCCGATCGCCGCCTCTACGGCAAGATCGACATGACTGATGCCGGGGTCACGGCCCGCTTGCGCGAGGTGTCCGAGCTTCGCGATCTTTGCTTGCTGCTGGCGAAAGGTGGTGCGGCCGTGCGCGCCCCGCGGCGGCCTACCTGACGCGGGTGCCCGCCGGGGCGTCGCGGTCGAGGGCGGAGAGCGCCAGCACATCGGCGTCGCCGGCGGCCAGGATCATGCCCTGCGAGAGCACGCCGCGGATCTTCGCCGGCTTGAGGTTGGCGAGGTAGATCACCGTGCGCCCGACCATCTGCTCGGGCTGGTAGGCGGCGGCGATGCCGGAGACCACGGTGCGCGGCTCGGCGCCGGCGCCGACGTCGAGCGTCAGCTTGAGCAGCTTGTCGGACTTGGGCACGCGCTCACAGGCCACGACCTTGGCGACGCGGAGATCGATCTTGGCGAAGTCGTCGATGGCAATCTCGGCGGGGGCGGTCGCAGGTGCGGGTGACGCGGTCGCTGCGGTGGGTGATGTTGCGCTTGGCGCCGCCGCGGCGGTCGCGTCGGCGGCCGGCATCCACTTCGCGATCAGCGCGGCCTGGCGCTCGGGCTCGATGCGCGGGAAGAGCGGCTCGGGTTGTCCGAGCGTGGCTCCTGGCCACAGCCAATCCGTCGGCCATCTCGTACTGGTCGGGTCGAGACCGAGCTGGGTCAATATCTTGGCCGACGCGCTCGGCATCGCAGGAGCCACCATCAGTGCGGCCCAACGGAGAGACTCGCAGCAATAGTTGAGAACTCGCTCAAGTTCGGCCTTGGGGCCTTCTTTTGCGAGCTTCCAGGGCTTCTTCTCCTCGATGAACGCGTTGAAGCGTCGCACGATGCTCCAAGCCTCTTGCAGCGCTCCCGACGGATTGAACTGTTCCCAGTCTTCAGCGGCCCTTTTCCCGGCCTTGAGTTGTTCCTGGCGCAAGACGAACCAAGGATCCTTCGTGGCTTCGCGATCATCCGGATCGGACGTCTCTTCGGTTCGCCGAACGTGCCCACCGAAATAGCGATGAGCCATCGACACCGTGCGGTTCAGCAGATTCCCGAGGTCGTTGCCCAGGTCCGATTCGTAGCGCTGGAACAGCGCCTCGTAGGTGAAGTCGCCGTCGCCGCCGAGCGTGTACTCGCGCAGCACGAAATAGCGCAGCGGATCGACGAAGCCGTCGCCGAGCTCGGCGACGATCGCATTCGGGTCGACGCGCGTCGCCGGGATCGACTTCGAGATCTTCTGGCCCTTCACGGTCAGATAGCCGTGGCAGAAGATTCGCTTCGGCAGAGCCAGCCCGACCGACATCAGCATCGCGGGCCAGTAAACGGCGTGGAATCGCAGGATGTCCTTCGCGATCAGGTGATGCGCGGAGCCGTCCCACCAGTGGCGCGTTTCACCGTTGGGGCCGACCGTCGCTGCGGTGTAGTAGTTGGTCAGCGCATCGATCCAGACGTAGATGAGGTGGTCCTTGTCATCCGGGACATCGATGCCCCATTCGACCGACTTTCGCAGGCGCGAGATGGAGAAGTCCTTGAGGCCGCGGCTCACGAAGGACACGACCTCGTTGCGCCTGGTCTCGGGCCAGATGGGATCGGCGCTCTTGTACCAATCCAGGAGCTTGTCGGCGTACTTCGAGAGGCGGAAGAAGTAGTTTCTCTCCTTCACGGCCTCGACCGGCGTGCGGTGGATCGGGCAGAGTTTCTTCCCATCCTCGACGACAACCTCGTCGTCGCCCTTGAACTCTTCACAGCCGACGCAATAGAGCCCTTCGTACTCCCGCGACTCGATGTCGCCGTTCGCCTTGAGGCGGCGCCACATTTCGGTGACGACCTTCTTGTGCCGCTCCTGGGTCGTGCGAATGAAGTCGTCGTTCGAGATCTCCATACGCTTCCAAGTTTCTTGAAACTTGGCGGCGATCTCGTCGCAATAGGCTTGCTCGTTGATCCCGCGCTCGACCGCGATCCGATGGATCTTCAGCCCGTGCTCGTCGAGGCCGGTCAGGAAGAACGTCTGGGCGCCGCGCGCGCGGTGGTAGCGCGCCATCGCGTCGGCCACCACCGTCGAGTAGAACGTGCCGAGGTGGGGCAGGGCGTTGACGTAGTAGATCG
>CAZNCQ010000515.1:0-3472 GCA_964571275.1 uncultured Myxococcales bacterium
CGACATCGTCGACGTCTGGTTCGAGTCGGGTGTCTCCTGGGCCGCCGTCGCCGACGGCAAGCTCGTCGATGCGGGGGACAAGGTCGACCTTTACCTCGAGGGCGCCGACCAGCACCGCGGCTGGTTCCACTCGTCGCTGCTCACGTCGGTGGCGACGCGCCACCAGGCGCCGTACAAGGGCGTGCTCACGCACGGCTGGGTGCTCGACGAGCGCGGCAAGCCGTACTCGAAGTCGGAGATCGCCAAGGCGCGTGCCAGCGGCG
Organism: uncultured Myxococcales bacterium; assembly: GCA_964571275.1. Classification (GTDB taxonomy): domain Bacteria; phylum Myxococcota_A; class Polyangia; order Fen-1088; family Fen-1088; genus DASRQZ01. The sequence goes on from CAZNCQ010000515.1 coordinate 264, forward strand.
TGAAGATCGACTACGTCGACCCCGCGGTCTGGATGGAGAAGAACGGCGCCGAGCTCTTGCGCCTGTGGACCGCGGCCGCCGACTACCAGAACGACATCGTCTTCTCGCAGACGATCCTCAACCAGCTCGGCGAGTCGTACCGCAAGATCCGGAACACCTGCCGGTACCTGCTGTCGAACCTCTACGACTTCGCGCCCGGGCGCGACGCGCTCGAGGATCAATACCTGCGTGAGCTGGATCTGCTGGCGCTGGGCGTGCTGCGCGAGCGCGACCACGAGGTGTTCGAGGCTTACCGGCGCTACGAGTTCCACACCGTGGTGCGGCTGCTCACCGACGCGGTCATCACCATGTCGTCGGAGTACCTCGACCCGATCAAGGACACGCTCTACTGCGAGGCGCCCGACTCCCGCGTGCGGCGCAGCGTGCAGACCGCGCTGTACGAGATGGTGAAGACGCTGGCGACCTGGATGGCGCCGATCCTCTGCTTCACCGCCGAGGACATCGCCGACGAGCTCGGCAAGGCGACCGGCGTGAAGTTCGACGTGCACGCGTCGGTGCGCGGCGAGCAGGCGATCCCCGGGCGCAGCATGAAATCGAACCCCAACCGCCGCTGGCTCGAGGAGATCCGCCCGCGCCGCGAAGCGATCCTCGCGCCGCTGGAGGCGTTTCGCGCCGCCGGCCACAAGTCGCTGGAGGCGCGCGCGCAGGTGAAGCCGTCGGCCGCCGAGCGCCCGCACTGGGAGTGGAATCGCGAGCACCTCACCGAGCTGTGCGTGATCTCGGGCGTCGACATCGACCCCGGCGACGCGGCCGGCGCGACCGAGATCCAGATCGTCGAAGCGCCCGGTCCCACGTGCCCGCGCTGCTGGCGCCGCACGGGCGAGGCCTCGGGGAGCCACCACGACCCGAACCTGTGCCGGCGCTGCGCGGCCGTGGTCGAGGACCTGCCGCTGCACAATGGCGCCGGCGAGCGCGGGAGCGCGGCGTGAGCGCCCTCCCAAAAGCGGCCGGCGCGGGCAGCAGCGCGACGACGAGCGTCTCGCCGGCGCGCCGATACATCTTGTTCGGCGTCTTCGCCGTCATCAGCATCGCGCTCGACCAGTGGACCAAGGCGCTGGCGCGCGATGTGCTGCGGCCGCTCGGGCCGTATCGGCCCAAGGTCGTGATCGACGGCTTCTTCAAGCTGCGCTACTCGGAGAATCCGGGCGTCGCGTTCGGCATGCTTCAGTCGATGTCAGGCGGCCGCATCGTGCTGACGCTGATGGCGATCGCCGCCTTCGCGCTGGTGATCTTCTACCTGCGCAAGACCGACGCGCGCGCGACGCGGCTGCAGGTCGCGCTGGGACTGGTTGGCGGCGGCGCGATCGGGAACCTGGTCGACCGCGTGCTCTACGGGCGCGTCACCGACTTCATCGTCTGGCACGTCAAGGACCACGAGTGGCCGGCGTTCAACATCGCCGACGCGGCGCTGTGCATCGGCGTGGGGCTCATGGTGCTCGACATGCTCAAGCCCCGCCCGGCGGCGACGTCGACGTCCTGAGGCGGAGGCCTCCCAGCACGCCATGAGACCGATGCTCTTGTCTCTTCACCTCGGGGGACGCGAGATCGGGCTCCACACCTATGGCGTGCTCATCGGCTGCGGCTGTGCCGTGGCCATCGTGCTCGCGTTTCGGGAGGCGCGGCGCCAGGGGCTGGACGGCAGCAAGGTCCTCGATCTCTCCTTCTGGATGCTGGTGACCGGATTGCTGGGGTCGCGGCTGCTCTACGTCGCGCTCAACGCCCGCTCCTTCGCGCTCATCTGCGCCGGCGGTGGCGACGATCAGATGGCGGCGCGCACCTTCGGGCGCGTGCTCGACGACTGCACCCGCGCCTTCCAAGTCTGGGAGGGCGGGCTGGTGTTCTACGGCGGGTTCATCGCGGCCAGCGTGTTCGCGTTCTACTTCGCGCGCCGGCAAGGCTGGTCGTTCTGGGCGCTCGGCGATCTGTACGCGCCATCGCTCGCGATCGGACACGTCTTCGGGCGGCTCGGCTGCTTCAGCGCCGGCTGCTGCTTCGGCAAGGCGTGCGACGCGGCGGCGCACTGGTGCACGCGCTTCACCGCCGACAGCGTCGCGTTCGACGAGCTGCGCTCGGTCTCGGCCATCCCCGACGGCGCGACGGTGACGCCACCGCTGTTTCCGACGCAGCTCTACGAGGCGATCGGCGAGCTGGCGATCTTCGCCGCGCTGCTGCTCGCGCGACGGTGGCTGCGGAAACGCGCCGGCGGCGGATCCGGCGCCGCTCGTCGACCGACGAGCCCGGTCCCGCCGGGGACGTTGATCCTCATCTACGCCGTGCTCTACGGCGTGCTGCGTTTCGGCATCGAGATGTACCGCGGCGACTTCGCGCGCCTCTATCTCGTTCACTTCGCCACGCCGCGGCTGGCGCGCTGGCTGGGCCTGCCGACCGGCGAGGCGGTGCTGCTGTCCACGGGACAGGTGGTCAGCGTCGTCGTGGTGCTGGCGGCGGTCGCGGTCTTGATCCGACGACGCCGGCACGCGGCGACTTAGGCTATGTTTCGCGGGTGAGCACGGCCCCCGCAGGTTTCCGCTGGGTTCTGGCCCGAGTGTGCGTGGCGCTCGCCGCCGCGAGCTGCAGCGGGCACCCGACGAGCATGACGGACGGTGCTGGCGGCGCGACGGCGCACGCCGGCGGATCCGGCGGCGGTCTCGGAGGAGGCAGCGGCGGCGCGGCGGGCGCGCCCGACGGCGGCGCGCGCGACGCAAATGCAACCGCCGACGCGGCTGCCGACGCCGGCACGCGCTTCGTGCCCGGCCTCGGGATGTGCGTGCTGCCGCCGGCCGCGAGCGACGCCGCGCTGCAGGCGGCCTACGCGCGCTGGAAGACCGACCTCGTCACCAGCGACGGCGCTGGTGGCTTCCAGCGCGTGAAGCGGCCGAACTCGGGCAACCCGTTCAACTCGTCGAACTCCGAAGGGATCGGCTACGGCATGATCGCCGCGGTCTATCTCGACGACCAGACCCTGTTCGACAACTTGTGGAAGTACGAGCAGCTCTGGATCCAATCCGACGGCCTGATGAACTGGGAGATCAACCCGCAGGGCACGGCAGCGTCGGGGACCGGCGCCGCCACCGACGGCGACGAGGACATGGCATTCGCGCTGGTGATGGCCGACAAGAGGTGGGGCGGTCGCGGGTCGCTCGCGACCA
>CAZNCQ010000516.1:0-3472 GCA_964571275.1 uncultured Myxococcales bacterium
ATGCGCGAGGCGCCGCTGCCGGTGGAGCGCAGCCTGCGCATCGCGCGCCAGGTCGCGAGCGCGCTGGGCGCCGCGCACGCCAAGGGCATCTATCACCGCGACGTCAAGCCCGAGAACGTCTACCTGGTCCGGCGCGGCGACGCCGACTTCGTCAAGGTCGTCGACTTCGGCATCTCGAAGGCGGTCAAGCAGGGCGGCGAGGATCCGGCCGAGAGCTATCGGTTGACGCACACCGGATTGTTGCTGGGGACGCCGCTCTACATGTCGCCGGAGCAGGCGCGCGGCGAGGACGATCTCGACCACCGGGTCGACGTGTGGGCGCTGGGCGTGATGCTCTACGAGTGTCTGACCGGCGAGGTGCCGTTCCACGCGAACAACTACCTGGGCATCATCTCGCAGGTGCTGACGCGGGACGCGCCGCCGCCGTCCCGGCTGCGGCCCGAGTTGGGGATTCCGCCCGCCGTCGAGACCGTGGTGATGCGCGCGATGGAGAAGGATCGCCAGAAGCGCTATCAGACCATGGCCGATCTCGAGCACGATCTCGAGCGGCTGCTCGCCGGCGACCAGAACGTCGGCTCGCCCGCGCGCTTGGATCCCGCCGCCGGCGTCGAGCCAGTGGTCGAGGTGGGCGCGCTACGCCGCTGGCGCCTGGCGATCATCGGCGCGGCGGTCATGGCGGCCGGAATCGCCGTCGCGCTACGCCACTCGAGCGACGCGCACCCCGCGACGGACGAGGCCGTGGCCATGCCGGGGCCGACCGCCTCGCCGTCGTCGCCGCCGCCCCCCGCCGCGCCGCCGCCCTCGCTGGCCGTGGAGTCGCGCCCGGCGCCGGCTCCGGCGTCAACTCATCCAGCGCATGCGGCGGCCCCCCGCCGCAAGGTCGCCCGGCCCGATCACAAGGGTGCCGGGGATCAAAAACCGTCGGTGCCGTCGCGAGTCGAGCCTTCGGAGTCGGTGAAGCGCGGCGTGCTCCCGCCGCACTCGGGAGAGGCGTATCCTGATTGACGGAGCCGTGAGCGCATTGGATACGGCGGCGTGAACCGGGTGCGGATAGCGACGGCCGTCGCGTGCATCGTCGTCCTGGCCGCGCTCGCCGCGGCGCCGAAGGTTGCGCGCGCCGCCGAGGACGACGGCACGGCGCAGGCGCGCGCGCACTACGAGATGGGGCTGCGCCTGTTCGACGCGCGCGAGCACGACCAGGCGCTGATCGAGTTCGACACCGCCAACGAGCTGAAGCCGCGACCGGCGGCGGTGTTCATGATGGCGCAGTGCGAGTACTTGCTCGGCCGCTTGAAAGAGGCGCGCACGCACTATCAGGCCTACGTCGCGCAGAGCCCCGACGGCGAGTTCGTCGAGCTGGCCAAGGATCGGATCCAGAGCATCGACCGGCGCCCGGGCACGTTCGCGATCAACACCGTGCCCGACGAGGTCGAGGTGCGCATCGTGTCGGAGGCCGACCCGAGCCGCGCGCCGGTGACCGGCCAGGCGCCCAACAACTTCCCGGTGCCGCGCGGCCGCTATCGCATCACCGTCTCGAAGAAGAACTACGTGCAGCAGTCGCGCGTGTTCGACATCGATCTCGCCGAGACCAAGCCGCTGTTCTTCAAGCTCGACGAGATCCCCGCGCGCCTCGAGATCGAGACCAACCCGCCCGGCGCGACGCTGTACGTGAACGGCAACCGCGCTCGAAACCCTTACCACCAGGAGGTCACGCCCGGCCACTTCGAGATCATCGGCGAGGCGCTGGATCACGACACGCGCACGCTCGAGTTCACGCTGTCACCGGGCGAGCACAAGCAGCTCCTGGGCGCCGATCGGTTTCGGCTGGCGTACACCCAGCGGTCGGGGCGACCGGAGTTGCTGATCGCCTCGGCGATCATCGGCGGCTTTTTTGGCGCGGGCGCGGTCGCGGCTGCCATCGGCAAGAATGTCGGGGGTCAGAACGTCGCGACCGTGCTGCTCACCAGCGGGGGTGGCATCTCGGGGGCGATCGCCGGCGTGCTGGTCGCGACGCCGTTCGTCCCGCGCTATATCCCCGACAATCGAGCGCTGTTCATCATCGGCGCGACCTGGATCGGCGGCGCCGAGGGCGCCCTGACCGGGATCATTGTGCAGCAGGTGATCACCTTCCGGGGGGCGCCTGCCCCGGCTTGTCCGGAACCAGCGCCTTGTCGCGGTCCCATCGGTGAGCAGCTTCGGTCCGGCTTCATCGGAGCGATTCCCGGATTGGCTCTTGGTCTGACGACCGGGGCGCTGACGTCGGCCCGGGCGCCGACCTACGGCCGTGTCGCTCTGATACAGAGCGCCGCGCTCGGTGGCGCCTTCATGGGTGCCCTGGCACAGCTAGGTGCGCGATGGCATCCGTATGGGACCACCGCCTGGAACTACACGATCAGCAGCGCCCCGATGCCAGACCCAAATGCTGCCAAGTGCACACCGGACCCAACCTCCACGACCGTCAGCTATCAGTGTTCATACAAGGCCACCAGCGTCCTCGACTTGATGCCTGGAGCCCTCATTGGCCTCAACGTCGGTCTCATCGCCGGCCTGGCCGGTGCGTATTTGCCCGATCAATCGGGATACCTGAGCTGGAAGCGCGTCCTGCTCATCGATCTCGCTGCGGCTGCCGGAGCGGTTGCGGGCGGCGTGGGCGGTTGCGTGGCTGACGTCAACGGATGCTTGAATGCTCAACCATTAGATGATGCTCGCGCCAGCGCCGCGCTGGCGGCCATCGGCGGCACGGTCGTCGGTCTCGTCGGCGGGATCCTGCTCACGCGCCACTTCGACGACGATCCCAATGCGTTCCCGGCGCCCGCGGACAAGCCGAAGGTCACCCTCTCGACGACGTTGCTTCCGCTGCGTAACGCCGACGGAAGCACGACCCCGGCGATCGGCGCGTTCGGCACCTTCTGACGGCTCACACTTCGAAGCCGAGGCTTCTCAGCTCGGTCTCGACGCGCGCGATCTCCCGCCGCACCGACTCGGGCGCGGGGCCGCCGGTCACCGTGCGCGCGGCGACGGCGCGCGTGGGGTCGAGCGCCTGCAGCACCGCGGGCCCGAGGCGCGCGTCGATCGCCGCCAGGTCCGCGGCGCTGAGCTCGCGCAGCGAGACGCGCTTCTCCTCGGCGCGGTTCACCAGCTTGCCGACCAGCTCGTGCGCCGTGCGGAACGGAAGCCCGCCGCGCACCAGCTCCTCGGCGAGATCCGTCGCGCCCAGCGCCGCGTCCTGCGCGGCGGCGCGCATGCGCTCGGTGTCGAACTCGAGCCCCATGACCAGGCCGGGCATCACCGCCAGCACCTGGCGCGCGGTCTCGACCGCGTCGTAGAGCGGCTCCTGCGACTCTTGCAGATCCTTGTTGTACGCCAGCGTGAGCCCCTTGCTGATCGTCAGCAACGCCACCACGTCGCCGATCACGCGCGCCGGCTTTCCGCGCAGCAGCTCGGCGATGTCGGGGTTGCGCTTCTGCGGCAT
>CAZNCQ010000517.1:0-3469 GCA_964571275.1 uncultured Myxococcales bacterium
CGGGCGAGATCGTGCCCAGCGGCCCCGGCGTGTTCGTCGCGTCGCACGTCAAGGGTGGCGGCGCCGAGACCATGGCGTCGGCGACGGCGCGCCTGTTTCTGGGCGTGCAGATCCAGTGCGCGCAGTGCCACGACCATCCCTACGACGATCGCTACAAGCAGGAAGACTTTTACGGCTTGGCCGCGTTCTTCGCGCGCACCAAGACCAAGCAAGAGAAAATAGCCGCGCTCGCGGCTCCGGCGGCGTCCGCTGGTGGTGCGCCGGCGCCCGCTGCCGCCACGCTCACCGCGACCGCCGCGCCCGCCACGGCCCCGACGACGATGGCCGCCGCCGGCGAGATGAGCGGCGAGACCGGCGGCCCGGACATGGCCGCGCTCGAGCGCGCCGCCAACAAGGACAACAAGGTCTACACCGTCTTCGATCGTCCCAACGGGCAGATGAAGTTCAAGAAGAACGGCGCCGACAAGGAGACGGTGGTGCAACCGCGCTTCTTCGGCCGCGACATCGAGGCGCTGCCGGGCGAGGGCCGGCGCGACACGCTCGCGCGCGCGATCGTCGGATCGGATCTCTTCGCGAAGACCTTCGTCGATCGCACCTGGGAGCAGCTGTTCGGGCGCGGGATCGTCGAGCCGTGGGATGATCTCGGCGGCGAGCACGATCCCAAGCACCCAGCGCTCCTGACCCGGCTCTCGGACGACTTTCGCGCCAGCGGCTACGACATCAAGCATCTCTTGCGGCTCATGGTGCTCACGCGCGCGTACGGGCTGACGTCGCGCCATCTGGCGGCGCCCGCCACGCCCGCCGCCACGTCCGCCGACACCGCGTCGACGCCGCCGGCATCCGACCCGGCGGTTTCGTTCGCGCGCGCCGCGGTCCGGCGCATGACGCCCGAGGAGCTGTTTCGCTCGCTGATCACCGCGACCGGCGTCGACCGCCTGGAGCAGCTCGACGCCGACAAGGTGCAAAAGCGCATCGAGCGCGCGCTGAAAGAGTACTCGTTCATCTTCGCCGACGACGAGATGGCCGAGGTCAACACCTTCAATGGCAACATTCCGCAGGCGTTGCTGCTGTTCAACGGCGAGCTCACCAACCAGGGCGCGAAGCAGCGCCCCGGCTCGAACCTGGCGCGCATCCTGACGGCGTCGAACGATCCGGCGACGCGTCTGCGGCAGATGTTCCTGACCACCTACACGCGTCCGCCAACCGAGGCCGAGCAGGCGCGGTTGTTGCCGGAGCTCGGCAACGGTCCCGGCGGGCGCGCCGCCTACGAAGATCTCTTCTTCGCGCTTTTGACGTCGACGGAGATGCTGACGAACCACTGAGGCTCGCTTGAACGATTGCAGGAGGTATTCATGAGCACGCGCGATTCGATTCCCCGCCGCTGGTTTCTGGAGCTGGGCGTGGGCGCGGCGCTCTCGTTCGGGCTCGGCCTGCCGTTCGGCGGCGAGCGCACCGCCCTCGCGAAGAGCGCGGCGGGTGCCAAGACGAAGGCGCCGCACGCGCGCGCCTGCATCCTGCTGTACATGGAGGGCGGGCCGAGCCAGCTCGACACGTTCGACCCCAAGCCGGGACGTCCCACGGGGGGGCCATTCAAGGCGATCGAGACCAACGTCAAAGGCATCCGGATCTCCGAGCACCTGCCACGGCTGGCGAAGCAGATGAAGCGGATGGCGCTCGTCCGCTCGCTCACCAGCAAGGAAGGCAACCACGAGCGCGCGCGCCACCTCATGCACACCGGCTATCCTCCGCAAGGCGGCGTTGACCATCCGGCGTTCGGCTCGGTCGTCGCGCTCACGCGCGACTCGCGCACGCTGCCCGGCTATGTTGCCATCGGCGGACCCGGCGAGGACGCCGGCTTTCTCGACGCCTCGTACTCGCCGTTTCCGGTGCTCGATCCGACCAAGCCGACGCGCAACCTCGGCTACGCCGGCGGCGTCGATCCCGGGCGCTTCGACATGCGCCTCGGCCTGTGGCGCACGCTGCAGGGGGACTTCGCGACCGACCACCCCGGTGTGCTCGTGAGCGGACAGCGTTCGGTGGGCGAGCAGGCGGTCGCGCTGATGCGCTCGCCCAGCGTCGTCGCGTTCGACGTCTCGTCGGAGCCCGAGGCGTTGAAGAAGGCCTACGGCGACTCGCCGTTCGGCTCCGGCTGCCTGATGGCGCGCCGGCTGGTCGCCGCCGGTATCCCCTTCGTCGAGGTGTTGCTCAAGGGCTGGGACACCCACGACAACAACTTCCCGCGCGTCACCGATCTGTCTGTCACGCTGGATCAGGCGATGAGCGCGCTGCTCGACGATCTCGCGAAGACCGGCCTGCTCGATACCACGCTCGTGCTGTGGATGGGCGACTTCGGCCGCACGCCGGTGATCAACGAGCGTGGCGGCCGCGACCACTTCCCGACCGCCAGCAACATCGTGCTCGCCGGCGGCGGCGTGAAGGGCGGCCAGGTGATCGGCTCCACCAACGAGAATGGCGACGAGATCGTGAGCCGTCCCGTCAGCGTCCCCGATCTCTACCGATCGGTCGCGTGGGCGATGCAGGTCGACGCCGACAAGACCCGCTTCGCCCCGTCCGGCCGCCCCGTGAAGACCGTCGACGGCGGCAAGATCATCAGCGAGTTGTTTTAGCCCGAGGGTGGTTGCATAGTCTCTCGCCATGCGTTGGCGTTGGCTTGCGGCGGGCCCAGTCTTTTCGATGTCTCTGACGATCGTCGTCGCAATCGTGGGTTGCGCGACGGCGCCGCCCGCGCGCGAGACGGCGGAGGCGCGTTGTCCGCCGCCGCCCCCGCCGATCTACTCGAATAACTGCGTCCTCAAGAAGGACGTCCTCGACGTCGCGGATCAGATGCTGAACGAGAACGAGTCCGCCGAGATGAAGCTCGCGTCGCTGGAGAAGTCCTTCGTGACGCTCGAGGAAGAGGTCGCCCGGGCGCTCAAGGCGTCGCTCAAGACCGTCGTCGACGAGCAGGCCTCGGTCACGATCGTCGGCGGGCGGGTACGGGTCCGTCTGTCCAACGAGCTGCTCTTTCCTTCAGCCAGCGTGCAGATCAGCGAGAGCGGCCTCCACGCGCTGGCGCAGGTGACGGATGTCTTGCGACGAACCCCGTCGCGCCGCATCGAGATCGCCGGCCACACCGACGATCGCCCCGTCCTGCGCGGATGGCAAGACAACTGGCAGCTGTCGGCGGAGCGCGCCCGCCAGGTCGGTCTGTTCCTGATCGCCCACGGCATCGAGGGCAAGCGGATCTTCGTCGCCGGCTACGCCGACACCGACCCGGCGGACAGCGCCGACAGCGACGCCGCGCGCGCCCGCAACCGGCGCGTCGACCTGTTCATCGAGCCGACGGGCCCGAACTAGCCGCGAAGTAGCCAGCGAGGCCCGCTCGCGAGCTCTCACGATTCGTCACATTTTCCTCGTCGAGGGGAGAGCGGGGATCAAAGCGAGGCGGCGCTACGGAAGCTGCGCGGGT
>CAZNCQ010000518.1:0-3421 GCA_964571275.1 uncultured Myxococcales bacterium
TCGAATCGACGTTCGCGGGCAGCGTGAACGAGCGGGCGAACTTGCCGACGATCCGTTCGCTGCGGTGGTAGGCCTCGCCCTTCTGGACGCGCTCCGCCTTGCGTTCGGCCTCGATTGTCAGCACGTCGCCGTCGACCTTGATCTGTAGATCCTCTTGCTTGTGCCCGGGCAGGTCGACCTGGACGACGATCTCGTCGGCGGTTTCGACCACGTCCGCGGCGGGCACGCGGACCGCCTGCGTGCTGAAGCCGAGTGCCGGAAGCGCAAAGTCGCTCCAGACGCGGTCGAAGGTATCGCCTCTGCCGTTGGTGAATGCGCGCGTGAGCTCGAACATGACTGTCTCCTTTCGTGCGTTCGAGACGTCCGGCGGACGTCGTTCGAACGCTTGGGCGGGTGTCGGAATCTGGTTTCTGCCGCCGCGCTGCGCGGCGGCCCGTTCCTGACGACCCCTAAAAAAGCACGGGCGCGGCAGCGTCAAGCGTGGTTTCTGCCGGCTTTTTGGCCTCATCCGTGGACAGGCAGCGCGCCCGCGTGCTTTCATCGCCGGCGAACTGACGCTCGGAGCTTTCGATGAACACGCCCAATCGGTCCCTGATGCTCGCCCTGTCGATGATGGTCCTGTCGACGATCGGCCTTGCGAGCTGCGGCAGCAGCAGCACCTCGAACAACGACGGGAGCACGGGTGGGTCGAGCGGCGCGGTCGGCGGCAGCAGCGGCGCCGGCGGCGCGAGCAGCGCGGGCGGCAGCACCGGCGCCGGCGGTCGCACCGACGCGGGCACGGACACGCGCACCGGCGCGGGCGGCGCCTCCGGCACCGACAGCGGCTCGGGCGGCTGCGCCGATCTGCTCGCCTGCTGCAACTCCGGGAACGCCAGCCAGGCTCAGCTGATGGCGCTCTGCCTCCAAGAGTACAACAACGCCAAGTCGATGGGCGACGCCGCGTGCAGCAACGTGCTGCAGATGATCAAGAACAACGGCCTGTGCAACTGAGCGCCGTCGTCTCCTTGGTCGCGGGAGCGCGCGGTGCCGCCGCGCCCGCCGCTACTTGCCGGTGTAGCTGACGCGCCAGACGGAGTTCGATCCGTCGTCGCTGACCATGAGCGCGCCGTCGCGCGCGACCGCGACGCCGACCGGGCGGCCCCATACCTGGCCGTCGGCGGTGATGAAGCCGGTCAGGAAGTCCTGGTACTCGCCGGTGGCGTGACCGGACTGGTGCAGCGGCACGCGCGCCACGCTGTACCCGGTGCGCGGCGCGCGGTTCCACGAGCCGTGCTGCGCCGCGAAGATGTCGCCTGCGTACTCGGCGGGAAACTGCTTGCCGTCGTAGAACGTCAGCTCCAGCGAGGCGTGGTGCGATTGCAGCAGCACGTCGGGCACGGTGACCTTGTCGCGAAGCTCGGGGTGCTTGCCGGCGTGGCGCGGATCGATGTTGCCGCCGATGTAGTACCAGGGCCAGCCGTAGAAGCCGCCGTCGCGGACGTGCGTGATGTAGTCGGGCACCAGGTCGTCGCCCAGGCGGTCGCGCTCGTTGACCGACGTCCAGAGCTCGCCGGTGCGGGGACAAAATGCGATGCCCACCGGGTTGCGGATGCCCCAGGCGTAGACGCGCATCCCCGTCCCGTCGGGGTTCATCTCCAGGATGTCGGCGCGGTGAAATTCGGCCGGGTTGTCGTCGGTGTCGTCGTTGTTCGAATGCGAGCCGACCGACACGAACATCTTCTTGCCGTCAGCGGGGAACGCGAGGTCGCGCGTCCAGTGGCCGCCGCCGCGCAGCCGCCCACCGCCCGGGATCTGGTCGTTCACGACCACGTGCGGGCCGCGCGCCGCCAGGTCGCCGTTTCGGTACGGGAAGCGCCAGACCGAGTCGGTGTTGCCGACGTAGATCCACTGCGGATCCGGGCCAGGCGGGTAGAACGCGATCCCGAACGGTTGTTTGAGGTCGCGCACGAACACCGCCACTTGCTGCGCGCGCCCGTCGGGACCCACGCCGCGCAGCACGCGGAGCTGGCCGGGCTTGCTCTCGGCGACGAAGATGTCGCCGTTGGGCGCGGTGCGCAGGTAGCGCGGGTTGTCGAGCTTGTCGGCGTAGAGCTCGACCTTGAAGCCGTGCGGCCCCTGCGGCCAGGCAGAGGCGGGGCGGTCGATGACCTTGGCTCCGTTGTCGACCGACGGCGTGGCGTGCGGCGGCGGAAGGTCGGCGGCGCGGAAGAGGTGAGTCGCGCCCGCGTGCTCGTTGCGGAAGTCGGAGGGGACGAACGGCGTCCGAGCCGCTGTCGGCGCCGGTGTGGGCGTCAACATCGGCGGCGTGCGCGGCGGCGGCGCCGGCGCGTGGGAGCCCGACGTCGCCGCGCCCGCGGTGGCCGCAGCCGCCGCGCTCATGGGCGCGCCGGCGTCGGGTTGTCCGCCGGCGGCGGGAGCCGGGTCCAGCAACGGCGCCAGGCACAGTCCGAGCGCGGCCAGGGAGGTCGTGGTTGTTCTTGCCGCAGATCGTCGGTCGGTCGTCATCGAGCGCGCAGCATTCCAGCGCGGCGCGCCGCGCGCAAGTCGGCAGACGCACGCATTCGCGCGGCAGGTTATCCTGAGGACATGATCGACCGGTTGTCGGCGCTGGTGCTGGCCTGCGGGATCGCCGTCGCCGCGCTGACGGTCGCGCCGTCGGATTCCGCCGTCGCCGCCGACGCGCGCGCCAATCCCGTCGCGCTGCTCTGGAATCACCAGCGCACGCCGTCGACCGGGCCCGCGCAGGCGATCGGCGGCTATTCGAACGGCTGCCTGCAGGGCGCGGTGGCCCTGCCGGCCAGCGGGCGCGGCTACGAAGACCTGCACCGGTCGCGCAACCGCTACTATGGACACCCGGACCTGGTCGCGTTCATCGCCCGGCTCGGCGCCGCCGCCAGGGCACAGCACCTGGGCCTGGTCGTCGTCGGCGATCTCTCGCAGGCGCGCGGCGGCCCGACGCCGTCGGGGCACCGCAGCCATCAGACCGGGCTGGACGTCGACGTCGGCTACGTCGCGCCGGTGGGGCTGCGCGCCGGTCACCTGCGCGCCGCCGATCGCGAACGGGTGGGGCCGCCCGCCGTCGTCGATCTGAAGACGCACGTGATGAGCCACCTTTGGACCCGACGCACCGAGCGGCTCCTCGCGGCCGCTGCGTCCGATCCTGCGGTCGACCGTATCTTCGTGAACCCGGCGATCCGCCGCACGCTGTGCGGGGGGCCGGCACGCCACGAAGCGTGGTTCGCGCGCCTGCGTCCGTGGTGGGGGCACCACGATCATTTTCACGTGCGCCTCAAGTGCCCCCAGGACAGCCCGGACTGCAAGGCTCAGGATCCACCGCCCCCTGATCCCGACGACGGCTGCGGCGCCACGCTGGCCTGGTGGTTCAGCCCCGACGCGCAGAACACCGAGGTCAAGAAGAAGC
>CAZNCQ010000519.1:0-3402 GCA_964571275.1 uncultured Myxococcales bacterium
CGCGCAACGTGCTGGTGCTCGACGAGCCGACCAACCACCTCGACATCCCGGCGCGAGAGACGCTCGAAGGCGCGCTGGCCGCCTACGAAGGGACGCTGCTCGTCGTCAGCCATGACCGCTATTTCCTCGACCGCATCTGCACGCGCCTGCTGGTCATCGAAGGGACGTCGCTGGATGCGCACCTCGGCAACTACTCGGACTGGCGGCGGCGCAAGCGCGAGGAGGCCTCCCGGGCCGTCGCGGCGGCGGAGAAGGCCGCGGCGGTGGAAGCGCGCAGCAAGCCGGCGGTCATGACCTTGCCGCCGTCATCGGCGGAGTCGGAAGCGACGCGCGCCGCTAGCAAGGAGCGCGACCGCGAGCGGCGCCGCCTCGAGCGCCGCGTGGAAACGCTGGAGGCGGATGTGGGCAAGCTGGAAGCGGAGCTCCTTGCCGTGCGGCAAGAGCTGGCCGGCGATCACGCCGGCGATTGGCAGAAGCTGCACACGCTGGCCGATCGCGAAAGGGAGCTCGACGCGTTGCTCGCGCGCCGCGTGGCGGAGTGGGAGGCGGCCAGCACGGCGCTCGCAAACATCTAGCTCGGACCTCGAAGGGGTCTGAACCTCCGCGATGACCCCGCAAGGACAATAATCGTGATGGCGCGCGCGCGACGCCTCAAGACCGGCGCATCGCCTACCGATTGATCCTCATGTAGCGCCCTCGATTCTGCCTGATTGCTTCGGTAGAATGCGAGTATAGGTTTCGCATGTAACCGGATCTGGACAGAGCTTCTTTTTTCGCCGGAGGTCACCCGGATGCGTTGGGCCGGAGTTTCTGTTTTCGCCCTGGCGGTCGCGGCCGCAAGCTGCGCCGGGCGAAAGACCACGGTGGCAAGTGCGGCGAGCGTGCCGTCGTCCACGGAGGTCGCGGGGATCTGGGACGGTGTCGTACGCGCGACCATCAGCGAAGGGATGGGCACCGGCGACACGCGCATCGAGAAACAGGAGTGGCACCTCGCACAGTCCGGCGGGGCGATCAGCGGGTACTACATCGCGGCGCTCACGTTCGTGTCGGGTGACGGCCGGCCGTACGTGTGCAGCCGCCAGCCGCAGTTCTCGGCCGTGCAGCGCTACGATATCTCCGGCACGATCCGCGCCGGCGTCGATGGCGTCGTCGAGATCCAGGAGATCGCGCAGAAGTCGGCCGAGGGCCGCTGCGATCCCGGCAACCGCCGCCTGCTCCACTACGAGGGCAAGGTGCAGGGCGACGTGCTGACCCTGGTCGTGAACGGCCAGCAGAAACAGACGCTCTATCGCAGCCGCGCCAACGACGATCGCGCCAGCGCCGCCGACTTGTCGACCACGAACGCGGGCGCGACGGCGACGGCGACCGAATCACCGTTCCCGAGCCTGGGCGACGGGCCGAAGCCGCCGCTCACCAACGCGTCACCCACCGACGTGAGCGGGCTCTGGATATGGGAGCATCAGGGCACCGCGCCCGGCGGCGACGAGAAGCAAGAGCGTGAGGAATGGCACGTCACGCAGGAGGGCGCGAAGCTCACCGGCTACTATGATCGCGTCGTGCGCCAGATCTCGGTCGACGGTCACGCCTACCGGTGCAGCATGTCGCTGGAGTTCGAGATCGCCACCCGCTACCGCATCAACGGCGAGGTGCGCGGTAACCAGGTGATCATCTACGAGAACTCGTTCGAGATCCTCGAGCCCAACGCCTGCGACAACGGCAAACGCCGCCTCGACGCCTACGAGGGCCAGGTCACGTCCGAGGAGCTGCGCCTGGTCTGGGGCGTGGGAGGCCAGGTCCTGCACCGCCCCCACCCCGACGTTCCCACGCAGCGGTTCTAAGCCGCTCGGTGTGTGCGGATCTAAGCAGCGACGACCGACGATCCGACCTGCTGGCTATGCGGGGGCTGCGCTCCGGTGCTCACATAGGAACAAACTATGCCCCGCTCCGGTGCTCGCCCCCGCTACGCCATCAGGCCGGCTTGTCGGCCGCCTTCTAAGCGAACTTGAAATTCGCGGCCCGGCGGTGCAATCCCGCCGCTCCAGCTTGACTAGGACTGCCCGCTATTTTTTCAACTCAGCGTCGATCAGCTCTTTGAACTTGTCGGCGGGCTGGGCGCCGACCAGGCGCGTGCCGTTGATGAAGAAGGTCGGCGTACCGGTGGCGCCGACGGCGGCGCCCTCCTTCGCATCGCTGTCGACCTTGTCCTTGAACTTGCCGCTGTCGAGCGCCGCCGTGAACTTGTTCATGTTGAGGCCGAGCTCCTGCGCGTACCTCTCCAGCGACGCGCGGTCCAGCGCCTGCTGGTTCGCGAACAGCTTGTCGTGCATTGGCCAGAACTTGCCCTGCTCGTTGGCCGCCAGCGCCGCCTCGGCCGCCAGATGCGCCTTGTCATGGAAGGGCAGCGGCAAGTTGCGGAACGCGATCTTGATCTTGCCCTTGTACTGATCCTCGATCTCTTTCAGGGTCGGGTTCACGCGCCCGCAGAACGGGCACTGAAAGTCGCTGAACTCGACCACCGTCACCTTGGCCGACGCCGGCCCCTTGACCGGCGCGTCGCCGATCTTGATGTCGACCTTGGCCGGCGGCGCCTCGGGTGCGCCCGACGGCGACGGCGCGGGCGGCGGCGTCAACGCCGCCTGCTCCATCAGCTTCTGGTAGACGTCCTTGAGCGGCGTCCCCTTCTTCACCAGCTCGTCGGCCTTCTTGATCTCCTCGTCGATGATCTTCTGAAACTCGGGAAATGGCTGCGCGCCGACGATCTGCCGCCCGTTGATGAAGAAGGTCGGCGTCCCGCTCGCGCCGACCGCCGAGGCCAGCTTCTGGTGCTCGGCGATCTCCTCCTTGATCTTGGGATCGTCCATATCCTTCTTGAACTTGGACATGTTGAGCCCGATCTCCTGGGCGTACTTCTCCAAGTTCGCGCGCTCGAGCGCCGTGTTGTTATCGTACATCTTGTCGTGCATCGGCCACGCCTTGCCCTGGCGATGCGCGGCCTGGAACGCCTGCGCGGCCTCCATGGCGTGCTCGTGGAACGGCAGCGGCTGGTTGATGAACACGATCGCCACGTCGTTCGGGTACTTCTGCAAGATCTCCTTCACCGTTGGCTCGACGCGCTTGCAGAACGGGCACTGAAAGTCGCTGAACTCGGCGATGGTCACCTTGGCCGCCTTGGGCCCGGTGCGCGGCATCGTCGCGGTGAGCGGCACCTTGTGCGACGCGGCCGCCGGCGCTGCGGCGGCCGCCGCGGGCGCGCCGGGCGCGGGCTTCTGCCGGTCGTCGATCGCGGCGAGAATCTCGCCGATCCCCTTGCCCTGCTTCGAGAGGTCGAGCGCCAGCTTGGCGAGACCGGGGCTGCGCGGGCAGTTCGGATCCTTCTTCACGCAGGTCGCGATCGAGCCCATG
>CAZNCQ010000520.1:0-3387 GCA_964571275.1 uncultured Myxococcales bacterium
CGGCGATCTCGGCGTCGAGATCCCGATCGAGAAGGTGCCGGCGACGCAGAAGCGGCTCATCCGCGCCGCCAACCGCGCCGGCCGCCCGGTGATCACCGCGACGCAGATGCTGGTGTCGATGGTGTCGAGCCCGCTGCCGACGCGCGCCGAGGTCACCGACGTGGCCAACGCCGTGCTCGACGGCACCGACGCGGTGATGCTGTCCGAGGAGACCGCGGTCGGACACGACCCGGTCGGCGCGGTGCAGATGATGAGCCGCCTGCTGTGCGAGACCGAGCCGCTGCTGCTCGCGCACGAGGCGCCGGTGCGTCGCGACGAGGCCAACGCGCTCGCGCACGCGGCCGCGACGCTGGCCGACGAGCTCGACGCGGCGGCGATCATCGTGCCGACGCGCACCGGCGTGTCGGCAGAGCGGCTGGCGGCGTTCCGGCCGCGCCGTCCAATCCTCGCGTACAGCCGGGTGCCGGCGACGACGCGGCGCTTGCACCTGATCTGGGGCGTGCACGCGATCGACCTGCGCCCGGTGCCGGGGCTGGACTCGCTGCACGCGACGCTGGCCGCCGCTGGCCGCGATCTGCCGCCCGGGTCGAGGGCCGTGGTGCTGGACATAGCACCGGCCGGTTCTGGCGCGCCGTCGCTGGTGAACGCGATCAAGTTCTGATCCTCCCGCACCGCCGCCGTTCCTGGTCACCCACCCCGGTGCGGGCCTCCCGCCAACATCTCGGCAACCGACGCCAGCAATGTCTCGAGCTCGAAGGGCTTCTCGATGACGCGGTCGTGGGTCACGCCGAGCGCGGCGCGGCGCTTGGGCGGCACGCCGGTCATGAACGTGATCGGCACGGACGGGAAGAGCGCCGCCAGCTGGGCGGCCAGCTGCGCGGGCCCCGCCGATCCCGATACCATGAGATCGCTGAGCACGCCCGCGGGATCGAGCCCGCGCTCCGCCTCCGCGCGCGCGGCGTGAACGTCGCGCACGAGCTCGGGGCGGTAGCCAGCCTCGCGCAACACCTGGGCGACCAGCCCACCGATGTGCAAATCGTCTTCGATGATCAGGATGACTTTGTCTGGCATTGACTTCCGCGCCGCGGGAAGAAAGAATTGCGGCCCGAGTTGAAGACAACAATTCTCTCGGCGTCAACACCCGGCAAGACCAGGATCGACGGTTCACGCGCGCTCGTGCGGCTGGGGTTGATCTCTCTTCTTGCGCGCTCGCCCCGCGGTATGGCAAGGGGAGTCTCGATAGTCGTGGTGGCCGCGCCGGCCTCCTGCGGTCTCGATCAAGGAGGAGTCTAAGCGATGAGTGCGCCTACGCGTCCCGGCCCCAAGCAAACCAAGTTCATCTTCGTGACCGGCGGCGTCGTGTCGTCGCTGGGCAAGGGGCTGGCATCGGCCAGCATCGGCAGCCTGCTCGAGGGACGCGGGCTCAAGCTCACGATCCAGAAGCTCGACCCCTATCTGAACGTCGACCCGGGCACGATGAACCCGCTGCAGCACGGCGAGGTCTTCGTCACCGACGACGGCGCGGAGACCGATCTCGATCTCGGCCACTACGAGCGCTTCATCTCGCAGCGCATGACCAAGCTCAACAATGCGACGTCCGGCCAGATCTACCAGACGGTGATCCAGAAGGAGCGGCGCGGCGAGTACCTCGGCGGCACGGTGCAAGTGATCCCGCACGTCACCGACGAGATCAAGGCGCGCATTCTCGCGTGCGCCAAGGGCAACGACGTGGTGATCGTCGAGGTCGGCGGCACCGTCGGCGACATCGAGTCGCTGCCGTTTCTCGAGGCGATTCGCCAGCTCCGGCTGGAGGTGGGGCAGGGTAACGCGTTGTCGGTGCACGTGACGCTGGTGCCCTTCATCGGCGCCGCGGGCGAGCTCAAGACCAAGCCGACGCAGCACTCGGTGATGAAGCTGCGCGAGATCGGCATTCAGCCGGAGATCTTGCTCTGTCGCTCGGATCGCCCGATCGAGCCCGCGCTGAAAAAGAAGATCGCGCTCTTCACCAACGTCGCGCCCGATGCGGTGTTCAGCGCCGAGGACGTGTCGTGCATCTATGAAGTGCCGATCCGCTTCCATGACGAGGGCGTGGACGACAAGATCGCCGAGCTGCTGAATATCTGGACGCGCGCGCCGGAGCTGACCGGCTGGGAGCGCGTCGTGCATCGCCTGAAGAGCCCGCAGGCCGAGGTCGACATCGGCCTGGTCGGCAAGTACGTCGATCTCGTCGAGTCGTACAAGAGCCTCAACGAGGCGCTGATTCACGGCGGCATCGGCAACGACTGCCGTGTCATCCTGCACCACATCGACTCGGAGGAGATCGAGAAGCGGGGCGCCAAGGAGATGCTGGGCGCCGTCGACGGGATCCTGGTGGCGCCCGGCTTCGGCACGCGCGGCAGCCAGGGAAAGATCGAAGCGGTGCGCTACGCGCGCGAGGGCAACGTGCCGTTCTTCGGCATCTGTCTCGGCTTGCAGATGGCGGTCGTCGAGTTCGCGCGCAACGTCGCCGGTCTCAAGGGCGCGAACTCGACCGAGTTCGATCCGGCTGCGCCGTATCCCGTGATCGACTTCCTGCCCGAGCAGCGCACCGTGACCGAGAAGGGGGCCACCATGCGGCTCGGGGCCTTTCCGTGCGTGCTCGCGCCCGGCTCGCGCGCGGCCGCTGCCTACGGCTCGACCGAGATCAGCGAGCGCCACCGGCACCGCTACGAGGTCAACAACGACTTCCGCGACGCGCTGACTCGGAACGGCATGGTGATCTCGGGTACGTCACCCGACCGCCGCCTGGTCGAGATGATCGAGCTGCCCTCGCACCCCTACTTCGTCGGATGCCAGTTCCACCCCGAGTTCAAGTCGCGGCCCCAGGATCCGCACCCCTTGTTCCAGTCGTTCGTGGGTGCCGCACTGCGTGCCCGTCTCGCCTCGCACCGCCCGGCCGTCGCGCATATGGCATAGTTGCTGCGCCGCGGTCGTGGCTGCCGGCCGTCACGCACAAGTGACCGTACCGCCTTGGGACTCGTCCTCAAGGCAGCGTAGTCACCGGGCGTGGGGTCTATCCTCAACCGTGACAAGCAGGTGACTGCAATACATGTACCACCCGATGGTTGGAGCTTTACCCGGTTGGCTGCCAGGTGCTAAAAGTACAAGGTCTGGCCGCCTCTCGGGATAGTGCACGCGGGCGGTAGTTGGGGAGGACGAAACGATGTCGATTGAAATCAAACAGCATCTGAAGCTTTCGCAGCAGCTGGTGATGACCCCCCAGCTGCAGCAGGCCATCAAGCTGTTGCAACTCTCCCGGATGGAGCTGGTCGACATGGTCCGGGACGAGATGCTCGAGAACCCGATTCTCGAGGACTCGGTCGAATCAGGCAATGAACAGGCCAAAGG
>CAZNCQ010000521.1:0-3383 GCA_964571275.1 uncultured Myxococcales bacterium
GAAATTGAAAGGGCGCGTTCCTCAAACGAGGAACGCGCCCGATTCTTGCGCTACTTACTTGTCGAAGGACGAATTAGCCTTATTGGTAGCCAATGCTATCAATATGAACGCTCGCTGTTGTCAGACCAGCGTTTGAAGCATCTCCTTGAATCCCAACTGCGACCTGCTCGATACGAGTTGGATCGAATCCCGTGGCAGCAAAGCCGGGAGAATCCGCTAGCATGACGACGGTTACCCAGTTGCCAGCGCTAAGATTTGTGAACGCGCCGTTGGCATAGATGAAGGCGTTGGCATTTGTCGCGGTCGCCGACTTGATAACAAAGAAAGCCTGAACACCTGGAGACGCGCTGCCGTCAATGGCGTCCAACATGACCCGAGCGGTCAGGATCCTCCCTGTCATGTCTGTCGGTGTGAAGTTCTTGCCGAATTCGACATGCTCGTCCATTGACGGTGTCATCGGTGTGAACGGAATCGTGAGCTGTGCCGAGCCCGGATCGGGCTTGCCCGTGGTGCTATCGAATTCTGCTGTAGGCTGAGCGCCGCCCTCGGGTTGGAGCGTCGGTGTTACGAAGAGTAGACTGAATCCGCTGAGGTCGGTGTCAAAGGTGCCGATCGGAATCAAGTGGCTCGCAGGCCCGGTTTCAGCGCTCGCGTCGGCGGCGTCGGTATCGGTTGCAGCATCGCTTACAGCGCCGCCCGCACCGCTATCCTGACCTCCGTCCGTCGCTCCGCCCGCGCCGCCGTCGATCTTGCCGCCCGCGCCGCTGCCTCCAGTCCCCGATCCCCCGGCGCCTGTTCCGCCCGCGCCGCCAATCCCGGTTCCGGCCCCGCCGGCCCCGCCTTTGCCGCCGGTGCCGCTGCTTCCGCCGCTGCCGCCGCTCGAACCGCCGCCGCATCCCGCGGCGGCGAGCGCGCCGGCCACGAAAAGACTTCCCAGAAGATTAACTTTTGACTTCGTCATGTGAACGACTCTCCGATTGAGTGAGAGGCCTCTTACCAACACCGCGCGGAAAAATATCTTGGTTCGACGGCTGGCACAATTCCAAACCCTACGGTGTCCGAAGGATTCGCGGGGCGAGTGGCAGGAACGCACACATCGAAAATGCGGCTCACAAAATCAAGCTCGACCGTGAGTCAGCAGGATTTCCGGCGCGCGGGGTGTGGGCTCATTTCTTTTCTTCGCGCCGTCATCATCATCTAGTCAATCAAGAGTCCGAATAAATCGCGCTGGGGTTGGCCATTGCACTCGCGCATTGCTCGCGCGTCGACGGGACGGCGCAACGTTTCGGGGCTATTGACGCCTGAGTAAAGGAAGGGGCGCCTCCGACCGAGGGACTCTGCCGTGAACCGTCACCGCCTACAGTGGCTCGCGAGATCCCTAAATGAGCGATAACGAACAGGACGAGATCGTCACGGAATTCTTGGTCGAGGCGCACGAAAACCTCGACGTCCTGGACCGCGAGCTCCTGGCGCTGGAGAAGAACCCACACACGCCGGAGCTTTTGGCCAGCGTTTTCAGGCGGGTACACACGGTCAAGGGGGCTTGCGGGTTCCTCGGCTTCGCCAAGATGGAGACGGTCGCGCATGCGTCCGAGAGCCTGCTCTCCAAGGTTCGCGAGGAGGAGCTGGAGCTGACGCCCGCGATCATCACGGCGCTTCTGGGTGTCGCAGACACCATGCGGGGCATCCTGGGCGGGATCGAGGCGAACGGCAAAGAGGGGGACGAGGACTACTCACCGGTGGTCGAGAGCATCAATCGGCTCCAGCGAGGAGGCGACGCCCCCGCCGCGCCCGCGCCGCCTGCGTCCGCCCCCGTTGCCGCGCGGTCCGCGCCGCCACCCGCGGCCACCGCGCCTGTCCTGACGCCGCCGCTCGCCGCGCCCGCGACCGCGCCGGCGGCTCGTCCCACTGCCGCCGTGCCCGCGGCTCCCGCCAAGCCAGTCACCACCGCGCCCGCGCCACCACCGCCCGCGCCCGCCGCCGCGGCGGAACCCGCCGGCGACCAGCGCGCGCACAACGTGTCCGACTCGTACCTGCGCGTCGACGTCGGCCTGCTCGACAAGCTCATGAACCTGGTCGGGGAGCTGGTCCTCGCGCGCAACCAAGTGCTGCAGGTGGCGCCGCTCGTCGACGACCAGAACTTCTCGGCGACGTCGCAGCGCCTGAACCTGATCACCACCGAGCTGCAGTCGGGCGTGATGAAGACCCGCATGCAGCCGATCGGCAACATCTGGGAGAAGCTGCCGCGCGTGGTGCGCGACCTCGCGCTCATCTGCGGCAAGCAGGTGCGCGTCGAGATGGAGGGCAACGACACCGAGCTCGACAAGACGATCATCGAAGCGATCAAAGATCCGCTGACGCACCTGGTGCGCAACTGCGTCGATCACGGCATCGAGACTGCCGCCGAGCGCATCGCCAGCGGCAAGACGCCCGATGGCCGCTTGTTCCTGCGCGCCTACCACGAGGGCGGTCAGGTCAACATCGAGATCTCCGACGACGGCAAGGGGATGGACCTCGATGCCATCAAGAGCAAGGCGCTCGAGCGCAACCTGATCACGGCGGAGCAAGCCGCGCGCATCAGCGAGCGCGACGCGCAGAACCTGATCTTCCTGCCGGGACTGTCGACGGCACAGAAGGTCAGCAACGTATCGGGCCGCGGCGTCGGCATGGACGTCGTGAAGACCAACATCGAGAAGATCGGCGGCATCGTCGACGTGCACAGCCGCCGCAACTTCGGCACGACGTTCCGGATCAAGATTCCGCTGACGCTGGCGATCATCCCGGCCCTGATCGTCACCAGCGGCGGCGACCGCTACGCCGTCCCTCAGATCAGCCTGCTCGAGCTGGTGCGCCTCAAGGGCTCGCAGGCACGCGACCGCATCGAGATCATCCAGGGCGCGCCAGTCTACCGCCTGCGCGGCAATCTCCTCCCGCTGGTCTACCTGAACCGCGAGCTCGAGATCCAGAGCGCACCGCGCGCCAGCGACCGCGGAGCTGACGACGAAGTGGCGGTCAACATCGTGGTCTTGCAGGCCGACAACCGCCGCTTCGGCCTGGTCGTCGATCAGGTCAACGACACCGAGGAGATCGTCGTCAAGCCGCTCGGCCAGCACTTGAAGGGCATCACCGCCTTCGCGGGCGCGACCATCATGGGCGACGGGCGCGTGGCGCTGATCCTCGACATCCTCGGCATCGCGCAGCAGGCGAGCGTGATGTCGCAGGCGCACGATCGCGGCACCGGTCAGCCCGGGGCCGCGAAGGACGACAAGGTCTCGCACCGCCAGACGCTGCTGCTGTTCCTGACGCGCGACGGGCGGCGCATGGCGATCCCGCTGTCGATCGTGGCGCGGCTCGAAGAGTTCCCGCGCCAGAGCCTGGAGCGC
>CAZNCQ010000522.1:0-3366 GCA_964571275.1 uncultured Myxococcales bacterium
AAGCTGATCATGTGCGCCCTCTGGACGGAGGTGTGCCTCGCCTTCCCGGCGCTCGACGCCCTGCGCGCTGGCTACGAGGTGTTCCCGGTCGTCGATGCGGTGGGGGGCACGTCGGTGGAAGCGCACCGGGCCGGCCTCGAACGGATCGCGCAGGCGGGCGCGCAACCGATCAGCTGGGTGTCCCTGGCGTGCGAACTGCAGCGTGACTGGGCCCGCGCGAAGACGGTGCCCGCAGTGGTGGACATCGTGCTCACCTCACGCCTCCTCAAGGGGCTCTGATGGTGATGACAGCCCATGACGGCCGGGCGAACGAATGCTGAGGGAGTCATGCCGGCGAGGCTATCGGGGAAGGTGTGCATCATTACCGGCACGGGCGGGAGCATCGGCCGGGAAGCGGCCTCGGTCTTCGCGAGCGAGGGCGCGTCGGTCGTGGGGTGCGATCTGAACGTGTCCGCCGCGGAAGCGACCGTTCAAATGGTTCGGAAGGCGGGTGGAACGATGGTGTCGCTTCATCCCTGTCGTCTCAGCAGTCCCGCCGACTGCAGGGCGCTCGTCGACTTGGCGGTGCGCACCTTCAGCCGGATCGACGTGCTCTTCAACAACGCCGCCATGGCGCACTTCAATTGGCTCGAGGACATCAGCGACGACGAGTGGGACCAGAGCCATCGCGACGAGGTGGACCTGGTCTTCTATTTGACGCGCGCAGCGTGGACGCACCTCAAGACCAGTCGTGGCGTGGTCGTGAATACGGCCTCCCTCAGCGCTTCGACGAGCTTCGAGAACCTCCCCTCGTTGGCCCACACCACGGCCAAGGCAGGGATCATTGGGATGACCCGACAGCTGGCGATGGAGGGCCGGGAGCACGGGATTCGCGCGAACTCCATTTCGCCAGGCATCATCGAGACGAACCAGACGCGAGAGCAGCTGGAGGACCCGGGGTGGGCCGGCACCATGCTCGGGAAGACGTTGCTGGGTCGGTTGGGCCGGCCGGAGGAGGTCGCGAACGTCGCGTTGTTTTTGGCCTCCGGAGAGAGCTCGTACGTGACGGGCATCGATATCGTGGTCGACGGCGGCATGAAGGTTTGGTGATGGCACGGTGGTCACGCCGAAGGTCGCCCAGCCGCTCGGCTTGCCCAATGGTCGCCCCAGAACCCAAAGGGCCTCGGGTGCTACGCGTGCCGCACGAACGCGGACGTCCGGTGAGCCCTTGCACAGTCGCGAACTGACAAAGAAGAAAGGTTCCAGAACATGGCGCAAGAGCTCACCGTCGTCGTCACGGGATCCACTGGTAAACAGGGGGGCGCCGTCGCGCGAGGCCTCCTCGAGCGAGGCCACAAGGTCCGCGCCCTCACGCGCAATCCCAACTCGAGCCAGGCGAAGTCGCTCGCAAGCGCCGGGGCGACCCTCGTTGCGGCGTCGCTCGAAGACACCGCGGCGATCACGAAAGCGCTCGAAGGAGCGACGTCTCTCTTCGCGATGACGACGCCGTTCGGAGGAGGAACGGACAGCGAGACACGACAAGGTGTCGCCGCCGCCGACGCGGCCAAGGCAGCCGGCGTGCACCTCGTCTTCACTTCCGTTGGCTCCGCCAACCGGCAGACGGGCATTCCGCACTTCGACAGCAAGTACGAGGTCGAAAAGCACATGGCCAAGGTCGGCGTCCGCGCCACGATTCTCGCGCCCGTCTACTTCATGGAGAACCTCGTCACCTTCGGGAAGGAGCAGCTGGCCAAAGGGATCTATGCGGGGACGCTCCCGCCCGAAAGGACGCTCGCGCAAGTCGCCGTCGCGGACATCGGGGCGGTCGCCGTTCGCGTCCTCGAGAACGGCGACCGCTTTACCGGCCAGCGCTTCGACCTCGCGAGCGACGAGCTCAACGGGAATGACGTCGTCGCCATCGTCTCGCGCGTCACCGGCCGCCGCTTCTCCTATTACCAGGTCCCGCTCGAAGTCATTCGCCAGCGCATGGGCGAGGACGGCGCCAGGATGTACGAATGGTTGGACCGCGTCGGCTACACGGTGAATCGCGCCGCGCTCCGCCGTGACTTTCCCGACGTCGCTTTCCGCGACTTCGAGTCGTGGGCGAGGACGCAGGATTGGAACGCGCTCCTGCAGAGCGCGTAGAGGCCGGCTCTGGACTCAAGGAGGGCTCGCATGAAAGCTGTCAGGGTGTTGGAATACGGTGGCCAGTTGGTGTTCAACGATGTACCGACGCCGACGATCGCAGGCGATCAGATCTTGGTGAAGATCAAGAGTACCGCCGTCAATCATCTGGATCGCGTCAAGGCCTCCGGAATGGCAAGACAGATCCTCCCACTCGACTTGCCGTGGACACCTGGTCATGAGTTTTCAGGGGTCGTCGAACAGATTGGCAGTGATGTTGCGGAATGGGCGCCAGGTGATGCCGTGTTCGGTGCCAACGAAGTAGGCGGCGGGTACGCCGATTATCTGGCCGTCACGCCGGCGGTCATCGCGAGGAAACCATCGAACCTTTCCTTTGAGGAGGCAGCATCAGTGCCAGTGGCCGCCCAAACTGCGTGGCAGGGACTCTTCACCCACGGTCACCTGGAAAAAGGACAAACGATCCTGATCCACGGTGGTGCCGGTGCGGTGGGCGCTTATGCGGTGCAGATGGCATCGCATGCCGGTGCCACTGTCATCGCCACGGCAAGCGGCGTTGATGAGGCCTACCTCGACACCCTCGGCGCCAGCCAAGTCATCGACTATCGAGAGGCGCAGTTCGAGACGGTTCTGCGAGACAAGGTCGACGTGGTCTTCGACTTGATCGGTGGCGATACGCAGAAGCGGTCGTTCCTTGTCCTGAAGGAGGGCGGCCATCTCGTCGCGACCACCCAGCCCGTGTCGCCGGAGGAGACGGCGAGCCATCGTGTGTCGGGCGCGATGATGAGGCTCGCGCCGTCAGGGGAGGTGCTCGGCAGAATCGCGCGGCTGTTGGAAGAGGGCACGATACGACCGGACGTCGCGACCGTGTACGCGCTCCAGGATGCGGCCCAGGCCTGGAAGGACATGGCCGGGAACTCGTCGCCCGGTGGGCCGGGAGTGGCAGGGCGCAGGTCACACGGCAAGATCGTGCTCCGCGTAGCGTAGAAGTCTCCAACGAATGAGATAGCTCTTCGGCTGGGGGACCAGGACATCGAAGCCGGATCGCTGTCCGCGGACGAATTTCGCGGCATCCGCGGGTGGTTCGGCCTGACGCAAAGTGAGCTCGCCCGTCTCTTTCACCTTCGCCCGTCTCCTTCACCTCGGCGCCAACACCATCTCACGCTGAGAGTGTGATCGGTCAACCGCGCAGCCGGGCCAGCACCGCACGCGCGGTCGATGACAGTCCCTGCGGATCCAGCGCGG
>CAZNCQ010000523.1:0-3326 GCA_964571275.1 uncultured Myxococcales bacterium
TCGGCTTCAACGACTCGACCCTGTGGTGGAAGCTGTCGACGATCATCAGCTGCGGCACGCTCGCGGGCGCGATCATCCCCGAGCTGGTCAAGGTCTTCACCTCGACCGAGTCGCGCCACGTGCGCGAGGTCGTGACCGCGTCGCGCGAGGGCGGCCCGTCGCTGAACATTCTGGCCGGCCTGACCGCCGGCAACTTCAGCGCCTACTGGATGGGCATCACGATCGTGGCGCTCATGGGGATCGGGTACGGCGTCAGCACGACCGGCCTGAGCGAGATCATGAAGGCGCCCGCCGTGTTCGCCTTCGGCCTGGTCGCGTTCGGCTTCCTGGGCATGGGTCCGGTGACCATCGCCGTCGACTCGTACGGCCCGGTGACCGACAACGCGCAGTCGGTGTTCGAGCTGTCGGTCATCGAGACGCTCCCGGGCATCAAGGAAGAGATCAAGAAGGACTTCGGCTTCGACGTGAACTTCGAGCACGCCAAGCACCTGCTGGAGGAGAACGACGGCGCCGGCAACACCTTCAAGGCGACGGCCAAGCCGGTGTTGATCGGCACCGCGGTCGTCGGCGCGACCACGATGATCTTCTCGATCATCATGAGCCTGACGCAGGGGCTAACCACCGACCTCGACAAGCTGTCGATGCTGCACCCGCCGTTCCTGCTGGGCCTGGTGACCGGCGGCGCGATCATTTACTGGTTCACCGGCGCGTCAATGCAGGCGGTGTCGACTGGCGCGTATCGCGCGGTCGAGTTCATCAAGGCGAACATCAAGCTCGATAACACCGTCGCGAAAGCGTCGATCGCCGACAGCAAGAAGGTCGTCGAGATCTGCACGCAGTACGCCCAGAAGGGAATGTTCAACATCTTCCTGACGGTCTTCTTCAGCACGCTGGCGTTCGCCTGCGTCGAGCCGTACTTCTTCATCGGCTACCTGATCTCGATCGCGGTGTTCGGCCTGTACCAGGCGATCTTCATGGCCAACGCGGGCGGCGCCTGGGACAACGCCAAGAAGCTGGTCGAGGTCGAGCTGAAGGAGAAAGGCACCGAGCTGCACGCCGCCACCGTGGTCGGCGACACCGTGGGCGATCCTTTCAAAGACACGTCCTCGGTGGCGATGAACCCGGTGATCAAGTTCACCACGCTGTTCGGCCTCCTGGCCGTCGAGCTGGCGGTCGGCATGGACCGCTCGATCAGCCGCGCGCTGGCGCTCGGCTTCCTCGCCATCTCGATGGTCTTCGTCTGGCGCTCGTTCTACGGCATGCGCATCAAGACCGGCGAGAAGAAGTCCGGCGCGCCCGCGGCGTCGGCCGTCAAGGCGTCTTAGCCGGCGGAGGGTCGGTCGTGCACGTCGGCATAACGCCGCCCTTGGCATGGGCGTGACCGACCCCGTGCACGTCCGCGTTCACGGGGTGATCACGTTCACGTGAGGGCGTGAAGCTCAGCGGCTGCGCAGGAAGCGCAGCGCCGGCCGCGCGAACGGCAGCGCCGCCAGCGTCAGCAGCACCGCGGGCAGCAGCACCGCGACGCCCGCGACGTTGGCCGCCGTCGAGACCGAACCAAACTGCTGGTACCAGGTGGTCGGGAACAGCGTCGCCAGCGCGGTCGCGCCGTTCGAGGCGCCGAGCAGCCAGAGTGCCGCGCCCGCGCCCGCGACCATCATCCAGCCCCAGCTGCGCAGCCGCACCAGTCCGTGCAGTCCCGCTGCAGCGGTGAGCAGCGTGGCGATTCCCGCGGCTGCGAACAACATGCCCTCGCCCTGCCCCTCCTTCGGGCCGAGCGCCCAGAGGATCAGGCTCGGCAGCGACGCCGCCGCGCGCGTGACCGTCTTGCGCAGGCGCGCGACGCCGAACTCGTCCATGCCATAGCGCCGGCGCCAGGTCTCTTGCAGATCGTAGTGCGCCGCCATCTTCTTGCCCGCGAGCGCGACCACCACCAGCGCGTGCAAGCCGCCGTAGATCCCGAGCGGCGTCATCCAGCCGTTCATCACCAGCGCCAGGATCGCCACCATCATTCCCGACCAGCCGATGCCCGAGGCGAACCAGCGCCCCCAGAACCACTCGGCGGTCAGCGACAGGAACGCGACCACGTAGCAGACCGACAGCGCCAGGAACGCCGGGCCCCACCCGGGCGGCGCGTTCAACGACAGAATCAGGTAGATGCTGATGAAGAAGCTCAGCGACAGCGCGGCCAGCGCGCGCCGCGTCTTCTCGAAACCAACCTCATCCAGACGCTTGAGCATCGAGATCATATACGCAGTATAACCGCGCTTTGGCGCGTGTGCCTGGGTTGGTCGGGTCTATCGCGGGCCCGGACCCTCCTATTCGGGGCCGGCCCCGCGAACCTCGGCCGAGCACTCGGCCGCGTACTGCTCGAAGTTCGCCTTGAACAGCGCCGCCAGCTCGCGCGCCTTCACGTCGTAGGCGGCCCGGTCGGGCCAGGTCTGACGCGGCTTGAGCAGCTCGCGCGGCACGCCGGGGCATTCGTCGGGAACCTGGATCTTGAACACCGGGTCGGGCGTGAAGCGCACCGCGTCCAGCGCTCCCGACAGCGCCGCCGCGACCACCGCGCGCGAAACGCTGATCTTCATCCGGCTGCCGACGCCGTACGGCCCCCCGGACCAGCCGGTATTGACCAGCCAGCAGCTCGCGCCGTGGCGCGACAGGCGGTCGCCCAGCAGCTTGGCGTAGCGCATCGGGTGCAGCGGCAGGAACGGCCCGCCGAAGCAGGGCGAGAATGTTGCCTTGGGTTCGGTCACGCCGGCCTCCGTGCCGGCGACCTTGGCGGTGTAGCCCGAGATGTAGTGGTACATGGCCAGCGCCGGCGTGAGCCGCGCGATCGGCGGCAGGACGCCAAAGGCGTCGGCGGTGAGAAAAATCACCGTGCGCGGGTGAGGCCCGACGCTGGGGATCGCCGCGCCCGGGATGAACTCGACTGGATACGTCGCGCGCGTGTTCTCGGTGATCGCCGCGCTGGCGTAGTCGATTTGCCGGTTCGTCGGATCGACCACGACGTTCTCCAGCACCGATCCGAAGCGGATCGCGTCGTAGATCTGCGGCTCGGACTCGCGCGACAGGTTGATGCACTTCGCGTAGCAGCCGCCCTCGATGTTGAAGATCCCGCCGTCGGACCAGGCGGTCTCGTCGTCGCCGATCAGCGCGCGCGCCGGGTCGGCCGACAGCGTGGTCTTGCCGGTACCTGACAAGCCGAAAAAGAGGGCCGAGTCGCCCGCGCCGCGCGCCCCGACGTTCGCCGAGCAGTGCATGGTGAGGATCCCCTTGCGCGGCAAGAGGTAGTTCATCACCGAGAAGATCGCCTTCTTCATCTC
>CAZNCQ010000524.1:0-3324 GCA_964571275.1 uncultured Myxococcales bacterium
TCTCGGTGATGAACGCGATCGGGATGTTCACGATCTCGATCTCGTGCGTCTTGCAAAGGTGCAGCAGGAGGTCGAGCGGGCCCTCGAACTCGGGAAGCGCGACGCGATAGGGGACGTTGCCGGACTCGGGCATCATCCGTACATGAGCCTCACGACCAGGCCGGCCCAGGCTCCCGCCACTGCGCGCACCGGTTGCATCACGAAGCCAAGCGCGCCCGTCAGCAGCAGCCCGAAGAACACGAGTGTGCCGTAGCGTTGCAGCGCCTGCGGGATGAATTGCAATCGTTCGGGCAGCAATCCCGCCAGCACCGATCCGCCGTCGAGCGGCGGCAACGGCAACAGGTTGAAGAACATCAGCATGATGTTCAGGACCAGGAAATAGCGGATCGCCACCTCGGCGACGCTGTCCGGCAGCTTGACCACATGCGCCAGCAGCACGAGCACGACCGAGACCGCCACCGCGAGCACGAAGTTCATCAGCGGCCCCATCAGCGACACCAGCATGTGGCCGGTGCGCGGCGAGACGCCCCGGTAGGCTTTTGGGTTGGTCTGCACCGGCTTGCCCCAGGCCAGCAGAGGGAACCCGCCCGGCGCGAACACGGCGACGAGCGGCATCAAGATCGTGCCGACGAGGTCGATGTGCGCCAGCGGCGAGAGCGTGAGACGCCCCTGCTCCGCCGGCAGGCGATCGCCGAGGCGATTGGCCATCCAGGCGTGCCCGAACTCATGGACCGCGACCGACAGGATGAACGCGACCAGCGATACGACCGCCGTTCGAACCTGGTCCGTTGAGATGTGCATGGGGCGAGCCCTTCCGTATATCCGACCCGTTCAAGACGGGTCAAACAGTCTATCTCGGCCCCGCCGGGAATGGCGACCTAACTCAACTAGGCCCTCGGGTGGAAGCGATCGTACACACTACGCAAGTGGCGGCGAGAGAGGTGGGTATAGATCTCGGTCGTCCCGATGTCGGCGTGGCCGAGCATCGCCTGCACCGCGCGCAGGTCGGCGCCGCGCTCGACCAGATGGGTCGCGAACGAGTGGCGGAGCTTGTGCGGCGAGATCCGCTTGCGGATGCCGGCGGCGATGGCATAACGGCCGATGAGCTTCCAGAACGACTGCCGGGTCATGGCTCGACCGAGGCGCGTCAGAAACAGCGCGTTCGACGCCGGCGCCGATCTGGCCTTTCCCTTGGCCTTGGTCCCGCCGCCGCCCGAAAGGAACGCGGGCCGCGCCGTCTCCAGATACGCGCGCACGCCGGCGAGCGCCACCTCGCCGATCGGCACCAGCCGCTGCTTGCGGCCCTTGCCGAACGCCAGCAGGTAGCCGGCGTCGAAGTTCACATCGGCGAGGCGCAGCCGCACCAGCTCCGAAACGCGCAGGCCGGTCGCGTACAGCGTCTCCAGCATCGCGCCGTCGCGCGCGCCGCGCGGCGTGCGGCGATCGGGCGCCGCCAGCAACTGGTCGACCTCGTCGACGCTCAGAAAGACCGGCAACTTGCGGCCA
This sequence comes from uncultured Myxococcales bacterium, assembly GCA_964571275.1. Taxonomy (GTDB): domain Bacteria; phylum Myxococcota_A; class Polyangia; order Fen-1088; family Fen-1088; genus DASRQZ01. The sequence continues at coordinate 1,507 of CAZNCQ010000524.1, forward strand.
AAGCGCGGCAGGTCGACTTCCTCGGTCGGGTCGTCGTCGCACAGGCGCTCGGCGCGCAGGAAGCGGAAGAGCTGGCGCAGCGCGATCAGCCGCCGCGCTTGCGAGCGCGCCGACAGTCCTTGCTCGGTGATGCGCGCCAGGTAGTCGAGCACGTCGATCGAGCGCACGCCGCGCGCCTCGCCGACCTTTCGCGCGGCGGCGAACTTCGCGAAGTCGCACAGGTCGCCTCCGTAGGCGCTCACCGTCGCGGGCGCCAGCTCGCGCTCGACGCGCAGGTGATCCAGGAACTGCTGAATCGCGACGTCGAGGCTCGGGCTCATCGCCCCATTTTCATGCCGCCGGCGCGCGCGCGCAAAATTCGGCGCCGGCGCGCGCTCTCGTGGGAGCGTCTGGGAACCCTTTGAGGGTACCCATCAAGATCATCCGCGCGGTCGTGACTCTCGCGTGCGGGTCGGCTGGCCGCGGCGGCGCACGACCTCGCTCAGCTCCTTCTGGCCGGCGACGGTCTCGACCAGCGTGAGCTCCTCGACCGGGCCGGCCGGCGCGCCCTCGACTTCCTTCAGAAACAGCTGCAGCGCGCGGCGTGCCGGAATGCGCTCGATCTCGCGCCCCGGCAGCGCGACCGCCAGCTTCGCCAGCCCCAACCCGCGCATGGTGTGCAGCACCTGCTGGATCGCGCGCGAAGCCCGCTCGTCGTCGAGCTCGCCGCTCGTGCCCAGTCCGACCGCCAGCGTCCAGCGCCAGGGCAAGCGCCGGTGGTTCGGCATGAGCAACTGCTCGCCCGCGGCGCCCGACAGGTTTCCGCCCACGATCAGCGTCGAGATCCGGCCGTCGAAGCGCCAGTCGACCAGCGCGGCCGCGCCCCGCAGCGGGCGCAGATCGGCGTAGACACCCACCGCCAGCAGGTCGCCGGCCGGCGCCTGGTCCCAGCGCGCGAGATCCGCGGTCAGGAAGCTGATCTTCACCGCCTACCGCCGCAGTCCCAGCTCGTCGACCGCGCGGTCGAGCAATCCGTTGACGAACGCCGGCGCCTCGGCGCTGCCGAACTGCTTGCAGAGCTCGATCGCCTCGTTGATCGAGACCGCGACCGGCACGTCGGTGCTGAACTTGATCTCGTAGAGCGCCAGCCGGATCACGTTGCGATCAACCACCGCCATGCGCTCGACGCGCCAGTTCTTCGAGGCCGCCGACAGCATCTGGTCCAGCTCGGCGCGATGCTCGAAGATGCCGTGAATCAGCTGATCGACCAGCGCGCGATCGACCGGGCCGCTGTCCGCCGACGCCGACGGCTCGTCCTCGTCGACGGCGATCGCGTTACCGCCGGCGGCGAACTGGCCAAAGTACAAGCTCAGAGCGCCGTCGGCGTCCAGCTCGGGGCTCACGTCCATCTGATGCAAGATCTGCAGCGCGGCGACGCGCGATCGTCTGCGCGGACCACTCATGACGTCACTTGCCGATGCGGCCCGGACGCGCGGGGCGGCGCGCGATGTCGCGCGGCGCCTGCTTGCTGCTCTCGAGCGCGGCGTAGAGGTCGGCCATCTCGAGCGCCACCATCGCGGCGTCGTAGCCGCGGTTGCCCGCCTTGGTGCCAGCGCGCTCGACCGCCTGCTCGATCGTGTCGCACGCGAGCACGCCGAACGCCACCGCCGCACCGCCGGCCGACGCCAGATCCGCGATCCCCCGCGCCGCTTCGCCGACGACCAGGTCGAAGTGCGGCGTCGCGCCGCGGATCACGGCACCGAGGCAAATCACCGCGTCGAATCGCCCGAGATCGACCACGCGCCGCGCCAGCCCCGGCAGCTCCATCGCGCCCGGGCA
>CAZNCQ010000525.1:0-2071 GCA_964571275.1 uncultured Myxococcales bacterium
TCCACTTGGTGTTGTTGATCAAGCTCTCGACCGGTTCACCGTCGCCGTCGGGCGAACCGGGGCCGTCGATGTCGTCGGTGATCCCTTCCTCCTCGACGAGGATCAGGTGGCGCAGCTTGTCGCCGCGTCCGTTGGCCGGCTTGATGTTGACGATCGGTGCCGCGCGCAGCGCGGGGTGTGCGCCGGCCGGGTTGAACGACGTGTCCCGCCCCTGCAGCGGCAGGTTCACGCGGAACTGCATGACCAGACCGTCCGATGTGGCGTCGGGCGCGCCGAATCCGACGGGGCCGCCGCTGGGGAACGGAATGACCGCGAAGTTCTTCATCGTGAACGTCTTGCCGGCCTGGCCACCGAAGTCGACGATGATGTCGGCGCGCTCCGCGGGCGCCAGGAACAGGCACTTGCGGCCAGCCTGGATGTCGTCGGCCCCGCCGAGCACGTTGTTGGGCGGGGCGTTGTTCGTGCCGTCGCACGCGTGCCGTCCGTTGGCCGGGTTGGTCAGCATGACCGGCGTGTTGAAGAAGCCGCCGTCGGATCCGATCTGCCAGATCGCCGGACCGGGCGGGCCGTTCTCGTGCATGTCGACGCCGGTCTGGTCGAAGAGCTCCATGCTGTAGAAGCGCGCGTTGCTGCCGTTCACGACGCGGAAGCGATAACGGCGCGGCTGCACCGACAGCGTCGGCCAGGACTTGCCGTTGACCGTGATCACGTCGCCAAAGAACTCCGGGATCCAGAACGGGTGCTTGTCGGGGTTGCCGGGGCCGCCGTTCAGGCCGGGCGGATTGTCGGCGTCGGGGAAGAAGAGCTGGCCGTTGGTGTCGAACTGGCGGTCCTGCAGCATCAGCTCGACTTCTTGATCACCCGACGGCAGCGTGATCGGGTTGTTCGGGAGACCGGTGTCACGGTTGTCGCGGATGAAGTAGAAGCCCGCGAGGCCCGCATAGACGTTCAAGCGCACGACGCCGAGCGCGTGATCGTGGAACCAGAGCGTGGTCGCCTCTTGCGTGTTCACGTAGTTGTACGTGCTGGTGACGAAGCCGGGCCCGCGCTGCAGCAAACCGGGCGTGAACCACGCGTCGGGATTGCCGTCGTATTGCGACAAGACCTCGGCGCCGTGCAGGTGCACGACCGCGGGGATCGGCCCGGCGTACGGCTGCGTGCACGGCCCGGCCAGCGGCGGGCCGTTGACGCAGTTGTTCCGCGCCGTCGTGCCGAGCGGATCCGCCCAGTGGAGCGTCTGGTCGACCGTGAGCAGGCTCTGCAAACGTGTGTTACGCAAGTTGTTGGTATAGATCGCGGTCGTCGCATTTCCCCGCGTCGCTTCGATCGTGCGCGCCGGCCAGCTTGGACCGGTGTTGTTGATGTTGTATCCCCAGAGGAACGTGCCGGCGTTGAAGGGCGCAGGCCGGCCGGCGTAGACCGACGCGGGCAGCACCCGCTGCTGGAACTCCTGCATGTTGACGTTCAACGTCACGGAACCGTTGATGCGGCGCCCGTTGAATGTCGGCAGCGGGTCCACGAATTTCGGAATCGAGTTTCCATCCAGCAGCGTCTGGGGAGTGGTCACCGACGCCTGCGTCGTGATGCCGACGGACGATTGCGCGCTTGGATCCGCGCCGACGCCGCAGCCGGCCGCGAGCGACGCGGCTGCCCATGCGGCGGTCAGCGATCGCAACTGCCATGTCGTGCGACGCGAGAGCGCGGCACCCGACGCGAGCCGTCTTTCGAGCCTGTCTGGAGCGTTGGGTTTGCTTGGGTCCATTGCAGCCTCCTCGGTGGGATTGGTGAGCATCGATCGACCTGTCACTCCGCGAGCGTACACAGGGCAAGAGTCGTGCCCTGAAGCGCCTGTACAAAAATTACGCATCTATGCAACCGCGCCCGGTGGCAACGGACATCGACTGTCGCCGAGGCCCTACAGGGGCGCGTCCAGTCGCGTACCGCGCGTCCCGTCGCGGAGGCCGCGCGTCCCGTCGCGGAGGCCGCGCGTCCCGTCGCGGAGGCCGCGCGTCCAGACGCGGAGGCCGCGCGTCCAGGCGCGGAGGCCCGCTTCCAGGTGCGGAGGCCCGCT
>CAZNCQ010000525.1:2171-3315 GCA_964571275.1 uncultured Myxococcales bacterium
CGCGGAGGCCGCGCGTCCAGGCGCGGAGGCCCGCTTCCAGGTGCGGAGGCCCGCTTCCAGGTGCGGAGGCCCGCTTCTAAGAAGCGCGGCATTGAAAGCCACTGCATCTCCTTGCCCCCCGACGCCGTCGAAGTGTCGGCATTGGGAGTTGTTTCGTCAACCCGATTTGCCGCGCGCCGGGCGTGCGCGCAGAAAGTTACAGAACGCGAATGAAATCGACACACGCGATTGGTGGCGTCGTTGCAACGACGAGCGAACCGATCGCAACGTGCGAAATGACAGGTGTAGTACCGATGCCTGCGCGGAAAGTTCGCAGGCGCGGTTGCGTGCGTGGTTTCTTCGCAGGTGCTTAACGCGGCGGCCGGATCGCGATCTTCCTGAAATAGAACGCCCCCGAAGCGCCCCGGTCCGGGCCCAAGATCGGCGTTGACAGAGCGATCCCCGATCGGAGTCCACGACCGGTATGGGCAGCCGCGCTGGGGACGGCGGAGCGGCCGGGATGTCGACAGCCGGCGGCAGGAATCGGTCGATCACGACCGTCGCCGGCGGACCGGATCGGCCGGATGCGACCGCCGAATTACCGGCGCTCGACGCCACTGACACGCGCGGCGCCGCCAGCGGCGCCGGTGCACCGTCGGCCGTCGCGGAGCGAGCATGTTCCGTTCATCGGGTACGCGGTCGTCCGCATCCGGCAAGGCTGAGCGCGTTCGGCTGCGCGACGCCGTCTCGATCCGCGCGTCTGCGAATTACGACGACTGGCGCCTCGACTCCAAGCGGCGCCGCCGCCACATCACGAACAATACTATTTGATGGCCGGAAGGCTACTCGTGCCGGCCGCTGCGTTCGTCACACGCGCAGCGGTGATGGCCTGGGCACCCGTCATCGTGATCGTGACGGTGCCAGTCACATTGGTCAATTCGCAAAAGGCGGTTCCCTTGTTGCCGTTGGCGCCGCATCCGGTGAGCTTCGGCTGGGCGGTGTTGTTGTTCAGGGTGAAGCCGCAGGTGTCGTTGGTCATCGAGAACGAGTTCGTGACCACGTGAACGGCGGGCACGTGGTTGCCGCCGAGCTTGAAGCCGTTGCCGTCGGCGGCGGGGCCCTTGGTGCCGTCGGAGATGTGGCCGTTCAGCATGGCCCAGCAGTT
>CAZNCQ010000526.1:0-3278 GCA_964571275.1 uncultured Myxococcales bacterium
CCTGCTCGTTAAACTTCCGGGGGCCAGCTGTCTCACTCATGTTGGCAGAGAGGGGTCTGGCAACGACGAAGGAGCAGCTCGAGCGCTGAGCGACGCGATCGTCGAGTTGCTTGCCGACTCGGGGCGGCGGCCCCGACAGGTGTCAACTCTGTCAATCGACTTCGACGGGCGACTGTCAAGCCCTGACGTCGAGCAGTCGCCACAGAGCGGTGGCGCTCGCCAGTCGTGGTGGCGCAGCAGTTGCTGAACCACCTCGGGCGTGACGACCCTATGGCTCACGATGCGCATCGCTCATCTGGCGACTCGGACGAGCGTGGTCCATCGCCTTTTCCAATCGCCTGTCACAATCGGGAGTGATGAACACCGAACGGTGTGCCTGGACGCGGCCGGCGTGTCCGAGCTCCATGGTGTTTTCACGTTCGATCGCCTCTCCGTCGAGTACGTTGACCTCGGCTCGTTCACTGGTTCGCTGATCGACGGAGTCGCCGTCGCAGCACAGATCCCGACACCGGTCAGGGAAACATCAGCGGTCCGTGTCGGACCGTTCGAGATCTCTGTGCACATTGGCGAGGCGTTACAGCCCCAAACGCGCACGCAGGACTCGGAACCTGTGAGCGGCCATGCCGCGCGCGACGACGGCTCCGCGAGCATCAGCGCGATCCTGGCCACGCTCCCGCAGCGGGAGCAGCTCAAGGCGATTCTGAATCAATGGCCACCCAATCGTCTGCTCGCAAGGTGCCTGGCGGTCTTCGAGATCCTCGCGGAGGTGCTCGTCGAGTTGCGGCCCGAGATGCTGGCATCGCTGCGTCCCCCGCTCGGGCCGTCCGCGACGGTGAATGACGTCATCGCGTTTTTGCTCGATCCGAGCGGCGGCGACGAAGCAATCGAGGCCGTCTACGCGCAACTCCTCGCGCTGCTGCGTCCCGGAACGCTGCCGCCCGTCTCTGAAGGCAGCTCGTGAAGTACGGCACGGGGCTGATGGCGGATACGACAGCTCTGGTGTCGGAAGCGACCACTTCGAGCGGCCCTCAAACCAGACGGCCTGAGCGCTCGTCATGTCCGAATGGCGGTCGCGCGTCCAGTCCCTGGCCGCCCGCAAAAGTGACGGGGCGCTCCGCGCGCGGCGAATCGGCTGGCGTGTCCTTTGCTCCGTGCAGCCAAACATGACGGTCAGCGAAATGAGGACCGTCGGAATCGGAACCGAAAATGAACACGGAGGAAGTCGATGCGGAAGCAATTCATTGCGCGAGGTATCAGAGGGACGTTACTGGGCTTGGTTATTGGAAGCTTAGGGCTCGGGTCCTACGCAAGCGCCGGGTTTCAGAATCCGCCGCCTCCGGGCTCTCTGTGCCAGGTGGCTGCGAGGATCGACTGTAGTTGCCCTATGGGTACCCCGGCAAAGGCGGCCTGCGACTACAAAGCGGCGCGCGACGCGTACTATGCGGTCGTCGGTCCCAATGAAATGGGCCCATACCTGACCAAGCAAACAGCATTGCATGGGGCTTTGATGGCGTCGTACTGGAATCAAGCCGGCGAAGCGTATCAGCAAGGTGAGTGGGGAAGCATGATCTACGTGGACAAGTACGGAATGTACTGGTTCACGGCCCCGATACGCGGCGTCCAGCTCCCTGATGGCAGCTGGTCGACCACGCTATTTCCTTCCGCGATAACGCGTCCGGGCTCTCAGGTCGTGATGGTCGAACACACCCATCCGCACGGGCTGTGGGATCCAACCGGCAGTGACTCAGTCGATCCGGACGGTGACAACCAAAGCGATTACCCAATGATGGTAATCCGCGCGGACGATACGCTGTGGTATTTTCCGCCGAATACCCAACGGGCTCTGTATTACGGTGTGATCAGCGATGGGCAAGTGCAAACAAAATTTACAGCCATTGGGACCACGGGGGACATCGACTTCACGTCGGATCCGTACAAGATCGCCCAGGCACAAGGGAAGCACTGGTACGACGCCGACTACACGTGGATCGGCTACGCCGCGGGGATCACTCTGATCACCAGCGCGGTGTCGACCGTTCTCGTGCTGGTCCTGATCGGCGCCTTCAGCGACGGGGGAGGAACGCGGCCCGACTCTCCGCTCCCTCCGAGTGGCGGAGATTGCGGCCTCATTCCATGCGGGATGTTCTAAGCTTCTAGGCAGAGCAGAGAGGTATCGAAGATGAAACGCTGGGGCTTTTTCGCGAGCGCGGTGGCCGTGATCGTCGTCGGCTGGCTCCTTCTCACGCGGGCGCGCGGCAAGGAGCAACTAGACGCGAAGGAGCCCCAGCGCGTCTCTGAAACCTCGTCTACATCGCAAGTGGCGCCGCCCACCACCACCCGGCGCACAGAAATTCCTACGATGTCGGCGGCATCCCCTCCGACACGGTCGAGCGACGCCAACCCCTGGCAGAAGCAGGCACTAGAACGCCACGATCTCCTGCTCAACCTCAAACCCGAGAGGGTAGAAGAGATCGAAGCCGTCGCTCCGCGGCTACATCTCGCCCCTGAAGTCGTCCAGAAGCTCATCCGCTGGAGCGACCTGCTCGCAGATCTATCCGCAACGAACTACTCGTCGGTAGCCAACATGACGGACTTGGAACATGCGCACCGACTCGAGGGAATTCTTGGCGAAGCGCACCACCGCGCTGAGATAAAACTCCTCGGCGGACTCGACCAGTGGAACCGCTACTATCGCTTGAAGGGAGCGTCAATGACTGGGCATCTGGAAGATGTCGACGACAATGGAAACTGGAAGTGGCAGGATCCAACTGACAAACCCATCGGCCAGGGGACGCGTCACCATGCGCCGCCGCACATTGACACTTCCGAGGTCGACCACTATTTCGAGGAATGACATCGGCGCCGTCCCTGAAGACCGGAACGCCCCAGACGGGCGCTCAGTCCGTGACGCCTCCGCTCCGGCATGAGCTAGGCTCGGGCAGTCGGCCACTCGCTGCATTCGTCGTGGGCGACGCCACGTGGCGAGCGGCGACGGTCGCCAAGACACGGCGCTCAAGATCTCTTTCGAAACACGGCCCGACCACAGCCGACGAGGGCATCGCTGGCTCATTCTTTGCTGAGAAACGGCGGTCATGTGGGTATGGACTCTCTACGTGTCTCCTGGGCTTGTCCGAAGCAAAGCAGGCGTTTAAGTCGGCCCGATAAGAACGCATATCGGGCCGCGCGCGCCTCGCTCGCCGCTAGCGCCTCTTGGAGAGGACCATTCCTGACGTGCCCAAGACCAATCGACGTCGCCGAAACGTGGGGCGCCGGGCGCC
>CAZNCQ010000527.1:0-3261 GCA_964571275.1 uncultured Myxococcales bacterium
CCGAGCCGGGAGCGCCGCCGGCTCCCCGGGGACCGAGGGCCGCGTTTTTGGGGGGTACCCGCGCGCGGGGGGAGCCGAAAAGGCAAGCGCCCGAGGCCCGCATCGCGGGTTTGCGCTGGGGCGCCGAGCAGAGCGACCGCGGCCCGACGCTGGCCGCAGGAGGAAGAGACTGAAGGGGTTGCCGAATGTCCCTCCTCGCGATGCTGTCGCGCGAGGGTTACGAACTAACCGAGCTTCAACTCGTCGAGTACGAGTTTCGCACCATCGCACCTTCGGTGCCCGGCCTTGAGGAATGCGCTCAGCCCCGACGGACAAGTAAGACCATGACGTTCCACCAGTTGAGCTAGCAGAGGTTTGCTCGGAACGTGTAGCGGCTTGGCCACGAACCGGCAAAGCGCCGGCGCCGGCTCGGCGCTATTCTTGGTGACTGCGAGCAAGGCGGAAGCCAAGGAAATTGCGGCGAATGCCGGGTGAATAGGCGCTGCGATACGCTGCGCGGAGGTTCCTGGCGTCATTGCTCCAAGCTCCACCTCGGTTAACCCGCTGGGAGCCGGTATCAGGTCCAGAAGGATTGGTTGCGGCGGCGACCTGGTAGGGTTCGAACCAATCACCACACCACTCCCAAACGTTACCAAGCATGTCGTACAGGCCCCATGGGTTCGCTTTCTTCTGGCCGACTAACGGCAGTTGGCCAAGGCTGTTCGCCTGGTACCAAGCAATGTCGTTCAGGACCGGGTCGGTGGTCACGCCGTGCAAATTCCCGGCGTACGTCGCCGTGGTCGTTCCGGCACGACACGCATACTCCCACTCGGCCTCCGTCGGTAGGCGCCCTCCGGCCCAGCTCGCGAAGGCCACCGCATCGTCCCACGAAACGCCAACGACCGGCTGGTGAGCGTGGTTAAAACTACGATTGGCCCAGTGCTTGGGCTGCTGCGCTCGGGGATTATCCTGCAGGAACCGCACGTATTCTTCGTTGGTGACTGGATACCGCCCCAACAGGAACGGCAACACCGTTACTTCGTGCTGACCCTCGTCGTTGTCCCAACGCCCTACTTCACCTCTGGGGGAGCCCATGACAAAGGTCCCTCCGGCGATTGGCACGAGCTCAACGCCGCCCTTCTCGGTTACGACCAGACCGCTCGCGTCCGCGCGCGCAGAGATGCGGATCCGGGCAACCCCCTGCACCATGCTCCTCTCGGCCGCTACCAGTTCGTCCTTGGCGCCCATCAGCTCCAGCATCTCGAGCGCCGCCGTTTGCCGCTCGAAAAGATCCGGATCGGCGCCACCGCCTTGCCTAAGGATCTCCACGAAGGGCTCGGGCGAAATCTCCGCCGCCTCTTCCAGCAGCATCCTTCGCAGTGCGGGCGCCGCCCCGAACGCGGGCAGCGCTACCACGGCGCGCATCAGCGGATCGAACAGAGAAGGGTTCCCCATGCTGACCAAGAGCAACAGTACTTCTTGCCACCAGCTGTCGCCGTACCGGCCCGCCAGTTCAGCGTAGACAGCCTCCGCGTCGCCGCCCGGCTCCAGCGCCCGGCGCCGCAGCTCGCACGCGGTGAGATATTCCTGGAAGCCCAGATGCATGAACCCAAATTCATCCGCGCCCCATCCCGTCAACAACCCGCTCTCGTCCCGCACGGTGCGCAGGAACGCAGTGCTGTCGCCGCTTGTCCAGCGCACGGCCTTGAGCGCCGGTTCCAGAACAGCCGCCAGCGCCGCGGCCGGCGCGCGTGTGCGTCCATTCTCTCCGTGCAACCAGGCCGCCACAGGCTGGAGAGCTCGCCGCCCCTGCTCGGCCGACACGTTCACGGCCAGCTCCTTGCCCTCGCGCCAGCGTTCGAGCAGAACGTCGACACACTCCTCGTAGAGACGCACGCGCCCCTTCGGCAATACGCCCCGATCCCGATGCACTAGACAGAGGTTCGCGAGCAACAACGGATTGGAGATCATCTCGGTCAGCCGCGTCGTTCGAAAATCCCGCGTCGCCAGCGCTGCGATCAGCGCGTCGGCCCGCTGCCGGCCGATCTGCTCGCCCGAGGACCGGTCGGCCGCCAGCCCAGTCTCGACAATGCGGTACCAATTGCGGACGAATGTGTCCCTCTGGTCAGGATCCAGGGGACGCACGTGCAACTCCAAGAACTTAGCGTCGAGGCGCACCTCAGCCCGATCTGCCCCCTGCGCGCCGTATCCCGCGAACCGACATGTCACGACCGGCACGCAAGTAGAATGCGACGTGAACACCCGCTCGATCCAGCGCGCTACTACGGCTCGCCGGCCAGGGTCCGCCACCTCGTCGAGGCCGTCGAAAAGCAGCAGCAACCGGCCGCGCGCCAACAAGCGCTTGCCGAACCCGGGCTCAAGCCCCAGCTGCGCGTCGATCTGGGTCTCGATGAAACGGTCGATGGTCGTGGTTGGATTGTCTAGCCGGCGGAGCGGCAGAAACACGGGCACCAAGTCCGCGTCCAGTCCCAGTGACACGCTCCCTTCGGTCAGGCACCAGATCAGTAGCCGCTTGAGGTGCGTCGTTTTGCCTGACCCTGGATCACCGAGGATCACCAGACCGCGGCGATGAAGCTCGCCCGCCCGGCGAAACGCATCGGTCAACGCGATTTCATCGTGACGAACGCCGAGATCGCCCCCGTTACGGAGCTTCCGATCAGCGTCGGTCGCGTCGGCAAATGCCGCCTCGCCACTGCCGCGCAAGTCGATCATACCCCGCAGGGGGACATAGAGCTCCTTGAGATCGATCGGGACCCGCAGTCGCGTCTTGAAGCCGGCGATCGCGATCATCCCGTGCTCCTCGAGAAGGGCCGCACGGTATCTCGCCAATTCGCGATCGAAGGCGTCGACCGGATCTCGAGGCGGGACCACCTCGATCTCTTTCTTGGGTCCTTCCTGATCGCGATGCCGCCATTTTATGAGCGCGTCGAGTACTGCCCCATGCAGCGTCTCTTCCTGGAAGGGTGCGGCTGGCATCTGCTCCTTCGCGAAGTGCGCTTTGAACTGCTCGAGCTTGTCGTGCTTGGCGCCCGCGCTGGGTGGCGCATCCATGTCTTTCGTCGTGAATGGCAACGAGGGATCGATCTGAAACATCAATCGCGGGCGGCCAGCAGCCTTCGCCGCCTCATACTCCAACCACGCGAGATGGCGGTCTTCGGGCTCGGGCGTGTCAGCGATGCGCTGCGCAATGTTGCGCATCTCGACGATGCACTCCCGAAGGAACTCGGCCTCCTCGGCGGAAAGTCGTTTCGCCACGCTCCG
>CAZNCQ010000528.1:0-3253 GCA_964571275.1 uncultured Myxococcales bacterium
GACGAAGAAGCCGATCGAGATCACCTTCATGTCGTAGTGGATCGCGGGGACGATCTTGTTACCCGCCTCGGTGCCGGCCGGCTCCTCGGGCGAGCCCATCATCTGCGGGATCGACGGACCGTAGACGTCCGCGTCCAGGATGCCGACGCGCGCGCCCAGGCGTGACAGCGCCGCGGCCAGGTTGGTGCTGACCGTCGACTTGCCGACTCCGCCCTTGCCGGCCGCGACGGCGATGATGTTCTTGACGCCGGGCAGCCGCGGATTCGACGGATGGTTGGGGCGGCCGACGACCGTCGCCTTGAGCCGCACGTCGACGGCACTGACGCCTGGAAGCTTGCCGACCGCAGCCTGGATCGACGACGTGATGACGTCCTTCGAGGGGCAGGCCGGCGTCGTGAGCTCGAGATCGACGATCACGCGGCCACCCTCGACGGCGACCGCGCTCACCATCCCGGCCGTGACGAAGCCGACCTTGAGCGCGGGGTCTTGAACCTGATCGAGGACGGCGCGGATTTCGTCGACGGTGGGAATGGCGGACCTCGTTTGCTGCGTTGGGGCGTGGGCCCGCGCGGGTGGTTTTGCGCTCAGACTTTCCGCGCGGACGATATGGCGCGAAGCTTGACCGGATTGTCCGGGTGGTGCCCCATCTTTCGACGCTTCACCGCGAGATAGCCGGCGTTGTACTGGTTCTCGCCAACCCAGTGCGAGATGCGATCGGCGACGACCACGCCCGCGGCCTTGAGCCCCGCGACCTTGAGCGGATTGTTGGTGAGCAGCCGAACCGAACGCACGCCCAGGTCGCTGAGGATCGCGGCGGCGAGATCGTAGCTGCGCTCGTCGGCGGCGAAACCCAGCGCCAGGTTCGCCTCGACGGTGTCGGCGCCGCTGTTCTGCAGCGCATAGGCGCGGATCTTGTTGCCGAGCCCGATGCCCCGTCCCTCCTGGCGCAGGTAGACCACCACGCCGGTACCTTCGCTGGCGATGCGCTCGAGGGCGGCGTCCAGCTGATCGCGGCAGTCGCACTTCAACGAGCCGAGCACCTCCGACGTCCAGCACTCCGAGTGCACGCGGCAGAGCACGTTCGACGCGCCGTTGAGGTCGCCGCGAACGATTGCCATGTGCTCTTCGGCGGGAACGTCAGGCGGCGCGTCGGCGTCGCGGAAAACGTACACGCGAAACGGTCCGTGGTTCGTGGGGAGATCTGCTTCTGCGTACCGGGTGAGCTTCATCGCGAGGATTAGATGGGGTCGGGTGCCGACAAGTTACGCCGCTCCGACCGGCTCAACTGGCGGCAAGTTACGAGCCGCCGTCGAGAAAGTCAACGGAACGGCGACCCGGCGTCGACTCGAATTGGGGAAAGCGCAGCAAAACCAGCCCTCTCGAGCTTGATTCACCGACGGGCGAATGTCATCTTACACGGGACATGGCGGTCCGGCCGATCGTTCGTTTTCCCGATTCGCGCTTGCGTCAGACCTCCGTCCCCGTGCAAGCCGTCGACGACGACGTGCGGCGCGTGGTCGAGGACATGGCCGACTCGATGTATGCGCAGAACGGCGCAGGGCTCGCCGCCATCCAGATCGGCGTTCCCTTGCGGATCTTTATTGTCGAGGGCCAAGTGGCCGGCGGAAGCGAGGACGACCCGCCCAAGGTGTTCATCAACCCGGAGCTCGTCGAGATTTCCAGCGAGTCGCAGACCGGTGATGAGGGTTGCCTGTCGTTCCCGAACATCTTCGTGCCGGTCAAGCGCGGTATGCGCGCGCGCGTGAAGGCGACCGACCTCGCGGGCAACGTCTTCGAGGCCGAGGGCGCGGAGCTTTATGCGCGGGCCATGCAACACGAGACCGACCACCTCAACGGCCGCCTGCTCATCGATCAGGTCGGGCCGGTGAAGCGAGAGCTGATCAAGCGCAAGCTGCGCCGCGACGCCGAGGCCGCCGCCGAGGAAGCCGAAGAGGCTGACGCAGAAGACGCCAGCAGCGCAGGCTGAGCGGGTCGGACGCCCGCGGCGCTCTATGTCTGCGCCAGGCCGCGCGCCATGAGGATCTTCCCGGAGCGCACGAGCTCGACGATGCGGTAGTGACTCAGCAGCGACAGGCAGGCGTCGACCTTGTCGCTGGTGCCGTAGATGCGCACGATCATCGACGTCGCGCCCGAGTCGACGATCTTGGCGCCGAACTGCGCCGCGACCTGCAAGATCTCGGTGCGCTGATCGACTGCGCACTCGAGCTTGACCAGCGCGATCTCGGTCTCGATCACCGCCATGCCCGTGTGGTCGAACGCGTGCACGACGTCGATCAGCTTGGTCAGCTGCTTGATGATCTGCTCCAAGGTTTCAGGGTCACCACTACAAGTAATCGTCATGCGCGAGAACTCGCCGTTGGTCACGTCCGCGCTGACGACCAGGCTCTCGATGTTGTAGCCGCGGCGCGAGAAGACCAGCGCGACGCGGACCAGCACGCCCGGCTTGTTACGCACCAGGATCGAGATCGTGTGCAGCGGTGCGCTCAGCGACGGAATCGACGACGGCAGAGGCACGGCGGAGATTGGCGAGGCGGACATGACTAGGTGCTCCCTTCCGGCTTGGCCATCTTTTGCTTCGGGCGTTCGATGATCATGTCGCGCAGCGGGGCGCCGGCGGGGATCATCGGGAAGACGTTGTCCTCCTTGATGACCTCGGCCTCCACGACGCAGGGGCCGTCGTTGTAGGCGAACGCGGCCTTCAAGATGCGGTCGACCTCGGCGGGCCGCTTGATGCGCCAGGCTTTGATGCCGTACGCGCCCGCGAGCTTGACGAAGTCGGGGTTGCCCTCGAGATCCACGCCCGACAGGCGGTTCTCGAAGAACAGCTCCTGCCACTGCCGCACCATGCCCAGGTACGAGTTGTTGATGATCAGCACCTTGACCGGCAGCTTGTGGATCGCCGCCGTCGCCAGCTCCGCCATCGTCATCTGGAAGCCGCCGTCGCCGACGATCGCCCAGACAGTCTTCTTGGGGTTGGCGAACTGCGCGCCGATCGCCGCCGGGAACCCGTAACCCATGGTGCCGGCGCCGCCCGACGACAGCCAGTGGCGGTTCTTGGTGGTCAGGCAAAACTGCGCCGCCCACATCTGGTGCTGGCCGACGTCGGTGGTCAGGATCGCGTCGCGCCCGCCGAGGTCGTCGAGCCGGTCGAGCACGTGCTGCGCGCGCAGTCCGCCTTTCTTGGCGTACTTCAGCGGGAACTGCTTGCGCCAGCCCGCGATCTGCTCGAGCC
>CAZNCQ010000529.1:0-3249 GCA_964571275.1 uncultured Myxococcales bacterium
AGCGGGAGTTCGCGTAGCTCGGTCCCCTCTCCCAGTCCGCTGGGAGAGGGCAGACCTTGCGAGAGGCGGCGCGCGCTCAGTCCTTGAGGACGCCCGACGCCTTGGCGGTGAAGGTCGCGATGTAATCCATCAGGCCCGGCGACAGGCAGTCGTACGGCTCCAAGCGCAGCTCTTTGAGGCGAGCGCGCACCGCGCCCATCTGATCGGGCTTCGTGCCCGACTCGATGATCGACGACACGAACGCCGCGAACTCCGGCGGCGCCCAGCCGGTCTCCTTCGAGAGCTCGGTGTGGATGAAGACCAGGCCGGTGAACGGATGTTTTTCACGCTCCACGGGCCCGTGCATGTGCACGCCGCACCCGCGACAGGCGTGGCGGAGGATCAGCGCGTTCGGATCGACGACCTTCAGCTTGTCCGCGTTCTTGGTGACCTTGACCTTGTCTTTCGGCACGACCGAGACCATCGAGAAGAGCGCGGCCTTCGGTTTCCAGCACTTGGTGCAGCCGCACACGTGGTTGTAAGCGCACTGCGCGCTGATGACGACCTCGACCGGATCGCTCGCGCACTGGCAGTGCAGCGTCCCGCCGGAAAAGTCCTTGGCGGCCGGTTTGACTCCATTGTCGACAGCGGGGTGAATCGCGATGTGAGCCATGGGGGACCCTCCTGGCAGGGGAGAGTGCGCCCGCGGCGGATCTTGCGCAAGCGCGCGGCTCACTCACTCAGTAAAACTGGACATTCGAGATCGTGAAGTCAGCCACGGGAATTTGAACCGGAGGTAGCTGCCACTGCACGTTGACGATGTGGCCCTGATCGAGCTTGGCGCTCGGCATTCCGGCGTTGGTGAGGGATTGGAACTCGAAAGGGTGAGTGCCGATGGTGGTGTCGGTGTAGCCCGTGGGGCCGAAGCACATGGTTCTGCTGCCGGTGCAGATGCCTCGCGGGTCGAACATGACGCCGAGGTCATCATCGGAGACGACGCCGACCATCAACGAGGGTTCCCCGAGATCGCCGTCGAAATCGAACTGGACGCCGGTCCAGCCCGTCGCATCGATGCAGCCGCCACTCAGGCTCTGGAACGATAGACCGACGCCGGCGTAATTGTTCAGCGAGCCGCTGTCCGCCATCACGTCGAGGCTGGCCGTGACATGGAAGCCGTTTCCATCGGGTGTCATCGTGAGCGTGGGGACCGCCTGGCCGTCGCCGTGGTAGGTGTACGAGACCCACTGCTGGTCGGACGACATCCCGAACAGCACCGCGGGCGGGCCGCCGTCTGGTTGAGGATCCAGAGCGCCGTCGTGGGTGATGAGCGGTCTCGCCAGTGGGACCTGCGTACACCGCGGACGCGAGCACTGCGCGGCGTCGGTGACACACGTCATCGAGGCGCCGCAGCAGCTGTACCCGGTCGCGCACGGGCACGGCTTTCCCGCGAGCGGCGCAGCCGTACAGCCGACCGCCAGCGCGAGCAGCGTCGTCGCCAGCCACCCGATCCACAACCGCGGTGATTTCGCCAGGGCTCCCTCGCGCACGTGGGGCGAGTCTATCAGGGCCGGCACGCACGCGGCATCCATGGCCCAGGAACGAACCACCGCCCGGTCATGGACGAAACTTTGTCATTCACTGCGCGGGGCCGCCCTCGTGGTTAGACTCTGGCCAGAGGTGAGCCGATGCCGACGACGAGACCGGTCAAGCTGAGTGACTCCGAGATTGGCTCTGCGCTGGCGGAGCTGCCCGCGTCGACCTGGACGCTTGCGCAGGGAAAGTTGCACCGCGAATATCGCTTCGCCGACTTCGTGGCGGCGTTTGGTTTCATGGCCGGCGCTGCGCTGGTCGCCCAGGCGATGGACCACCACCCGGAGTGGTTCAACGTCTGGAACACGGTGCGCGTCGACCTGGCGACGCACGACGCCGGTGGCATCACCGCGCTCGATTTCAAGCTGGCGCGCGCGATGGAAGATCTGGCCGCGCGGCAGCCCGGCAAATGAAGAAGCCAGGGTTCCCATGCTGAAGCTCGAGCGCCTGTTCGAACGCGAGGGCCTACCCGCTTTCGGCCTGCCCGAGCCGCTGGCCGCGATCTACGGCGGTGACTTCGGCGTGGCGCGCCCGGTGCTGTATGCGAACTTCGTGTCGTCGGTCGACGGCGTCGTCGCGCTGGCGACCACCGCCGAGTCGGGGAAGCTGATCAGCGGCGGCAGCGAGCCAGATCGCTTCGTGATGGGCCTGCTGCGCGCGGCCGCCGACGCCGTGCTCGTCGGCGCCGGTACGTTTCGCAAGGTCACGCGCGCCCTGTGGCATGCGGACAGCATCTATCCGGCGGCCGGTGATCTGTTCGCGGAGCTGCGACGCAAGCTGGGGCTGCGCCCGCATCCGCTGCTCGTGGTCGTAACGGCGTCGGGCGACATCGATCCGCACCACCCCGCGCTCGAGGACGCGCTCATCATCACGACGCCTGCCGGTGAAGCGCGCTTGCGTGGCGCGCTCCCGGCGGGCGCGCGCGTCGTTGCCGCCGATGCGCAACACCTCGGCGGCCGCGCGCTGTGCGATCGGCTCCGCGCCGAGGGGCTGCAGGCGATCCTGACCGAGGGCGGGCCGTCGCTGGCGGGCGAGCTCTTTCGCGAGGGGCTCGTCGACGAGCTGTTCCTGACGGTCTCGCCGCGCCTCTTCGGTCGATACGCTGGAGACGGCCGCAAATCGCTGATCGACGGCGTCGATCTCGCCGGTCAACTCACGGGGATGTCACTGGCGCTGGCCAGCGTGCGCCGACACGACTCGTACCTCTTTCTGCGCTACAGCCGCTGAGCAGCGGGAGGCGCAGCCGGACGAGCTAAACGGCCGTACGTTCGCGGCAGCGTTCCTCGTACACGCGCTCGAGCCGCCGGCGCACCTTTGCGCGCACGCGCAGCAGCCGCGTACCCGTGGTGCTGGCCGGGATGCCCAGCTTGGCTGCGATCTCGCGATAAGAAAGCCGGGCGCCGTAGGCCAGCGAGAAGATCTCCTGCTGCGCCGGCGGCAGCATCGCGACCGCCGCGTCGATGTCGGCGCTCGTGATCACGTCGAGCGGCGTGACCGCCCCCCGATCACATAAGGCGACACCGCCTCCGACGTCGACGCGGCCGGCCTCGACCCAGCGTGGATCGTCGTCGTGCTCGGGATCGCGCGCCGGCGGTTCGAGCTCGCCGATCCAGAACGCCTTTTGCTCCAGGCGCGCGCGGATCGCGCGCCGGCGCCGGCCGTCGATGAACAGGTTGCGCA
>CAZNCQ010000530.1:0-3218 GCA_964571275.1 uncultured Myxococcales bacterium
GTGCGGGGCCTGCCGCTGCGGGGTCCTCCCCGCCGAGGTGGGCCGGGTCGGGGCCACGTCGTGGGGCCTAACCACGCAACCTTCTTGGAGGAGCTCCACGCGACAAGCCCAACCCGTCCCACCTCGTCGGGGTCCCCCCCCTTGTAAGCGTTCGGTCCTATCCGTCGCAGACAGCCGCCACCCTGCGAGGTAGTTCGTAAGCGCTGCACGGGTCGCACACGGCGCGACCGGGCCGAGACGCGCTTGGCTGCCATATCTGCCGCTGGGCGCGCCTGATTGGCGATATGCTCGGAGGAGTGGGTCGGTCTTGGACACCATTGGTTGCAAGTGTGCTGCTTGGTGCCTGTGCCACCGCACCGGCGGAGACTACGCCGGTGGCGACGCCGTCCGTTCGAACCACGACGACCATTCCGACGCCGGTTCAACCGAGCGCGGTAGAAGCGAATGCTGTCGCGACCGCGGTGCAGCGCCCAGAGGTCGATCTCGGGCCCCCCTCGCCCATGCCGTTGCTTTCTTTGAACCGGCAGGACGGCGGCAACGATTCAAGCGCCGACTATCTCGTCGAGCTTAACCCGGACGGCACCGGCCGGTTCATTGGTCACTCTAGTGTGTGCCTGAAGGGCGAGATCTCCTTTCGAGTCCCAGGCGCCACGGTCGAGGAAGCCAGGCGGCTCCTCCGCGCGTCTCATTTATTCGAACACCCGCTCCCTCCCTGCTCGCAGTGCTGCGTGGTGGACGCACCACCGGTCGCGATCTACTTCTGGGAACCCCTCCCCGGTAGGATGGTCGATGACACTGGCTGCCCGCTCGAGAGACGGGAAGTTCGGAGACTGGCCGCCGCTCTCGATAGACTATTGCGCGTAGAGCAATGGGTCGGAGAAGCCGACAATTACGGGAACTGCCGGCGCTGACGCGCATCTTTTCCAGACCTTCGAGCCAACTTCTATCCGTTCGGTCTTACCCATCGCGGTCGGCGGCCACCGGCCGGTTTAGTTCTGCGGAGCGATGCGAGGCACCGCCCGGCAAACCGAGGACGACGCGACGGAAGACGCTGGCGTCGAGCTTCTCCTGAGTCTCGCGTTGCTCGAGAGTCTTGCCGCCAGTAGGCGGGGGCGAGCTCGAGGACGCGATGCCGGGGCCAGCGGGGCAGCAGGCAGAGCAGGTCCCGCATGTAAGCGAGTGGTTCGATCTCGTGCATCCGGCAGCTCGCGAGGAGCGAGACGAAGACCGTGTTGACGTCGGCGCCGTCGTCGCTGCCGACGAAGAGCCAGTTCTTGCGGCCCACCACCTGCCGTCGGAGGTTGACCTCGCTGATATTGTTGTGCAGCGGCAGGCGCCCGTCTTCGAGGAAGCGGCGAAGCGCCTCGCGCTGGTTGCGAGCGTAGCGGATCGCCTGCGCCATCGGCGATTCGTCGAGCACGCGCGTCAGCTCCTGCTCACACCATTGAAAGAACGCGTCGGCGATCGGGGCGGCCCTGGCCTGACGGATCTCGCGTCGCTTCCTCGCGGGGGTGCTGACCATCGTGCGCGAGCGAAGAGCGCTCCGATGTGAGCGAGCGCGACCTTTGCGCGCTCCGGATCAGACGCGAGCGCCGTGTAGAAGTACGGCGCGCGTGCGCCCAACAGCCGACCTCGACGACGGCGCCGGTCTTGTAGAGATGGTCGTAGACGGCGTGCGCGTCGGCAACGAGGTACCCGGAGTAGCCGGGCAAAAGCTCGTCGACGGCAGCGCTATCGTGGCGCTTCGAATACCTGTAGAGGACGTGCTTGTCCGGCGCGACCAAGACCCAGAAATGTCCGACCCGGCAGCGCTCCTTCGCCAGCACCAGGACGCCGGTTGCGTCGGTGCAGAGCACCGGCTCATGCATGGCCTCCGCGAACATCGCATCGACCACCGGCTGCACCAGTTCGGCCAACCGCTCGTGCCACGTGCAGATCGTCGACTTCGACAGCTCGAGCCCGTCACGGGCGTAGATGCCCTCGAGACGGGTAAGCGGCTGGTGGTCTTGCCACCGCCGCACAATCGTATCCGCCAGCATCCGGGGACCGGCCATGCCGCGCTCGATCGGCAGCTCGAGGGCGTCGGCCACGAAGACCTCGGTCTCGACGCCGCGAATCCGTTCCTTGCGCACGAATTTCTTATCCAAGACTTCGAGCACGACGGTCGCCGAAGGCCTTCGCTCGAGGACCGCGCGAACGTCCGTACCGATCAGATCGAAGGCGCCGGGATCGCGCTCGACCTCGGGCGGAACGATCTCGATCTGCACCCGCGGCAGGTGCGCTGGCAGCGGCCTGCGCACCGGCTTGCGACGCGTGCGCGCGGCGACGGTCTCCTCGACAGGCGGCGATCCCTCCGGCTCGGTGGCTGGCGCGGAGCCTAGCGCGAGGCCGATCATCATCAACGAGAGCTGAGCGTCGTTCGCGGGCAGGCGCTCGGCCTTCTGACCGACGAGCCCGCGCTTGAGTCGCTCGACCTCCTCGCGCAGGTGCAGCACGAGCTTCCTGTACTCGTCGTGCTCCTCGGTGACGGCCGCCAGCTGCGCTTGGAGCGCTGCGGAAATCGGTTCGGCAGATGCGCCGCTACTCACGCCGACGACAGGTTCGCGTCGAACGTCGGCGGTAAACGCAGCCGCCGCCCGTTGTTCAACTCGATCTCGAAGCGGCTATCGGGGGCCACACTCGCCGGCCTGATCTCGACCAACGACGACACGCTCGGCTGAGGCAGCCTTCGCCGAGTCGCACGGGGTGACTCTTCGCCTTCCTTCCTCAGCTTGTACCTCCAGTACTGCAGCGTCCCGGCGTTGATCCCGGTCTCAGCGGCGAACTGCTTCGCGCTCAGCCCGCTGTCGCTCCAGCGTTCAACCCGCTTCTGCCACTCGTCACGATTCTCTCGGCGTCCGGCCATCTCGACGAGGAGATGTACGCCCAACCGCCCGTGCCGTCAGCGACGGGTGAGACCGAACGGATACCCCCCTTCGCGTCACCCGCACAGCTCCCTTCGCTTCGCCGACATTGAGCCCGCGCTCGTCTCTCTTGCGACGTCGGCGAGATTCCGGATCGGAGTACGCCCGAAACGATCGCGCTCTCATTGTCGGCGAAGCGAAGGGAGCTGCGCGGGTGACGTGGAAGGGGGGGACCCAGCGGTCCGGGACGGAAGGGGCTTGTCGCGTGGAGCTCCTCCAAGAAGGTTGCCGTGGTCTAGGCCCTACAACGCGGGC
>CAZNCQ010000531.1:0-3208 GCA_964571275.1 uncultured Myxococcales bacterium
GGCGCGACGTGCGACAGCAGTCCATCGCGGTGTTGCCGACGCCGATGATGAGGACACGCTCGCCGATCGTGTCGATGTGCCCGAACGCGACGCTCTCCAGCCAGTCGATGCCGATGTGAATGTGGTCGGCGACGCTGCCCTCGTGGCGCCCGGGGATCTCCAGCTCCTTGCCGCGTGGCGCGCCCGTGCCCACGAAGACGGCGTCGAACTTGGGCTTCTCGTGAAGCAGCGCTTTCAGGCTGCTCACCGGGGTGTTGTAACGGATGTCGACGCCCATGCGCAGGATCATGTCGATCTCTTCGTCGAGCACGGTGCGCGGCAAGCGAAACACCGGCACGTTCGTGCGCATGAGGCCGCCCGCCGACGGGCCCTTCTCGAACATCACCAGCTCATAGCCGAGGGGCGCCAGGTCGTTGGCCACTGCCAGCGACGCGGGCCCCGCGCCGATCAGCGCGACGCGCTTGCCGTTCGGCGCCGACGGCGTCGGCAGCCGATCTTCGATGTCGCCCTTTAGATCGGCGGCGACGCGCTTGAGGCGGCAAATCGCGACCGGCTTCTCGTCGATGCGCGTGCGCCGGCACGCTGGCTCGCACGGGCGATCGCACGTGCGCCCGAGAATTCCCGGGAAAACGTTCGATTGGCGATTGAGCATGTACGCATCGGCATAGCGTCCCTGCGCAATCATCCGAATGTACTCGGGCACGTTGGTGTGCGCCGGACAAGCCCACTGGCAATCGACGACTTTGTGGAAGTAGCTGGGATCACGAACGTCGGTTGGTTTCACCGTCTAGGATCTCCGCTCCCCCGAATACACCATATTGGTTTCCCGTTCCAGGGGGGAACGCCTACTGGCCGCTCGGCATTCCCGTGCTTGACGGCGTGCGGAAGATGGCGACTTTGGAACTGCACGGCTGCGCTGCAGCCGAGGCTGTCAGCGATAGTCGGGGTTATCGGAATCGTAGCAACGCGGGCTCTTCATGTGGCGACGACTTGCAGCTTTTGCCGTCATCGCGGGACTGTCGCTCCTGCCTGCGCGTGCCCCTGCCGGCAGCGGGGACATGGCCTGGAGCCAGTTCCGCGGGCAGATCGTCATCAGTGACGTGCTGCTCGCTCCGGACTTCGGATCCGATCGCGTCATGGTCACCAGCCTCAACCGCATGCGTCGATCCGTGGTGGATGAGGTCAGCGGCTTCTGGCGGCTCCACCTGGTCGCGTTCCTGGACGCGCCCGCGGCCGGTGAGATGTGGCACGTGGTTGCGCGCGACATCACCGGCCCGGAGGCTCGCGACCGCGCGCGCCGCGGCGAGCTGCCTGTATTGCGGGTCTTCGAGACGCCGTCCGATCCGGGGGACCGCATTCTCCGCATGAACAATCTGGTGTTGACCGAAGCCATGGGGTTCCAGCGCGGGCACGAGTACGACATCACCGTCGAAAAGGACGCCGAGGACGGCGGAAAACAGGACGTCTATGCCCGAGGGGTGGTAACTCTCAGGTAGGGTGAATCGCCTCGTCCTCGTCCCGCTCGTCTTTGCCTGGGTCTCATCATCGGTCGCTCTCGCCGCGGGCCCGAAGCCGCGCGTCGTGCGCAAGGCCAGCCCGCGCACCGGGCTCATCGTGACCCACGACGAAGAGCTGGTGCGCGCGGTGAAGAAAAAGGACCGCGGCGCGCTCGAGCGACTCGCCGAGCGCATGGGGCCCGGCCACCTGGGCGAGG
Source organism: uncultured Myxococcales bacterium (assembly GCA_964571275.1). GTDB lineage: Bacteria > Myxococcota_A > Polyangia > Fen-1088 > Fen-1088 > DASRQZ01. The sequence continues at coordinate 1,715 of CAZNCQ010000531.1, forward strand.
CGTTGCATCGTCCCGATCCCGCCGTCGCCGAGGCGGCGCTGATCGCGCTGCCGCTCACGCGCGGCGCGGTGCTGGAGATCGGCGCGGTCACGGACCTGCTGGACTCGTCGAACGTCACGCTCGCCGCGGCGTCGGCGCGCGTGCTGGGCCAGTTGCTCGACGGCGCCGAGCCGGGCGCGCTCGACGACTGGGAGGTGCCGCCCGACGTGGTCGAGCGCGCCTGCAACGGGTTGCGCGCGCTGGCGACTCGCGGCGAGGCGGCGGTGACGGCACGCGTGGCGGCGATCAGCGCCATCGCGAGCGCGTCGGTGCTCTGCCCGGCCGCCAGCGGCGAGCTCGCGGCGTTGTTGCGCGATCCGGTGCCCGCCGTGCGGCGCGCGACCGCGCTCGTGCTGCGACCCGAGGAGCGGCGCGCCAACGGAGCGTTGCGTGACGTGGTGCGGGATCCGGAGCGGCTGGTGGTGTCGGCGGCAGTGGCGACGCTGTGCCGCGACGAGCCGGCCGACGGCTCGGGCGCGGGCGCGCCTATCAAGACCGACGCGCCGCCGGGGGCCGTGGTCGAGCAAGCGAGGATGATGGTGTCGTCGCGTGGCACGCCAGCGGCTGACGCCGTCGAGATGCTGGGTTGCCTGGCGCGTGCGGCCACGCCCGCGGACAAGCAGATCCTGGATCAGGTGCGGCGCGGGCCCGCGTCGCCGCTGCGCGATCGCGCGGCCGAGCTGATGAGCGTGTCTGATAGGCTCAGGACGCAATGAGCGCGGGCGCGGCGCAGGCCGGCGCCGGTACCGAGCGGATGGCGCGGGGCGCGCGTCGGGTCAGCGCGCTCACCATGCTGTCGCGCGTGCTGGGCCTCGTGCGCGAGCAGATCTTCGCGCTCACGCTCGGCGCCGGCGTCTACAGCGACGCATTCCTGGCGGCGTTCCGCATCCCGAATCTGCTGCGCGATCTCTTCGCCGAGGGCGCGCTGTCGACGGCCTTCGTACCGACCTACGTCGACGTGCTCAAGAACCAGTCGCGCCCCGCCGCCTACGCGCTGGCCAACCGCGTGCTGTCGACGCTGACGATCTACCTCGGGGCCATCGCGGCGCTCGGCATGCTGTTCCCGCAGCCGGTGGTCGCGCTGGTCGCGACCGGTTTCGGACCCGAGAAGGCGGCGCTGTGCGGGCAGCTGGTGCGCATCATGATGCCGTTCCTGCCGGCGATCTCGCTCGCGGTCGTGGCCATGGGCGCCCTCAACGCCGAGGAGCGCTACACCGCGCCGGCGCTGGCATCGTCGATGTTCAACGTCGTCGCGATCATCGGCGGCGGGATCGTCTACGCCCTCGCGCCGGGGGGGCGCGCGGCGGTCATCACCTGGTCGGCTTTGACCATCGTCGGTGGGATTGCGCAGCTCGGCATCCAGATCCCGACGCTGTGGCGCATGGGCTTCCGGCCGAAGCTGCTGCCCGACTTGCGCCTGCGCGACCCGGGCACGCGCCGGATCGCCGCGCTCAT
>CAZNCQ010000532.1:0-3197 GCA_964571275.1 uncultured Myxococcales bacterium
CGGCAGGTTGTTCTTCTTCACGTAGGCCATCCACTTGTCGATGAACGCCTTGTTGGTCGGGTTGTCGATCGACTCGAAGTAGTTCCAGGCCGCCAGGTGCCCGACGAGCGGCTTGGCGTCGATACCGCGCAGCTCTTCCTCACCGACGGAGAACGCGACCACCGGAATATCCGCGGCCTTCAAGCCCTGGTTGGCGAGCTCCTTGTAGAACGGCACGTTCGAATCGCCGTTGATCGTCGAGATGACCGCGGTGCGCTTGCCAGCCGCGAACTTCTTGATGTCGGCGACGATCGTCTGGTAGTCGCTGTGGCCGAACGGGGTGTACTTCTCCATGATGTCGGCGTCCGCGACGCCCTTCGAGTGCAAGAAGTAGTTCAGAATCTTGTTGGTGGTGCGCGGGTAGACGTAGTCGGTGCCGAGCAACACGAACCGCTTCGCGCCGCCGCCCTTCTTGCCCATCAAGTACTCGACGGCCGGGATCGCCTGCTGATTCGGAGCGGCGCCCGTGTAAAAGACGTTGAACGACGACTCCTCACCCTCGTACTGCACCGGATAGAAGAGCAGGCCGTTCAGCGACTCGAAGACCGGCAGCACCGACTTGCGCGACACCGACGTCCAGCAGCCAAACGTCACGGCGACCTTCTGGTTCTGGATCAGGTCGCGCGCCTTCTCGGCGAACAGCGGCCAGTTCGAGGCCGGGTCGACGACCACGGGCTCGAGCTTGCGGCCGAGCACGCCGCCCGCGTCGTTGATCTCCTCGATGGTCATGAGCGCGACGTCGCGGAGCGAGGTCTCGCTGATCGCCATCGTTCCCGACAGGGAGTGAAGGATGCCGACCTTGATCGGACCCTTGTCGTCGGCGGGCGCGGGCGCGGGCGCGGCCGCAGGCGCGGCGGCCGGAGCGGCCGCGGGCGCCTCCGCGGGTTTGTCACACGCCGCCACTGATCCAAAGGCGGCTCCGAGCGCGCCAACCAGCATCAAGTTAGTCATCTTAGTTCGCATCTTCTTCTCCTCCGTCGGGTTGGTTGTCTCAGTGCCGTCGTTCATGCTCGTCCTGTCTGTGATTGCTTGGGACACACGTCGGGCAGCGCTCGGGCGTTTCGGCTGCGCGATCAAGCCTCCCCACCACCGGCCCGCGGCAATCACGTATTCGTTGGGAGCCGGAGTCTTGTCTGACGTTTGCTCTGACCCGGGCGACGATATCGAACGCCTGTAACCGCGACGTTTCAGGTCGAACAGGGTTGTGTTAAATCGACGCTCGGCGCGGATTTTCCTCTTGCGCGCGGGCGCAAGTCGGATCTCCAAGTTACGAAGAATCAACCCCCCCGAAAAGTTCAGGAAACGCAGCACATCCTATAAGGGGCGCATGATGATGAGATCCCGGACCGAGAACACCGCCCCGACTTCGACTTCGACTTACCACCGTACCCGCAACGCGTTCCGCATCGTTTCGATCGCAGCTCTCGCCCTCGCCGCGTCCTCGCTTCCGTCGAGCCCGCTCACCTCGCGCGCGGTGGCCGCGCCGCCGACGACGGTCGGCTTCATCTACGTGGGCCCCAAGACCGACTACGGCTACAACCAGGCGCACGCCGAGGGCGCCGCTGCGCTGGCGAAGGTGCCGGGCGTGAAGATCCGTGAGGAGGAGATGGTCCCCGAGACCGTCGCCGTGCAGAAGACCATGGAGAGCATGATCAACCTCGACGGTGCCACGCTGCTCTTCCCGACGTCATTCGGCTACTTCGATCCCCACATCCTCAAAGAGGCGCAGAAGAACCCTAAGGTGACCTTCCTTCATTGCGGTGGTCTCTACGTCCCCGGCAAGCACCCCGAGAACGTCGGCAGCTACTTCGGTTACATCGACGAGGCCCAGTACGTCGCGGGCATCGTCGCCGGTCTCACCACGAAGTCGAACAAGCTCGGCTTCATCGCCGCCAAGCCGATTCCCCAGGTCCTGCGCAACATCAACTCGTACACGCTCGGCGCGCGGTCGGTCAATCCCAAGGCGACCACCAGCGTGATCTTCACCGGTGACTGGTCGATGCCGGTCAAGGAAGCCGAGGCCGCGAACAGTCTCATCGATCAGGGCGTCGACGTTCTGACCTCGCACGTCGACTCGCCCAAGGTGCTGACCGAGCTGGCCGAGCGGCGCGGCGTCTTCGTCACCGGTTACCACGCCAACCAGAGCGCGCTCGCGCCGAAGGGCTACCTAACCGGCGCCGAGTGGAACTGGGGAAAGGTATACAAGGACTACTTCGAGTGGCTGCAGGCCGGCAAGAGCTACCCGCACCTGCTGCGCGGCGGCCTCAAGGAAGGCTTCGTCAAGATGTCGCCCTACGGCAAGGCGGTCTCCGCGGCGACCAAGAAGAAAGCCGACGACGCCAAGGCCAAGTTCATGGCGGGCACGATGGTCATCTACAAGGGGCCGATCAAGGACAACACCGGAAAGGTCGTCATTCCCGCGGGCACGGAGGAGAAGCAGACGGACGTGGCTCTCGAGAAGATGGACTACCTGGTCGAGGGCGTGGTCGGCAAGACCCACTAGCCAGCGCTCGCCGCGCGGGAGGGTAGGCCCTTCCGCGCGGACCCACCAAAGAAGGGATTGAAATAAAGCATGGGTGTCGGCGTGAGTCTCGAGCCGAGTAAGGTTGTGCCGGCGCCGGCGGCGCGGGTGGCGCCGATCGCGGAAGTGAACGTGGGACTGGGAGCGGCGATTCGGGGGGCGATGGGATCGTTCACCGTGCCGGCGGGGGCGTTCGTGGTGGCGTTGCTGCTGTTCGGGGTCTTCATCGCGATCACCGGCCGCAATCCGCTGGCGGTCTACTATCAGATGTATCGTGGCTCGTTCGGCACGGCGTTCTCGATTCAGAACACGCTCGTGCGCGCGGCGCCGTTGATGTTGACGGCGCTCGCGACCGCGCTGCCGCTGCGGCTCGGTCTCGTAGGGCTGGGCGGTGAGGGAGCGATGGTTCTGGGCGGGCTCGGCGCCGCCGCGGCCGCCGTCTTCATGGGTGGCTCCGTGGGCGGCCACAGCCCGATGGCGGTCAAGTGCGCGATGCTGGTCGCCGGCGCAGCGATCGGTGGAGTCTGGATCGCCTTCGCAGGGGCGTTGCGCGCCTTCCGCGGCGTCAATGAGACCATCTGCACGCTGCTCCTCAACTACATCGCGATCGCGCTGCTGAATCACATCGTCGAGGGAC
>CAZNCQ010000533.1:0-3185 GCA_964571275.1 uncultured Myxococcales bacterium
ACGTCCACGTCCACGTTTGAAGGCCTTCTCGGGGGCGGAGCTTGGTGATATTCATGATCGTTCTCCCCGATGGCACCCGCCGCTCTCTTTCTCTCGACCCTGCTCCTCGCCGCCCCCGGCAAGCCACCCTCCGCCGAAGAGCAGCGGCTGTTCGATGAGGGGATGAAGGCCATGCAGGCGGGCGACGCGCGCGCCGCCGACAAGGCCTGGCGCGCCGGGTACGCGGTCGCGAAAGATCCGGCGTTCCTGGTGCGCATGGGCGAGGCCGAGGAGAAAGCCGGACAGCCTGCGGAAGCGGGCGAGAGCTACCGGCGCTACCTGCACGCGGTGCCCGATGCCTCGGACCGCGCCGAGATCGAGCAGCGGGTTGCACACCTGGGACCCGCGGGCGCGCCGCCGGCGGCGGCGACCGACGCGCACGAGACGCCGGGCGGGTTCGGCGACACGCCGGCTCTGACGACGGCGCCCGCCGCACCGGCATCCGCGACAACCGCGAGCGGCGCGCCCACCGCCGCGCCGCCAGCGCGAGACGACGAGACCGGGCACCGCACTGGCACCGACGAGAGCGAGTCTGGATGGAACGCCGTCAACGTCACCGCCTGGGTCGCGACCGGCGCCACCGTGCTGTTGCTGGGCACCGCGGCCTACTACGCGGCCTCCGCCTCCTCCGCGAAAGACGACGTCAATCAGTTGCTGCGGTACCAGGATCCAGCGACCGGCGCGCCGCTCGAATACCACACCGTCGCGGCGCGCTACGAAAACAGCATCCGCGACGGCCAGCACGACGACCGCGTCGCCAAGTATGCGCTCATCGGCGCCGCGGGCACGGCGCTGGTGGCGACGGCGTTCTTCATCGTGGACAGCCTGCGCGCACCCGACGAGCACCACGCGGAAGGCGATCGCGCGCATCCGCACGGCTCGGCGCCCGCTTTCGGCGTGGCCTTTCACCCGGAGGGCGGGCGCGCAGCGGCGTTCTCCGCGCTGCGGTGGCGTTTCTGATGCGGCGAGCGCTGCTGGCCGCCACGCTGCTGGGCGTGACGCTGGCCCTGGCCGCTCCGGCCTGCTTCAAGCCAGACCACCCGGCCTGCGCGTTCTCCTGCATCGACCCGCCCCACACCTGTCCCAGCGGCTACGCCTGCGGCGCCGACAACCTCTGCCATGACCCGAACAACCTGGGAACATGCGCAATCGTGGTGACCGGCGACGGCGCCGCCCCGGACACGGACAGCCCGAACGACGGCGGCGCCGACCGCGGACAGTGAGCGGGTGACTGCGGTCGCGCCAAAACCCTGGAAATAGCCGAATGACCTGATAGATTGACGCTCGATGCTGGCCGGGGGTGTAGGTCCACGCGAAAAGGCGGCGCGTCCCACGGTGATGATCATCGACGACGACCGCGACATCCGTGAGGTGCTCGGCGAGATGCTCGCCGACGAGGGCTTCATCATAGAGGCAGCCTGGAACGGCGCCGAGGCCATGCGACGATTGCGTGACGGTTTCCGGCCGAACGTGATCATCCTCGATCTGATGATGCCGGTGATGGACGGCGTCACCTTTCACGCCGCGCTCAAGGAAAGCCCGGATCTCGCGACGATTCCGGTCATCGGCGTCACCGCCGCGGCCTCGGCCGACGTCGAGTTCGAGTGTCTGCGCAAGCCGGTCCGCTTCGACACGCTCGTCAAGCGGATCCACACCACGCTGTCCTGAGCCTCGGGAAGACCAGCACTCGCTCTTTTCACATGGAGCGGGTCCGGGTCCTCGTCTAGACTGCGCGCGAACCGAACCCATGAGCGTCTTCGATCTCTTCAGCAAGGATGGCCGTGCGCAGCGCGCGCGCGACAAGAACATCAGCCGCGCGGTGAACAAGTTCTCGCAGTCGCCCGACCGCATGAAAGCGTTGCAGTCCTTGCGCGACGACGGATCGCCCGAAGCCCTCTACGGCCTGCTGCGCCGCTTTGGGATGATGTACGACAAGTCGATCGAGGACGAGCAGGAGAAGGAGTGGGTGTTCGACATGCTGCTGGAAAAGGGTCCAGCGATCATCGAACCCATCAAGAAGTACCTGCTGGCGGCGGACTCGGTCTCGTGGCCGTTGCGCCTGCTCGATCGGGTGGCCGGCAAGGAGCAGGAGCTCGAGGTGCTGAAGGCCGTGCTCGAGCGGCACGAGCCGGGCTACGAGCGCGATCCCACCAAGAAGATCCAGATGCTCAATCACCTGGCGTCGGTCAAGGACGACCGCGTGCCGCCGCTCATCGTCCCTTACCTGGCCGACATGGACGAAGGCGTGCGCTACGCCGCCGTCGAGGCGCTGGTGCGCCACAAGAACGAGGAGGCGGCGCGGGAGCCGTTGCTGCAGCACTTCATCTCCGACGGTGAGGACAGCTTGCGCATCCGCCTGCAGATCGCCGAAGGGTTCGCCGACCTGGCGTGGCTGGTCAAGGGCCACCGCGGCGAAGTCGAGAAGAAGCTTCCCGAGCAGTTCCAGCTGGACCGCGAGGGCCATTTCAAGAAAAAGCCCGAAGCGGCGCGACGAGAGACCTGATCATGCCCAAACGTACTGACATCAAGACCGTGATGCTGATCGGGTCGGGACCGATCGTGATCGGCCAGGCCTGTGAATTCGACTACTCCGGCACCCAAGGCGTCAAGGCCCTCAAAGAAGAGGGCTACCGCGTCGTGCTGGTGAACTCGAACCCGGCGACGATCATGACCGACCCGGAGATCGCCGATCGCACCTACGTCGAGCCGCTCACGCTCGAGGTGCTGACGGCGGTGATCGAGCGCGAGCGCCCAGATGCGCTGTTGCCGACGCTCGGCGGCCAGACGGCGCTCAATCTCGCCATCGAGCTCGACAAGGCCGGCGTGCTCGAGAAGTACGGCGTGCGCCTGATCGGCGCGCAGATCGCGGCGATCGAGAAGGCCGAGGACCGCGAGCTGTTCAAGAAGGCGATGCAGAAGATCGGCCTGTCCGTGCCGCTGTCGGGCTACGCGCACTCGCTGGCCGAGGCGAAGACGATCCAGGGCGAGATCGCGGCGACGACCGGGGTCGGCTACCCGATGATCCTGCGGCCGTCGTTCACGCTCGGCGGCTCGGGCGCGGCCATCGCCTGGAACGGCGAAGAGTTCGACACCAAGGTGCAGTGGGGCCTGTCGCAGAGCCCGCGCGGCGAGGTGCTGATCGAGCA
>CAZNCQ010000534.1:0-3183 GCA_964571275.1 uncultured Myxococcales bacterium
TCAGGCGGTCCTCGGTCAGCAGGAAGCCGTTGGTGGTCATGCCGGTGGTCATGCCGTGGCTGGTGACGTACTTCATGAGCCGCGGCAGATCCGGGTGCAGCATCGGCTCGCCGCCGATCATATCGGTGTGCAGCGTCCCCAGCTCCTTGCACTTGTCGATGCGGCGCACGAGCTCGTCGTAGGGGACGTGGTCCTTCGAGTTGTCGTACTCGGTGCAGTAGACGCAATCGAGGTTGCACTTCCAGGTGATGTTGAGCTGGGCCCAGATCGGCAGGTCGTCCCACGCGCGCGGCAGTGAGCGAAGAATGGCGCCGGGCGCGGTGGGATCGTTGACGCGAGTCATCCCCGGAACCTAACCTCCCGGGACCCAGGTGTCCACCGCGGCGGCGCCGGCGGCGATGCCTGTGGTCAGCGCGCGACCAGCGTCTGGAACAGGTGGCGCAGCGTGGCGGCGGGGTCCTCGGTCACTCCGCCGTGGACCGCCGAGATCTGGATCGCGGTGCTGCGCGGGGCGACCAGCCAGTGAAAGCGCTCGGGCGGCGGCAGCTGCGCGATGGGCCCTGCGCCCGCGTCACCCGCGCACACGTCGCGCATCGCCTTCAGGTGCGCCGACAGCGTTTGCAGGTCGACGGCCAGCGGGGCCGCGCCGGCGAGCGCGCGCACGCGCTCGGCGTCGAGCGCGATCTCGCAACCCAGGAAGCCGGCGGCGCGCGCGAACATCACGACGCCGACGTTGAGGAATTCCTCACGGCCGACGTGCGGCACGACACGGATCACCGCGTACTCAAACGCGTGGCGCGCGGGCACGGGCCGCCTCCTCGATCAGCGCCGGGATCGCCGCGCGGCGCGCGCGCAGCCAGTCGGCGTAGGCGCGCCGTTGCGCATCGGCGTCGGCTGCGCCGGGCAGCGGCGCCAGCCACTCGTCGGGGATCGCGGCGGCGATGCCATCGACCAGATCGTCGGTGAACGCGCGCGACGCCAGCGCGCCGGCCTGCTCGAGCGCGCCGGCCCAGGGCAAGAGCACGTGATCACGCACCAGCGGGAAGGCTCGCTCGGGGCGCGCCGCCGGCAGGGTGCCGTCCCAGTCGTGCTGCCAGTAGAGCGCGGCGCCGTGATCGATCGGAGCCAGCTCGCCGCGCCACCAGAGCAAGTTGGGGTTGCGCGGCGTTCGATCGACGTTGGTGGTGAATGCGTCGAGCAACACCACGCGCGACGCCACGTCGGCGTCGAGCGGCTGCCGCGCGCCCGGATCGAACGTCAGCGCGCCGTCGAGGTGCAAGAGGCCCAGGTTCACGCCCGCGCTCGCGCGCAGGATGTCTTGAATCTCGGTGTCGGGCTCGCTGCGCGCCAGCGCCGCGTCGATGTCGACCAGCGCCAGCGCCGGTACGCGCAGGCCCAGCGCCTGGCCGAGGCGCCCCGCGACCAGCTCGGCGATCAGCACGCGCGCGCCCTGGCCCGCGCCGCGCAGCTTGACGACGTAGAGCTTGCCGTCGTCGGCCTCGACCAGCGCCGGCACCGAGCCGCCCTCACGCAGCGGCGTCACGTAGCGGACGGCGGCGACGCGCGGGAGCGCCGCGGGCGCCATGGCCCGGGGCGCGGCCGCCGGGTCCGCGGGCGCGGTCACGGCGCGTCCCGCAACATCTCTTCGACCAGCGCCTTCCACTCGGTGGCCAGCGACGAGGTCGGGACCGCGCGGCCCGCGCGCTGATACCAGTACCGTGCGTTGTCGAGGTCGCCTTCCTTGCGGTGCAGATACGCGTGCACGATGGCGCCCTGCGCCGTCTCGACGTCCTGCGCTATCTCGTGCGCGCCGGTCCAGTCGCCCTTGCCGTCGCGCCAGAGCGCGGACAGCGCGCGCGGCGTCCCCGCGGGCGGCGTCTCGTCGCGCAGCGAGGCGGAAAATTCATCGAACGTCATGGCCGCCCGCATCCTAACGCACCCGTCGATCCGAGGCACTCGGGACCTTCCCTCGCGTCGACGCGACCGTGTATACCGTCGCCGTGATTCACATCCTCGGGCTGCTCGCCAAGTCGGGCCACGGCAAGACCACCGTGGCGGAGTATCTGGTCTCGACCTACGGCGCCGAGGTCCGCTCGCTGGCGGGGCCGATGAAGCGCGCGCTGCAGAACGTGTTCGGCTTCTCGACGGCCCAGCTGTGGGGCACCCAGGCCGACAAGGAGGCGACGGATCCGCGCTACGGCTTCTCGCCGCGCTGGCTCTTGCAGCGGCTGGGCACCGAGGGGCTGCGCCACGAGTTCGGCGAAGACGTGCACGTGCGGGCGCTCGCGCACGCGCTGGAACGCGAGGAGGCGGCGCGCCCGGCCGGCGCGCCGCCTCGCCTGTATGTCGTCGACGACGTGCGCTTCGCCAACGACGCGCGCTTCATCGCCCGCGCTGGCGAGGGCCGGTGCGGCGCCGTCCTCAAGCTCGTGCAGACCGACGTCGCGCCGAAAGAGCACAGCGGCCACGCGTCCGAGCGCGCGATCGACGAGGTCGCCGCCGCCGACATTGCCGCGACGGTCGTCTCGTCGCGCGGGCAGGGCATCGCCCACATGCTCGACGCGGTCGAGCGCGCGCTGCGGTCGACCACGCGCTTCGATTCGCTGCGCCCCGCGCTGCGCGCGCGGAGGTGATTCGCCGCTGTCGGCGCGACCCTGATACACTCGGGCGGTGTCGAGGAGTGGATGAGGCAATCACGGAGACGGCGCTGGTCCGCCTGGGTGTCGTGCGCTTGGCTGGTTCTGGCGCTCGGCGCGGCGACGTCGTGTGGGGGGAAGCACTCCTCGTCGCGCTGGCAGCTGGTGGCCAGCGAGCTGCCCGAAGCGGTGCTCTCGATCGCGGGGCGTAGCGACCACGACGTCTGGGCGGTCGGCGCCGACCAGGGCAATGGGCCGCTGGCGCTGCACTACGACGGCAGCGCCTGGGCGCGTGTGCCGACCGGCAGCCGCGGCACGCTCTGGTGGACGCAGTCGTTCGCCGACGGCACCACGATGATGGCCGGCGCGCAGTCGACGATCCTGGTCACCACCGACGGCGCGACGTTCACGCGCCAGCACACGCCCGGCCTTGCGAACGCGACGGTCTTCGGATTGTGGGGCGCGACCTCGAGCGATGTTTACGCCGTGGGCGGCATCGCCGGCCGCGACGGCTTCATCTGGCACTGGGACGGCACGGCGTGGAGCG
>CAZNCQ010000535.1:0-3179 GCA_964571275.1 uncultured Myxococcales bacterium
TGCCACCCCAACGCGAACAAGAGCGGCTTTTTCCCGGGCTCGTTTCACCAATCGTTGTCGGGTCTCGGGCTCGCGCAGCCGACGTCGTGCGCGTCGTGCCACCTGGACGCGATGCCGACCGGCTTCGTCGGCCCCACGGCGACCAGTCCCGCGCGGATGCCGCCGTCGGGCGAGATGCGGCACGACGCGGTGGCGTGGGTCAGCGACGCGCCGAGCAGCGCCCGCATCGTGTCGACCAACTGCGGGATCTGCCACCACCCCGCCGACAACAACAAGGTCACCTGGGCCACCGCGAAGTCGGGCAGCGGGGCCGTGCAGTTCCACGCGTCGCTGAACAACACGGGGATGCCGCAGCCGGCGTCGTGCCTGGATTGCCACGCGAATTCGCGGCCGCTGGGCGTGCTGACCAAGACGAACTCGGCGCTGTCGGCGGGGATCTCGTTCGACCACGCCACCGCGCCGGGCGATTGCGCGGCTTGCCACGCGACGACCGCGGCGCCGTCGTTCTCCTCGTGGAAGCTGGGCCGGTTCCACCTGTCCGACTCGACGACGCCACCGACCTGTCTGCCGTGTCATGGGGGTGAACGGCCGGCGGCGGCCGACAGCACCTGGATCAGCACGACGTACAAGAACTCGCCGTTCGACTACGGGACCAACGCCGCCGGCTCGACCCACGGCGACGGGCAGGATTGCGTGCTCTGCCACTCTGGGCCCGGCACAGGCGCCTGGGGAGGCACCCAGACCTGGGCCAGCGGTCACTTCGACCACGGTCCGACGACGCCATCAGCGCAGAGCTGCATCGTCTGCCACTCGACGCAGCGTCCAGATCTGCAGCCGAATACGACGGCGGCGAGCGCCGCGGCGCTGCTGGGATTCGACCACTCGACCAGCGGCTCGGGCGAGTGCCTGGGTTGCCACGCGGCGACGACCGCCACCAACCGCTACGTCGACTACACCAACCCGTCGACACGCGCGCTTCCGGGCGGCGACTGGAAGGGGGCGGTCAGCTATCCGGGATCGTCCTTCGCCGGCTCGAACGATCAGTTCATCAACGTCACCGAGACGGCGTTGGTCCGCGACGGAACGACCGCGAACAACGTGCTGCGCACGACGACGGTCACCGACACGATCTATAACGGCATGTTGCACTCGTCGACGATCCTGCCGGCGCCGCTGTCGGCGGGGCCGACCAACGCACCCGACAACAGCAAGTGCTGGCACTGCCACACCAGCAACAACGGCACGGTCACGCAGTTCAACAACGGCAAGTACCACGATGCGCTCACCAACTTCCGCCCGACGCCATCGGGCGCGATCGCGGCTTACCCGCAGCCGACCAGTCAATGCATCGACTGCCACTCGTACATGATGCCGGATGGGATCGTCGAGTTGAACGGCTCCAATCTGTGGCCGATGGATCACAAGGCGGTGCTCGCCATGCCGATCACGGTCAACGGCGCGACGGTGGCGCGCGTCTCCGACCTGGATTGTTCGTTCTGTCACAAGAGCCCGGGCAAGGCCTGGTCTGACGGTATCTTCCACGCCAACCTGCCGTCGACGGCGGTGGTCTCCGACTGCAACGGCTGCCACTACGTGCTCATCGCCGACACCGCGGTCGCCGATACCACGAGCGGCACGCTGTACGCGATGAAGCACCTGTCGCCTCTGGTGCCGGATCAAGGGTGCAAGCCGTGCCACGCGACAGGCGTGGCCAATCGCGCGATGCTGCCGGCGGTGTCCACGCTGTTCGCAGGAGGCACCTTCCACAGCTCGACGTCGGTCGCGAAGCAGCCGACCGGTTGCATCGACTGTCACCTGGTCTCGCAGCCGGCCGCCAATCTGCCGACGCAGAGCACGGTCAGCTACGCGTTCAAGACCGGCGGCGGCACGGCGACCAACGGGCCGCAATGGATGAACCACGGCTCGAGCCTCGTCGCCGGCAAGGATTGCGCGGCCTGCCACCTCAACGACGCGCAGGCAACGGGCAGCGCCTGGAGCCGGTCGATTTCATTGCACGCCGCCGCGCCGCTGGCGCGCACCTGCCAGGAGTGCCACGGGTTGGTCAACGGCGGCGGTGGTGTCTCCGGCACCAAGAACAACCTGCCGTCGGGGCTCACCAGCTCGACGGTCGCGACGTCGGCGAGCGCGGCGACCGGGATTCCGTCGGCGACGCTGTCGCAGATCACCCACGACGACATCAACGTCGCCAGCCACGACTGCAACTACTGCCATACGCAGGTTGGCGTGGCGACGTCAGCGCCGATCCAGGGCAAGGAATGGGCCCAGGCGCGGTTCCATGCCAGCTTTCCGACGACCACGCCGCTGACGATGAACGGCACCACCGGCCGTTGCAGCAACTGCCACATGAACGACAACCCCAAGTCGTCGTACACCGTGTTCAATCACAGCAACTTCGGCAGTAGTTCGAGCAGCACCGATTGCAGCAACTGCCACACCTACCCGGGCACGGGGACCGGCGCATCGCCGAACTGGCTCGGCGGCTCGACGGGGAGTAGCGGCAACGGCGGATCCCGGTAGCGACGACGGGGTGGCCCCAGAAATCTAGACCGCCCGGCGCGCGCCCGTCGTGCGGGCGGGGTCGGCGAGCGGCAGGCGAAACGTGACGGTCGTGCCCACGTCGATCTCGCTCGCCACCTCGATTCCGCCGCCGTGCGCTTCCACGACTCGTTTCGCAAGCGCCAGGCCCAACCCGACGCCCCCGGTGGCTCGCGTGCGGCTGCGATCGGCGCGAAAGAAAGGCGAGAAGACGCGCGACAGATCGTCGGGACGGATGCCGAAGCCCCAGTCGCGAATCTCGACCAGCAGGGCCGCGGGCGCCGCCGTCACGCCGATGTCGACCGGGGAGCCCGCCGGGGAATATTTGTGCGCGTTGTCGAGCACGTTCTCGATCGCGCGGCGCACCAGAACGGCGTCTGCGTAAATGCGCCGAGGCGTCGCCTCTTCGCAGACCCTCAGCTGGTAGGGCCGCTCCGGGTGGAGGGCGCGCTGGTGCGCGACCGCTTTCTCGAGGAGCTCGCCGAGATCGACCTCCGCGCGATGCAAGGGGACCGGTTGATCGCCGCGCGCGCGCGCCGCCATTTCCAGCCGCGTCGTCGAGAAGATGTTGCCGATCAGCGTCTCGAGCTCCGTCAGATCCTCGGCCACGTCGGCCAGCGACG
>CAZNCQ010000536.1:0-3155 GCA_964571275.1 uncultured Myxococcales bacterium
GCACCACGCGACGCGCGCTCGACGCTCACGTCAGTACACGAACTCGGGCCGCGCTTTTGCGAGCCCGAACTCTACGATCTCCTGCGCCCGTCGCGCGGAGAACGCCTTCAGCTCGGGCGTCACCAGCACCGACAGCTGCTCGGGTGGCCTCGCTTTGCCGAACAACGGGTTCTCAGCGGCGATCTTCTCGATCAGCTCGGCCGGCACCCGAAGATCCTCGGCGAACCACGTCGCCGCCTGGCGCGGGTTGTCGGCGACGTACACCGCCGCCTCCCGGATCGCGTCGACCAGGCGCTGGCGCACGCCTGGATTCGCCGCCAGGTAGTCAGAGCGGGCGATGACCCACAGATGGTGCGGCCAGCGGCGGATCTCGCGCGCTCCCTTCTGAATGAACTTGTACAGCTGCGGCTGCCGCAACACCACGCCATCGGCCAGCTTCTGTTCCAGCGCTGCCGGCTGCTCGTTGGGTGGCACGTTGACCAGCTTCACCGCGCCCGGCACGAGGCCGGCGTCCTTGAGAGCGGCGAGCAGATCCGCCTGGGAATCGGTCCCGAAAGCGACGGCGATGGTCTTGCCCTTGAAGTCCGACAACGCCTTGATCGGGCTGTCCCCCGGCACCACCAATCCGTGGGCGGCGGTCCCTAGACCAGCGATGACGGTCACCGCGCCGGGCTGCTTGGCGAGATACGAAGCCGTCGGAACCAACGAGGTGAAGGACACGTCCAGCGTCTTAGAGACCAGTGCCTCGATCTGCGGCGGGCCGTACTGGAAGAACGTCGTCTGCACGTCCAGCCCATGCTTGTTGCCGATGTCGGTCTTGCCCAGCACCTTGGCGATCTCGCCATGCAACGCCGTCGGGTAACCGATGCGCACCTTGATGCGCTCGCCTTCGCTGGCCGCCGTCGACGGTGGGGTGAGGGCGAACAACGCGCCTGCGACGAGCACGGCAGCGATCGAGATCTGGAACGTCCGTCGAGTCTTCATGTCGTGCCTTCTCTTCTTCTCCAGGGAAAGATCAACGCCTCCGCCTGACCGAGCGCGAAGGTCATGAGCGCGCCGATCACCGCAATCGCGAGCATCCCCACGAACACCCGCGGCGTCTCGAGCTGCAACCGGTTGAGCTCGATCATGTATCCAAGGCCGGATTGCGCCGCGACGAGCTCGGCGGTCACCACCGCCATCCACGACTGGCCAAGACCAACCTTGAGCCCGGTGAACACCGATGGCAGCGCCGACGGCAAATACACGAAGCGCAGCAATGCCAGGCGCCCTGCCCCCATGCAGCGCGCCGCGCGCAGATGCTGCTGCTCCACGGCGGAAGCGCCGGCCAGCGAGCTCACGAACACCGGGAAGAAGGCGGCCACCGCGGTCACGAAGTAGCTTGGGCGATCGCCCAGGCCGAACCACAGGATCGCGATCGGGATCCAGGCGATGGGCGGAATCGGGCGCAACAGCGCGAGCACCGGTAGCACCAGCTGCCGCAAGGGACGAAACGAAACCACGGCCAGCGCCAGCGGCACCGCCGTCGAAGCCGCCAGGCCGAAACCGAAAAGCACGCGTTTCAGGCTGGCCGCAACGTCACGCGCCAGCGTGCCGTCGGCCAGGGTCTCGCGCAAACCCTCCCACAGCGCGGACGGAACCGGGAGCAGGATTGCGTTGCCGAGCCGGCGCGCCGCGATCGTCCAGATGGCGAGCAGGACAACGATCCCGCCCAGCCCCAGCAGTGACGCGCGCACGAGCCGCTTCATTCTGCGACCGCCGCGCCGGAGCCGAACGTCTTCAACGTCTCCTCGCGTATGCGATCGAAGAGCTCGTCGTAAAGTCGCTGGTAGGCAGCGCTGGCACGCGCCTCGCGACCGCGGGGCCGGGGCAGGTCAACCGTGAAATCGCCGCGCGCGGTATTCGGCCGCAGGCCCAGCACCACCACGCGGTCGGCCAGAAAGATCGCCTCGTCGATGTCGTGGGTGACGAACACCACCGTGTGCCGCCAGCGCTCCCACAAACGAAGGAGCTGCTCCTGCATCAAGATGCGCGTCTGGGCATCGAGCGCGCCGAACGGTTCGTCCATGAGCAGCACACTCGGCTCGACTGCCAGCGCGCGGGCAAGGCCCACACGCTGCTGCATGCCGCCGGAGAGCTGGTGCGGATACCGATCGGCGACATCGGCCAGACCGACCAGGCCCAGGTAGTGACGGGCCTGCTGGCGCGCCGTCGGACTGCCTGCGAGGCGCAGCCCGAACGTCACGTTGTCGAGAGCGGTCATCCAGGGAAAGAGCGAATGCTGCTGGAACACCACGGGCCGGTCGGGGCCGGGGCGCGTGACCGGCGCGCCGTCGACAAGGATCGATCCGGCGGTGGGACGTTCGAAGCCGGCGATCACGTTCAGGAGCGTGGACTTCCCGCAGCCCGACGGCCCCAGCACCGCCACGAACTCGCCGGCGGCGAACCGCAGCGAGACGTCGCCGAGCGCCACCACCTCGCGCCCGGGCCGGCCGAACCGGACCGAGACGTCGCGCAGCTCGACGGCGCCGCGGCCGGTGGCCGGCGAATCCCGGTGTGCGTCCGCGCGCGGCCCCGGCAGCGAGAAGAGGCTCTCGCGTGCGATCGATACGCTCACGTTTCTCACAGCACCAGCGACGAACCGTGATAGCGAGGCTTCACGGCCAGATAGTGCTTCCACTTCCGCGGGGCGCGCTGACCGGCCAGGAATTCCTCGTCCCAGTCGAGCACGCGCTCGAAGCGCGGAGCGACGGCGGGAGCGCTGGTCCACACGCCGCGCCGGCGGCGCTCCTCGCGTTGATCGATCAACCAATCGTTGTAACTCTCGTAGACGATGTGCCCCTCGGGGGCGTCGAGTGTGGCCGCACGAATCCGGCCGTCCAGCTCCAGGTAAAGCGCGGCGTCCTCGGCCGACACGGATACGGGCGGCACGTCGCTGGCGTAGCCCGCTTCGCGCAGCCCCGCACCCGCCACATGGTTGAACACGCCCTGGTCGTGCAGGCTGAGGTGGCTCCGATAAAGCCCCACGTGATCGGTCGAAACCGGCTGCCCCAGCGGCCGATGGTCCCGCGTGCGCGCGCGCCGTTGCGCAATGTCGCCCCGGTAGAACTCGAGGACGCCGGGCTCCCAGGGCTCGTGCAGGAACTGGAGCACCT
>CAZNCQ010000537.1:0-3136 GCA_964571275.1 uncultured Myxococcales bacterium
TGTCGATCACCTTGCAGACGCGCTCGATGTGCCACTGCTCGTCGAACTCGGCGTCTTCCTCGTCGGCGTCCTTGACGACCTCCTTGACGCGGATCTTCTGCTTCCGCAGCTTGTCGCCCAGCTGCAGGATCTCTTCGATCGCGACCGACGAGTTGAGCACGACCTGCAGCACGCGCCGCTCGCCGTCCTCGATGCGCTTGGCGATCTCGACCTCGCCCTCGCGCGTGAGCAGCGAGACCGACCCCATCTTGCGCAGGTACATGCGCACCGGGTCGTTGGTCTTGGAGTAGCCGTCGGCGTCTTCTTCCTCCTCGGCTTCTTCCTTCTTGCTCGCCGCGGCCTCGACCTCGTCGCTGTCCTCGTCGGCTTCTTCGGACTCGCCGTTCTTCTCGGTGACCTTCAGCTTCGACGACGAATCGACGATCTCGATGCCCTCGCCGGAGAACGCCGACAGCCAGTCGTCCATCTGATCCGACGACACGATGCTCTCGGGCATGTGCTCGTTGACTTCGTCGTAAGTGAGGAAGCCCTTCGCCTTGCCCATCGTGATGAGCTCGCGCTTCTTCTTCTCACTCTCTTTCGCGGCGGCCGACTTCTTCGAGGCCGCGGCGGCACCATTCTTTGGCGGCTTGGGAGTCCTCGGGATCTCCTCGCCGTCATCGTCGTCACTCATGTCGGATTCGTCGTTGAAGGTATCTTCTTCCATCTACGGCCTCTGCAGGGCTGCCTTTAGCCCCTCTTTTGTTTGTTCTAGGCGAATGATTTCGTGAGTCATTGCCCGCTCGGCCGCGTCGTCGCCGCGACTGCGCGCTTCACTCTGGAGCTTCTGGTACATGGTGATTTCGGCGTCAACTCGTAAGCGCTGAAGTTTGGCACAGAGCTTTGAAATTGCCTTCGGAGGATCAGCGACGTGAGCGATGCTGCCATCCATCAGCGCCGCACCCACCGTTTCACGCACATCGGCCTGCGCGCTGTCGAGCCAGGCCGGAATGTCGATCCGACCGGTCAGCGCCACCTGCTCCGCCAGCCCGCGAAACATCTGCCGCATGGCCGGATCGACCAGCAATTCGCCGCCGCGGGCGGCGTCCGGCAAGCGTACCAGCTCGGGATAGCTCGCCAGCAGCACCAGGAAATGCAGCTCCTCGGGGGGCAGGGCGCGTCGAGCGGCGGGCGCCGAGCCGGAGGCGGCTCCGGGCAAGGCCGCCGGCGTGCTCGGTGTCGCAACGCGGGGGCCGTCCTGCGCCGCCTGGCGCAGGGCCCGCCGCACCTGCTCGGCCGTCAGGCCGAGCTTCGCGCCCAGCTGGCCGGCGTAGAGCTCGCGGGTAGTTTGATTGCGCACCTTGACCAACAAGTGTGCCACGGTGTCGAGGGCGGCCACCGTGCCCTGGATCCCCGCCTCCTGAATTGAATCCTGGATGAACTGATCCAGCATCGGACGCGCGCCCTCGACCAGGCGGCGAAAGGCGGCGGCGCCCTCGGTCTTCACGAAGTCATCGGGGTCGACCCCCGTGGGCATGCGCGCGACGCGCCCGTCGACGTCGCCTTCGACGAACAACGGCACCGCTTTCTGCGCCGCGCGCTGGCCGGCGGCGTCGCCGTCGAACACCACGACGACCGTCTTCGCGATGCGGCCCAGGATCGCGATCTGCTCGTCGGTGAGCGCTGTGCCCATGGGCGCGACCGCCTCTTCGATGCCCGCCTCGTGCAGCGACAGCACGTCGAAGTTGCCCTCGACGACGATCGCGACGCCGCTGCGGCGGATGGCGTCGATCGCGGCGTGCAGGCCGTAGAGCTGCTCCTTCTTGTGAAACAGCGGCGAGTCGGGCGAGTTGACGTACTTGCGGTCCTTGGCGTCGGGATCGAGCAGCCGCCCGCCGAAGCCGATCACGCGCTTTTGCCGGTCGATGACGGGCAACATCACGCGGTCGCGGAAAAAGTCGTAGCGCCCGCGCTCGTTGACGCCGGCCAGGCCCAGCCGTTCGACGTCGGTCGCGGGGATCGTCTTCGAGGCCAGAAACGATTGCAGCGCGTCCCAGCGCGCCGGCGCATAGCCGACGCGAAACTTCTCGGCGACCTTGGCGGTGATGCCGCGCTTGGCCACGTAGTCGCGCGCGCGGCCCGCTTCGGCCGTCGGGCCGGCGTACGCGTCCTGATAGAACTGCGCCGCGAGATCCATCGTGCGGTACATGCGGTCGCGTTCCGACTCGGCCGCCTTGCGCGCCTGGCGCTCGGCGGGGGAGAGCGGCCGTTCGTCCAGCTCCACGCCGGCGGTTATCGCCAGGTCGCGGATGACCTCCATGAACGATCGCTGCTCGACCTTGACGAGGAAGCTTATGACGTCACCTTTTTCGCCGCAGCCGAAGCAATGGAAGAACTGGCGCTGTTCGTGGACGTGAAAAGAAGGGGTTTTCTCCGTGTGAAATGGACACAGCCCCTTCCAGCTCCCGGTTCCCGCCCGCTTGATCTCGACATACCGTTTGACGATCTCGACGATGTTCGTCCGCTCCCGGACGTCGTCGATTTTCTCCCTTGGCACTAAGGGCACAGTGATATCCGCCGCACCGGAAGGCGCGAATCATTTAACCCACCGCCACCCGGAGTCAAGGAAGATTACAGTTATGAGCCCTTTGTCACGGAGGCCGTCCTCGACCCCGGACCTCGGACCTCCCGTGGAGGCTTATTGCCCTTCGGCTACTGGCCTTCGCCTACTGCCCTTCGCCGCCCTGGAGCTGGGTCTCGTCGGTGCGCCGCAGAATGATGAACTCCACGCGGCGGTTCTTGCTCCAGCAGTCTTCGTTGTGCTGTGTGCACAGCGGCTTGGTCTCGCCGTAGCCGTGATTCTTGAGCGAGCTCGGCTCGATGCCGCGCTGGACCAGCGCCTTCTTCACTGACGCCGAACGGCCCTCGGTCAGCTCCAGGTTGTGCTCGTCGTTGCCCCGTTCGTCGGCGTGGCCCTGGATCTCGACCAGCTGGATCTGCGGGTTGCCTTTGAGCGTGGCCGCGATCTGATCCAGCAACGGGAACGACTCCGGCTTGATGTCGGTCTTGTCCGTCTCGAAATAGATCTTGTCGAGGATCTCCAGCTTGCCCTTGCGCACGATCACGCGGCCCTTGTCGGGGCAGCCGTCCTCGTCCT
>CAZNCQ010000538.1:0-3115 GCA_964571275.1 uncultured Myxococcales bacterium
TTATCCGACAGTAGGCTCTCGCATGTCGGCCTCCAGGACGTCGGCCGCTGGCTCTTCTCCACCGACCACGTCAGTCTTGCGTACGGCATTCGGTACGACGGGCAGGAGATCTCCACATTGTCTCCGGGCATGCGCGGCATCGTGCTTCTCATGCTCTATCTCGCCGTCGACCAGTGGGACCTGCGTCCGCTGATCGTCGACCAGCCCGAGGAGAACCTCGACCCACAATCCGTCTATGACGAGCTGGTTCGCTACTTCCGCGACGCGAAGCTACGTCGACAAGTCATCCTCGTGACGCACAACCCCAACCTAGTCGTCAACGCTGACGCCGACCAAGTGATCGTCGCGAGCGCCCGACGGCAGGGAGCTGGTCTGCCGCAGATCCATTACTCGTCCGGTGGTCTCGAGGACTCTCAGACCAGAACGGACGTCTGTCGCATCCTCGAGGGTGGCGAGCGAGCGTTCCGCGAGCGCGAGCAGCGCTACGCGTTCTCGCAGGATCTTAGGTCAGCCAAGTCCTGATGAATCAAGGCGAACACGACGAGACCGCGCCTGCTCACCGCTGGACCTTCGAGTCTGGCGCCCACCGACTTGACCGCAAGGAGTCGGCTTTGTCACTGTCGCCTCGATGAGTGAGCCTACCGACACCAAGCTCGGAGAGCTGATCGAGATTTCGCGGAGACCCGGTCCCTGCCCGCGCTGCGAGCAGCCTCTGCGTTTGTCCACGCGGGCTGAAGTCATCAAGGATCTCGAAGATCCGCGTACTAGGCACGTCGCGCTCCAAGCTGCTCATGGGCGGATTGATTGGACCCCTCCGGAGGCGCTCGGAGGGGAGAAGTGGGCGCATCTCTATGACGGAGGCACGTGGCTTTTTCGCTGTGACGCGTGCGGGAACCGCACGTTGGTGTGCCGGCCACTGATCACCGACGCGACTTGATCGCGTCCCTTTGGATCAGCGATCTATAGTCCAGCTCGACGTCAGGTATCGGACGGCGTCCACGTCGACTGTCTCTGACGCCACGCTCTGAAGCCATTCTTCGGAGCCAACCACGGGTACGTATTCGTCCAGCAAGCTTCGGGCGTCCGCTGCCAGCCACTCGCGCGCATGAACAGCCAGTTGGTGGTTGATCGTCGCGTAGAAATCGCGCGTAGCAGTTTGATGCTGATACTGCAGCGCAGATTCGCTCCTCGTATAGACGAGGAGAACCTTGTTCGTCAGCACCACGAAGCGGTGGGCGAGGCGGCCATCGTTGAAGTACGGGCGGTCGCTGACCAGCCAAGATCCGCCCTCGGGCGCATGAAGAAACGTGAGCTCGACGGGGGTCACGGCCTCCACGCGCTCGCTAACCTGGTGGATGATGTTTTCGAGCACTTGCTGCTGGATCGGACGAGTCGCATCCGGACTGATGATTTCGCGCAGCGCTGGATTCTCCTGCAGCGCCTTTTCCATCTTGCGGATGACATACGGTGATCGACATTCGAGGCCGAGCACTGCCATGAGCGCCTTAGTCCAATTCGCGAGAACACCGAGTTTGATCTCGTCGGCCTGGGCGTGAGCTTGCCGAGCTAACGACGCGAGGGACGACTCAAGCCCGGAAAACCATTTCTCGAGTCCGATGGCACGTGTGCCCTTCGCGGTATGAACATACAGATCCCTTCCGATCGCGAAGGAGAACGGTGTGCTGCCCGCTCCCGTCGAAACGTAGACGCGCTTCTTGACGATGTCATACACGTGGACGCCTTGGTGGGGCGCCTTCGGATCGATCCAGTACTTCAGCAAAGACTTCGGGATGAAGTGGTTCTTCTTACTCTCCGCCACTTGCCCGCCCGCAGTTATGAAGCGACTTTCAGAGATACGTCGGCCCGAAGCAGGTCGGCTTCCTGAAACAGCTCCGGCTTGAGATGGGCGTAACGCTCGGTGACGAGCACCGTCGAGTGTCCCAGAATCTCGCGCAGCTTCTCGATCGAGCCGCCGTTCAGGACCCACTGGCTGGCGAATGTGTGGCGGCCCGCCTCGTAGAACGTCACTTCCGGGAGCTTCAGCTTCTTGCAGGCCTTCTTGATGAGGCTCGTCATCCTGTGCTCGCCGAGGTACTTCCTGCGAGGTCCCGGCGCGGCTCGGCCCAGGACGCCGAAGGACGGTGGACACACAAGGTCGTTCAACGGGCTGGGGTTCTTCTTCTTCCACGCGACCAGCAACTCATGGAGCCCTGGCACCATAGGTGCCTCGCGGCTGTCCTTGTCCTTCGTCGGGCCGTTCACGGACTCGCGGACGTAGATACGCCGTCGCTCCAGGTCGACATTCGCCCACTTGAGGGCCCGGACCTCGCCGGGACGAAGGCCCGCGAGCGCCGAGATGGCGAAGGCAACGTTGAAGGGCGCCGGCAGCGCCTGATAGAGCCGCGCGATGTCCTTCTTGCGCTCCACGAACGGTGTCTTCTTCGGATCGTAGGTCGGCCTGATCAGCGCGCGCGTCTTCTTGGGAAGCATCTTGGCGGGGTTCTTAGTCGCCTTGCCATCATCGATCAGGTCCGAGTAGAGGGTCGAGACCAGGCGCATGAGGAGACGAACGGTCGCGGGCGACAGCCCTTCGCCGAGCTTCACCGCGACGATCTTCTTCAGCAGCGCGACGTCGACGTCGTCCGGCGAGTAGCGATTCAGGAACGGTGCGAGGTGGTTGTTCCAGCGATTTTCGTCCTGGTCGGCCGCGCGATGGGTCGTCCGGCGGACCTTCAGCCACTCCTCCACGAGCCCGGCGAGCGGTCCGGATGGCTTGGGTTTCTTGAGACCGCCTCGCCCCGCGGCGATGTCTCCAATCTTCACCGCGAGGACGCGGCGTGCGGTATCTTCATCCGGGTAGCCATGCTCGTAGAGCTTCGCACCGTTGACGACCCACGCGATCGACCACATCTGGCCGCGCTGGTAGACCGTGCCGAGACCCTTCCCGCGACGTCTCTTCTTTCGGGGCATGCTTCGACCTCGAACCTCGAAAATAAGCTACTTTCAAGCTACAATGTCCAAATCGAGGAGGCAAGAATATCTCATAAGTACGCGATATAACAATTAATTGCCGGAGTGGCGAAATGGTATACGCAGCGGACTCAAAATCCGCCGC
>CAZNCQ010000539.1:0-3103 GCA_964571275.1 uncultured Myxococcales bacterium
CGCCCCTTCTTCATGAGGATCGGCGTCGACCAGACGTCGACCGCGCCGGCCGCCAGCACCGCTTCGAACAGCGGCGCGACCAGCTCGGGGCTCATGTCGTCGATGTTGGCCTCGACGATCGTGACCTCGCCGGAGGGTGTCTCCTCGACGCGGCCGAGCGGCTCGCCGACCAGGACGCGCAGCACGTTGGGGCGATCGTGAAGCTCGCGCGTGCCGGCGCCGTAGCCGATCGCGCGCACGCGCATGGGCGGCGGCGGACCGAACGCGTCGACGGTGGCGGCCAGGATCGCGGCGCCGGTCGGCGTGGTCAGCTCGCCCTCCCCTTCGGCGAGGATCGGGATCCCGCGCAGCAACTCGGCGGTCGCGGGCGCGGGCACCATCACGCGGCCGTGCGCGGTGCGCGCGTGGCCCGTGCCGACGACCGGCGGGGCCGAGCCGATCGATCCGGGCGCCAGCCACGCGATCGCGGCGGCGACGCCGACGACGTCGGCGATCGAATCGAACGCCCCGACCTCGTGGAAGGTCACGGCGTCGACGGAGGTGCCGTGAAGCGACGCCTCGACGTCGGCGATGCGGGCGAAGATCTCGGCGGCGAGCGCGCGGACCTCCGTGTCGAGCTTCGCGCGGCGGAGGAGACGACGGATCTCTGCGTAGTCGCGGTGAGCGTGCGCGTGTTCGTGCGCGTGAGCGTGAGCGTGTTCGTGTTCGTGTTCGCCACCGTGATCGTTGACGTGCACGTGCACGTGACCGCTACCGTGTTCGTGATCGTCAACGTCCCCGTGAACGGCTCTTTTCGCGTTCATTCCGGGGTACGTGACCACGAAGCCTCGGCCCACGAAGGCGCCTCGCTGGCGTTTTTCGAAACGCGTGCGCAGGCCGGGGACGCCCATGCTCGCGATCGCCTTCGTCACCACGGATTGCGGCACGCCGGCGTCGACCAGCGCGGCAACCGCCATGTCACCGGCGATGCCCGACGTCGGCTCCAGGTGCAGGTGCTGGCCACGCAGATCGCGGCGCGCGCCTCCATTCGCTGGGGACGGCGCCGCGCGCTTCACTGATCGCGCTTTCGGTTGATCATCGCCGCCATCTGGCCGGCGCCGAAGCCATTGTCGATGTTGACCACCGCCACGCCGGCCGCGCACGAGTTCAGCATCGACAGCAGCGCCGCAATGCCGCCCAGGCTCGCGCCGTAGCCGATGCTGGTCGGCACTGCGATCACCGGCCGCGCGAACAGGCCACCGACCACGCTGGGCAGCGCGCCCTCCATGCCGGCCGCGACCACGATCACCTCGGCGGTCTCGAGCTTCTCGCGATACACCAGCAGCCGGTGCAGCCCGGCGACGCCGACGTCGAAGATGCGCTCGACGCGATTGCCGGCCAGCTCCGCGGTCAGCGCGGCCTCCTCCGCGACCGGCACATCGGCGGTGCCCGCGCTGAGCACGGCGATGAGACCACGCCCGCGATCCGGCGCGGGCATCGGACCGACGACCACGGCGCGCGGCACCGGCAGGTAGCGCGCCTCGGGCACGGCGGCGATGACGAGCGCGCCCGCCTCCGGCGACACGCGCGATGCCATGACGGTCGAGCCGCCGCGGCGGAGCTCGATCAAGATCGCCGCGATCTGCTCGGGCGTCTTCCCCTGCCCCAGCACCACCTCCGGGAAACCGGTACGCAGGTGGCGGTGGGTATCCGCGTGCGCGAATCCCATCGCCGCAAATCCGGCCGCGTGAAGCGGCGCCTCGCGCAGCTCGCGCATCGCCTCGTCCACCGACGTCTGGCGCGCCTCGACCGCTTGCAGGAGAGCCTTGAGTCGATCCGGATCCATCGATCCTGACCTTACCATCACGGTCCACGGCCGTCCGGCGTGTTAAGCTGGCGCGCATGGCCAATCCGACCGCGCTCCTCAGCACCTCGATGGGTGACATCAAGATCGAGCTCCTCGCAGACCAGATGCCGATCACCGCCGGAAACTTCATCAAGCTCGCGAAGAGCGGCTTCTATGACGGGCTGCATTTCCACCGCGTCATCGACAAGTTCATGGTCCAGTTCGGATGCCCGCACAGCAAGGATCCGAACAGCGCGCGCGCCGGCACCGGCGACGGCCCCGACGGACCGATCCAGGACGAGCACCCCGCCGACGCCAAGATCTCGAACGCGCGCGGAACCATCTCGATGGCCAATACCGGCCGGCCCAACAGCGGCAGCTGCCAGATGTTCATCAACGTCGTCGACAACCCGTACCTGGATTGGTTCTCGCCCGGCCCCTCCAAGCACCCGGTGTTCGCCAAGGTGATCGAGGGAATGGACATCGTCGATCAGATCTCGAAGGCGCCGCGCGACCCGCGCGATCGGCCGAAGACGCCGATCAAGATGAACAAGGTCACGATCTCGGGCGAGTAGCCCGCCGAGGATGCGCGCGCCGATTCGCGGTGCGCGCGGTTGCGCCGAAAGGAGCATGTTCGCTCTCCTGGTTGCGGCCGCGTTGCTTCCGACCTCCGGCCCGGCACCGCCGGGGACGGCGGCACCCTTGCCGCCGGCGACACGCGCGCGGCAGCAGATCGACAACGAGTAGCGCTGCTCAGCTGCCGGGCGGCGGCTCCAGGCCGACCGCGTACGCCCAGGCCGGCGTCGGCTCGATCAGCCGGCGCTTCTCCAGATCGAACAGGCCGATCGTGAAGACCGCCTCGCACGCGACGTTCCCGTCCTTGACCATCTGCTGGCGCAGCTTTCCGATCTTGCGCTCGTAAGAGATCATCTCTGTCCGGATCACCACCACGTCGCGCGGCCGGAGCTCGCGCAGGAAGCGGATGTTGATCTCCAGGATCGTCGGCCCGGTGCGCGTCTCGCGGATGGTCTCGATCCCGAAGCCGCGATCGGTGATCAAGTCCCAGCGCGCCTGCTCGAGCAGCTCGAAGTAGCGCGCGTTGTTGACGTGCCCGAAGGAGTCGAGGTGCGCCTCGCTGATGATGACCGTCTTTTCGTGCGTGAACGACATGCCCCTTAGATTTACCGCGGAGCTCAGCCGAGCCCGAGAATTATCTCATCGTCCTCATCGTAAAAGCCGATCCCGTCGCACTGGACCATCCCGCCCGCTCGTTCGACG
>CAZNCQ010000540.1:0-3101 GCA_964571275.1 uncultured Myxococcales bacterium
AGCCTTCGGAAGCCGAGCACGCTTCCATGCCGGAGTACGCCATCGCACACGATCACGTCCGCGCCGCGCTCACCGTCGACAAGATCGGCGACGCGCTCTTGTCGCTCTCCCGGGGCGAACCGTTTCCGATCGACGATGCCGAGACGCCAGCCGCCAACGACTGACGTGCACTCCGCGGCTATTCTGTCTCGAGCTGGTGCGCGGCTCGGATCGCGGCCAGCAGGTCGCGATCGAGCTGGATCGTATCCAACACCACCTTCCCGTCGTGCGCCGCCTTGACGACGGAGCTCTCGATCCGAACGTCGCCACGGTTCTCGATGTAGACGATCAAGTGATCGCGCGCGACCTCGCGGACGGCGCCGACCTCCTCATCGACGTGGTGAAGAAAGACCTGGTCCCCGACGCTCACGTTCAACATGTGTCGTTCCATGGGATGGACTATGGGCGCCGCGCTCACTCGTCGCAAGCCGGGCGCCACGCGAGCCAGTTTCAGCACGCGCGGGCAGGGTGCTGCTCACGAGGCAAGATTTGTTGAATCGCTGCTTGCCTGGCAGCAGCGCGCTCGGCGCGGCAACCGGAACTGCCTGCAATGGCGCACAAACCATGCTGGCACACCCCGTGCTCGATGTGACTGGGCGAACGGTTCACCCAAACACAGAGGATCGAGCATGACGCTTCAGCACAACTACAGCTACCAGGCGACGCTTCAGGATTCGCTCAAGATCAACTGGCGCGTGGAGGACCTCATCGGGGGCGACAGGAAGCTCGATTTCACCCGGCCGTTCTTGCCGAACGCGCTCGCCGGCGTGAACGAGCTCGAGGGCTTGAGCGATGGCGAGAAATTGACGCTGAACCACATTCGCGGCGCCACCTATCTGCATCTCTTCGGCCTGGTCGAAGAGTTCATCTTGCCGTTCGCGGTGGAGCGGGCGCGCGATGGTATTCACGCCAGCAAGGACCGCGTGCGCGCTCTCCTGACCTTCGCCGAGGAGGAGGCCAAGCACCAGCAGCTGTTTCAGCGCTTCTCCGACGAGTTCAAGCGCGGCTTCAAGACGCCGATCGAGGTCATCGGTCCTGCGACAGCCATTGCCGAGACCGTGCTGGCCCACAGTCCGCTCAGCATCGCCATCCTGATCCTGCACCTGGAATGGACGACGCAGCGGCACTACCTCGAGAGCGTCAAGACCGACCAGCGGCTCGACCCGCAGTTCGTCAGTCTGCTCAAGCACCACTGGCAAGAGGAGGCGCAGCACGCGAAGATCGATACGCTGGTGTTGCAGGAGCTCGCGGAGCGCGCGTCACCGCAAGAGATCGAGAAGGCGATCGATGAGTTTCTTGCGATCGGCGGCATCCTCGAAGGCGGCTTGCAGCAGCAGGCGAAGTACGACCTGGCGGCGTTCGAGCTCGCGATCGGACGCAAGCTTCCGGCCGCGCAGGCAGCCCAGGTCAGCGCGGTGCAGCTGCGCTCGTACCGCTGGACGTTTCTCGTCTCGGGGCTCGAGCAAGAGAACTTTGCCAAGGCCGTGAGCGAGCTGAGCCCGGCCGGCCTCGAGCGGGTCCGCGCGACGGCCCGCGCTCTCAGCTGATAACTTCCGGGCGAGCGCTCGGATCAACTCCGATCTCCAATGCCCGGAGGCCCCTGATCTGATCCTGGATTTTCGGGCAGAAATAAGAAAATTCCGCCCTGGTGAGCCGAATCTCCCCGCGCC
Organism: uncultured Myxococcales bacterium; assembly: GCA_964571275.1. GTDB lineage: Bacteria > Myxococcota_A > Polyangia > Fen-1088 > Fen-1088 > DASRQZ01. The sequence goes on from CAZNCQ010000540.1 coordinate 1,710, forward strand.
GGGAGACAGATCTAACGTGACTATCCACACGTTGGTCGGAAGCTCCCCGCGTCGTCTCTCGCGCGCCCTGGGGATTGTCGCCGTGGCGGCGGCGTTCGCCGGTGCCGTTCCAGGGGGATGCGCCGGTACGAACAACGGCAACGGTGGCGCGGCTGGCGAGAACGGTGCGGCGGGCGGTAACGGTGCCGGCGGTGACAAGACGGGCGCTGGGGGCGCCACGGGCGGCACGGCCGGTAGCGGGGGCAGCACCCCGGGGACGGGGGGCGGCAGCCCGCCGGGAACCGGTGGCGCGGCGACGGGCAGCGGCGGCGGCGTCGGGGCGGGCGGACGAAGTGGCACCGGCGGGGCGGGAGCGGGCGGCGCTGCGGCGACCGGGGGCAGCAGCGGCGGTGGCACCGGCGGCAATGGCGGCAATGGCGGCAATGGCGGATCCACCGGCGGGAACGGACCCGAAGTCTGGGTGAGCCCGACCGGCAGCGACACGAACGCGGGCACGCAAGCCGCACCATTTTTGACCATCCAGCACGCGCAGGGCGCCATCACCGCCGGCGGCACCATCTGGGTGATGGCGGGGACGTATCAGTACGACCGAACCGTCAATCTTTCGCTCGCTGGCTCCGCCAACAATGTCACCAGGCTGTGGGCCGTCCCCGGCGGAGCGCGTCCCGTCCTCGACTTTTCGCAGCAGGCCCGCAACGTGTCGAGCAACCGCGGCTTCACCGTTCCCGGTAGCTACTGGCACCTCAAGGGCTTCGAGGTGAAGAACGCCGGCGACAACTGCATCAACATCAGCGGATCGAACAACACCGTCGAATGGGTCGAGGCCGACGGCTGCGACGACACCGGCATCCAGATCACCGCCTCGGGATCGGGCACCGGGTCGAACAACCTGATCCTCAACTGCGACGCCCACGACAACTTCGACACCGCCACCGGCGGCGAGAACGCCGACGGCATCGACGCCAAGTTGAACATCGGGCCCGGCAACATCCTGCGCGGCTGCCGCTCGTGGAACAACGCCGACGACGGCTACGACCTGTTCGGCGTCACCCAGGTCGTCACCATCGACGGTTGCTGGGCGATCGCCAACGGGCAGACCAGCACGGGAATGAAGGGCGCCAATAGTGACGGCAACGGATTCAAGCTGGGTGGCAACGGCGTGCCCGCCGTGCACGTGGTGACCCGATCGTTCGCCGTGGGCAACGTGAAGTGCGGCTACACGCTGAACAACAACACCGCGACACCCGACGTCAGCGACTCCGGCGCGCTGGCGAACAACCCCGACACCTGCAGCATCACGATCCGGAACCGCGTCACCATCACCATGACCGCCGCCCAGGCCATCGCCGCCCAGCGCGACGCCAACGGGAACCTGCCCGCGGTCCAGTGAGG
>CAZNCQ010000541.1:0-3088 GCA_964571275.1 uncultured Myxococcales bacterium
TCGGCGTACATGCGCTTGGCGACGCGGCCGGCGCGCGGCGCCGGGATCTCGACCGTCGCTTTGTCGGTCATGATCTCGACCATCGGCTGGTCCTCGCGCAGCGAATCGCCTTCCTTGACCAGCCAGCGAACGACCTCGCCTTCGACGACCCCTTCACCGATGTCGGGCAGCTTGAACTCGTAGGTCATGCGGCGATCTTCCTGTCTCGGCGGCGGCTAGAAGCTGACCACGCGCTCGACGGCGTCGAGGATCCGGTTCGCGTCGGGCAGATACTCGTGCTCCAGCGTATAGGGGAACGGCGTGTCGAAGCCGGTCACGCGCAGGATCGGGGCCTCCAGGCTCAGGATCGCCTTTTCCTGGATGGTCGCCGCCAGCTCGGCGCCGAAGCCGCAGGTGCGCGGCGCCTCGTGCACGACCACGACGCGGCCGGTCTTGCGCACCGACGTCAGGATCGCGTCGATGTCATACGGAAGCAGTGTGCGCAGGTCGATGATCTCGAGGTCGTAGCCCTGCGCCGCGCCCTTCTCGCCGGCCTCGAGCGCGGTGTGGACCATCGCGCCCCAGCACAGCACCGTGACCTGCCGTCCTTCACGCACCACCTTGGCCTCACCGAGCGGAATCGTGTACTCGCCCTCGGGCACGTTGCCGCGCGCCGCGCGGTAGACCCGCTTGGGCTCCATGAAGATCACCGGATCCTCGCCGCGGATGCAGGTCGCGAGCAGACCCTTGGCGTCGACCGGGTTCGACGGACACACCACCTTGAGCCCCGGCACATGGATGAAGAGTGCTTCCGGCGACTGCGAATGGTAGTGGCCACCGCGGATACCGCCGCCGACCGGCGTGCGGATCACCACGGGCGCGGGGTACTCGCCGCCCGAGCGGTAGCGCAGCTTGGCCAGCTCACTCACGATTTGATCGTAAGCCGGATAGATGAAATCCGCGAACTGGATCTCCGGCACGGGGCGCAATCCGTACAGCGCCATGCCGATCGCCGTGCCGATGATCCCCGACTCGGCCAGCGGCGTGTCGATACAGCGATCGGCGCCGAACTCTTCCTGCAGGCCGCTGGTGGCGCGAAACACGCCGCCGAAGCGGCCGACGTCCTCGCCCAGCACCACCACGCGCGGGTCGCGGCGCATCTCCAGCCGCAAGGCATCGTTGACCGCCTGGATGATGTTCATTTCGGGCATCGGCGTGCCACGGCTTACGCCACCCCACCGAGGAAATCAAGTCTCCTCCGAGGACGGGGGGGAAGCGAGATCAGTGCCCCGACTTGTTCCCGTGCTTGGCGATCTCGGCGTCCAGCTCCGCTTGCTGCTCCCGCAAGTGCCAGGGTACGTCGGAGTAGACGTCCTCGAACATGCTGTGGAGCGGGGGCTTCGGATCCTGGCGCTCGGCGTACTGGAGCGCGTCGGTGATCTCCTCGAGGATCTCGCGCCGCAGCTGCGCCTCCAGGTCGGCGGTGACCTCGTTCTTGGCCAGCAGGTACTTCCGGAAGCGCTCGAGCGGATCGTGGCGCTCCCACTCCTTGGGCTCGGCCGGATCGCGGTAAACCGACGGATCGTCCGACGAGCTGTGCGCCCCGCGCCGGTAGGTGCGGGCCTCGATCAGCGTCGCGCCCTCGCCGCGCCGCCCGCGCGCCGCGGCCTCGGCGGTCACGTGAATCATCGCCAGGATGTCGTTGCCGTCGACGAGAACGCCGGGCAGTCCGTACGCCACCGCCTTCTGCGCGAAGGTCGGCGCGGCGGTCTGCACCGACCGCGGCACCGAGATCGCCCAGCCGTTGTTGCGGCAGATCAAGATGGCCGGGGCCTTGAACACACCGGCAAAGGTCAAGCTGGTATGGAAGATCGGCGTCGAGGTGCCGCCCTCGCCGAAGAACGCCACGGCGACGTCGTCCTTTTTCTGCAACTTCGCGGCCCAGGCGGTGCCGACGGCGTGCGGGATCTGCGTCGCCACCGGCGAGCTGATCGATACGAAATTCAGGCTGCGGATCGAGTGGTGCACCGGCATCTGGCGGCCCTTGACCGGGTCGAGGGCGTTGCCGAAGAGCTGGCACATGAAGGTGCGCAGCGGATAGCCGCGGTACAGCGCCGCGCCGACCTCTCGGTACGCGGGATAGAGCCAGTCGCCCGGACGCAACGCGTGCGCCGCGCCGATGTGCGTCGCTTCTTCGCCGAGCGAGCTCAGGTAAAACCCGAGCCGCCCCTGGCGCTGCAGGCGCAGCATGCGCTCGTCCAGCAGGCGAACGGTCAGGATCGTGCGGAACAGCTTGCGCAGGTCGTCGCCGGAGATCTTGGGCTCGCGCTCGGGATGCGTGACCCGCCCCTCGTCGTCGATGACCCTGATGACTTCCAGCCGCAACGTTCCTCCGATGTGTGATACCGCACGCGACACTGGCTCCGCTAGCGACGAACCGTATAATCGTGCGACGACGACGCTGTCAAGGCGGCGTCCGCCAAGGAGATTGGGACCCATGAAGATACATGTCAGGGATGTCGTCAGCTTTTTCGGGCGGGACTACCTGGTCGAGGGCGTGGTCGGGTACCACGTGAACGGCAAGCGCTTTCAGCTGGCGCGCGCGGTCGACGGCGACGCGGTGTTATGGGTCGAGCCGGCGCGCGATGACGGAGACGAGCGGCTCATCGTCTTCAAGGAGATCCGGGATCTGGAGATGGCGATCCCGCCTCCGGCGACGATTCTCTACAACACCGCGACCTATCTGCAGCGCCTGACCGGCAAGGCCACCCTCGAGGTGTCGGGCGCGCTGCCCGACCGCAGCGCCGGCGCGGCGCAACTGTGGCGCTATCACGCGGCCGGCGATCTCGCGCTGCACATCGAGTCGGGCCCGTCGGGGATCTGGACGGCGGCCGGCGAGTCGGTGCATCGCGGGATGATCGACATCCTGCCCGGCAAGTAGCATGGGCAGCAGCTTCGGGACGCTGTTTCGCATCTCCACGTTCGGCGAATCGCACGGCGCGGCGGTCGGTGTCATCGTCGACGGTTGTCCGCCGCGGTTGCCGATCGCGGTCGAGGAGATCCAGGCCGAGCTCGATCGCCGCCGGCCCGGGCAAAGCGCGATCACCAC
>CAZNCQ010000542.1:0-3073 GCA_964571275.1 uncultured Myxococcales bacterium
CGCTGAAGACGCGCGGCCCGCGCGCTACTTCGTCTTGGTCTTGCCGGCCTTCTTGGCCCCCGGATTGCCCCCCGGATTGGCGCCCGGCGCTCCGGCGGGCGTGACCTCGATGGCCAGCGCCAGCGTCTCCTTCACCGGTTTGCAGGCGCTCTCCTGGCACATCACGAACTTGGCCTCGGCGTTGATCGTCTTCGGGCCCGCGGCCGCGCCGGCGGCGCAGGTGAGCGCGATGTCGAAGCGCGCGGCGCTCTGCGTGCTTTCGGCCAGGTCGGCGCGGGTCAGCTTTTCCTTGGCCACGACCAGCGCCGCGTCGCTCGACTTCAGCGAAACGGTGATCGGCGCCTCGGCGTTGACGTGCCAGCCGTTCTTGGCGGCGATGGTCAGGCTGGCGTTGGCGTGCCCCCCGGCGGCGACCTTGGGCTCGGTCTTGTGGATCTCGTGCGTCGGGGCGTCTGCATAGGCAGTCGGTCCGACCCAGATGGAAAGGGCGGACAGCGCGGGGAGAGCGATGGAAAAAGCGAGCGTGCGGTTCATGGGTTCAAGCCTCGTCGACAGCGTAGCGGCTTGGACGGATGCGCGCCACGCGGGCTTCACGGAAGGCCGGGTTCAGGACTACCCCTGGCAAAACTTGACGCCGCGTGAAGGTGCCTGTAGTTATTTGACGCACAAATGCTTACCAAACGATTTTGGGCGCCCCTCAGCTCCAGCACCGGAACGACGTCCGGCTCGTCCGAGCGCCGCCGGCTGCGGCGTCACCCCGCCGATTTTTACGGTGTCGAGGTCGTGGGCGGCAACCGATATCTGCGCAGGATCTCGAATGTTTCGCGCAACGGCCTCTTGCTGGTCAACCCGCTCGGCGACGAGCGCCCCGGGCAGATCATCGATCTCGAGCTGCCGCGCCGGGCGGCCGCGCAGGCGCCGAGCCGCGTCCAGTTCGAGGTCATCTACGTCACCCCGGCGGGCAAGGTCGGCGTGCGCCTGGCCGAGCCGGCCGAGCCGCTGGCCGTCGAGGACCTGGGCGGCCCGATCGCGCTCTAGGCTGCGCACGTCCGAGCCTGGTGTAGTCTTTCGGCCATGGCACTCATCGACAAGCCCGAGCGGGCGCGGCAGCTGGCGCGCGCGATCGCGTCGGACCTGACGCTGTACCACGAGGCGAAGATCCTGCAGGGCATCGAGAAGGACACCCTCTTCGATGTCATGCGCGACGAGATCGAGGAGGGGCGCGTGCTGTTCAAGAGCCGCGTGACGCCGGAGATTTACGCGCTCAACCAGTACGAGCGCGCGCTGGTCGATGTGATGCTGAAGTCCAAGGGTCACATCAAGTCTCGCATCTGGTAGGCACGGTCACGCGCCGCTTGGTCGTCGGGCCGCAGGGTGCCGGTATGAGGCTCGACTCGTTTCTCGCCGGCGAATTGCCGGAGGTTTCGCGCTCGCAGCTGTCGCGCCAGATCGGGCAGGGCGCGGTCACCGTCAACGACGCGGTCTTTCCGCCGTCGCGCAAGCTGCGCGCCGGTGACGTCGTCGTCTGGACGCCGCCGCCGGTCGTGGTCACCGAGCTGCGCGGCGAGGATATCCCGCTCCGGATTGTTCACGAAGATCGCTGGCTGGTGGTGATCGACAAGCCGGCGGGCATGGTGGTTCACCCGGCGCCCGGGCACGAGGACGGCACGCTGGTGAACGCGCTGCTCGCTCACTGCGACGACCTGCGCGGCATTGGCGGCGAGCTGCGGCCGGGCATCGTCCACCGCATCGACAAGGACACCTCGGGGTTGCTGGTCGTCGCGAAGGACGACCAGACGATGAAGACGCTGGGCGCGGCGTTCAAGGCGCACGACATCGAACGGGTCTACGAGGCGCTGGTCGCCGGCAAGCCGCCGGCGGACAGCGGCCGCGTCGATACGCTGCACGGGCGCGATCCGCGCGACCGCAAGAAGTTCTCGATTCGCGTGAAGGAAGGGCGTCGCGCCGTCACCGACTGGCGCGTGGTCGAGCGGTTCGACGGCGCCGCGCGCATGGAGGCGGAGCTCGAAACCGGGCGCACGCACCAGGTACGCGTGCACATGGCGGCGCTGGGGTGCCCGCTGCTGGCCGACCGCACCTACGGCAAGCCGCCGCGCGAGCCGGCGCTGCGCGTGATCGCCGAGCAGCTGGGGCGGCAGGCCCTGCACGCGCGCACGCTCGGCTTCGCGCACCCGGCGACGGGAAAGATGCTCCGCTTCACGTCGGAGCCGCCCGAGGATTTCCGCCGCGCGCTCGCGGCGCTGCGGGAGCGGGGATGATCGAGGAATCGTTCGACGTCGGCGGCGAGCCGCTGCCGCTGGTGCGCTCGCCGCTGCTCCCCGAGCGCTTTCACCACGGCTTCACCACACGCCGGGGCGGCGTCAGCGCGCCGCCGTTCGACACGCTGAACCTGGGCATGAAGTGGGGGGACGCGCGCACGCACGTGATCGAGAACCGGCGCCGCGTGCAGGCGGCGACCGGCGTCGAGCGGATCTTCGTCGCGCGCCAGGTGCACGGCGCCAATGTGCTGCAGGTCAGCGCCGGCGATGTGCTGGCCGACGTCGGCCAGATCGAAGCCGACGGGCTGTTCAGCGACGCGCCGGGTGTCGCGCTCGGCGTTTACGTCGCCGACTGCATCCCCGTGCTGATGGCCGACGCGCGCACCGGCGCGTTCGCCGCCGTGCACGCCGGCTGGCGCGGCACGCTCGCCGGTGTGGTGCCGGCCGCCGTGCGCCGGATGATCGACGAGCTGGGCGTGCAGCCGGCGGATCTCCGCGTCGCGCTCGGGCCGGCGATCGGCGCCTGCTGCTTCGAAGTCGGCGAGGAAGTGGTCGAAGCCGTCGCGCGCGCGATCCCCCGGGCGATGGCCCCCGGGTTGGGCGCGGTCCAGCGCGCCCCGAACGGCCGCGCGCACGTGGATCTCAAGCGGCTCAACGTGATGTTGCTGGCGGCGGAGGGCGTCCCCGCCTCCGCGATCGACGTCGGCCCCGAGTGCACCAGCTGCGACCGCGCGCGCTTCTTCTCGTACCGGCGCGACAAGGGCGAGACCGGTCAGGCGATCGGGTTCATCTGC
>CAZNCQ010000543.1:0-3073 GCA_964571275.1 uncultured Myxococcales bacterium
GGTGCTTGAAGTGAAAGAAGTGGCCCGAGTAGTCCCAGACGAAGCCGTCGCGGTGGACGGTCTTGCAGTAGCCGCCGATCTGGTCGTCGCCCTCGAGGATCAGGTAGTCCTCGCGGTCGCCGAGCGCGGCGGCCGTGCTGAGGCCGCTGATCCCGGCGCCTATGATGAGGGTGCGGACCGGCTCCGGCGTCGACATTGACGTCGAAGATACCTCAGGACTAGCCTCCGGGCGCAGCCGGGTCAGTCGCGTGCTCGTCGTCGGCGAAGCCCTCCAGGTCCCCGATCGCGAGGCGCAGCATTTCGACCGCGCGCACGATCGCGGGGTGGGGCTGCTCGCGGCGCAGCAGCTCGAGCCGCAGCAGCGCCGCGGCGACGTCGGTCTTGATCTCTTGCAGGACGACCCAGGAGATCGCGGTGAAGTGAGGATGCTTGGGATCGCGCGACGCCAAACCAACGCCCGTCGCTGCCCCCGTCGATGAATCACGCATGGGATAGTGGCTCCCTTCGCTTTGCGATTGAGACCTTGGGTCGCGGAATGCCCCGGTCAATCAGGACCGATCCCGAGCCAGGCGCAGCGCGAAGTTTGGCGGCACGCCGACGAATGCGCGCTAGGATGGGTGCGAGGAGTAGCGATGAGCGACGACGAAGACGAGGCGACCTGTCCCCATCTGGCGACCATGCAGCATCACGTGCGAGCGCACAGCAAGGGCTGCGAGGAATGCCTGAAGATGGGCGATTCCTGGGTTCACTTGAGATTGTGCATGCAGTGCGGACACGTCGGCTGCTGCGACGACTCCAAGAACAAGCACGCGACCAAGCATTTTCACGCGACGACGCACCCGATCATGCGATCGCTCGAGCCCGGCGAACACTGGGGATGGTGCTACGTCGACGAAGTCGGCTTCGATCCGATCCCGACCTGACCGCGGCGGCGCGCCCGCCGCGCGCGCTCACAGCTCCTGCAGCGCGCGGTGGATCAGCTGCACGCAGATCGACCCCTCGCCCACGGCGGAGGCGACGCGCTTGACGCTGGTCGAGCGCGCGTCACCGACCGCGAAGACGCCGGGGATGCTCGTCTCCATCAGATAGGGGCGCCGCGCCAGCGGCCAGCGGCCGAGCGTGAGCTCGTCGGCGAGCAGGTCGGCGCCGGTCTTCACGAACCCCTTTTCGTCGAGCGCGACGCAGCCGTCGAGCCAGTGCGTGTTGGGGTCGGCCCCGGTCATCGAGAAGACGTTGCGGATCGGGCGCCGGTCGGGCTCGTCGCTGTCGACGTGTCGCCAGGCGATGCTCTCCAGGCGATCGTTGCCCTCGAGCGCGCAGACCTCGGTGCGCGTGCGCAGCGTGATGTTGGGCGTCCCCTCGATGCGCTGGATCAGATAGCGCGACATGCTTTCAGCCAAGCCCGGGCCGCGCACCAGCACGTGGACGTGGGTGGCGAGCTGCGACAGGAAGACGGCGGCCTGGCCGGCAGAGTTGCCGCCGCCGATGACCACGGTCTCTTCGCCCTGACAGAGCTGCCCCTCGAGGTACGTCGCGCTGTAGTAGACGCCGTTGCCCTCGAAGCGCGAGAGCGCCGGCAGCTCCAGCTTGCGGTAACGCGCTCCGGTCGCGACGACGATGGCGCGCGTGCGCACGATGTCGCCGCCCTCGAGGTGGATCTTGTACGGCCGCTCGTCGCACTCGATGCGCACGGCGGAGCGCGCGATCGCCACCTCGGCCCCGAACTTCTGGGCCTGGGTCAGCGCGCGGCCCGCGAGCGCCTGGCCCGAGATGCCGGTCGGGAAGCCAAGGTAGTTCTCGATGCGAGAGCTGGTGCCGGCCTGGCCCCCGGGCGCAGTGCTCTCCAGCACCAGCGCATCGAGGCCCTCGGAGGCGGCATAGACCGCGGCGGCGAGGCCCGCGGGCCCGGCGCCGACGATGACGACGTCGCGGACCGTCTGCGGGTCGAGCTCGCCGCTCAGACCCAGCGCGCTGGCCAGCTTTTCGATGCTGGGGTTGCGCAGCAGGTGCCCTTGCTGGCACAGCACGACCGGGACCTCATTGACGCCGATCTGGAACCGGTCGAGCAAGGTCTGGATGTCAGGCTCGGTCTCGACGTCCTCGTAGTTGAACGGTTGCCCGTTCCGGGTCAGGAACTCCTTCAGGCGGAGGGTTGCCGCCGAGTGGCGCGAGCCGATGAGGACCAGGTCGCCGCCGCCGTCGACCAGGAGAGCCATGCGCCGCAGGATGAAGGCCCGCATCAAGATCTCGCTCAGCTCCGAATCGCCTTGCACCAGCGTGTGCAGGTGTGCGCGGTCGACCGCGATGACCTCGCCGTCGGAGACACTGCGGCCGAGCGCCAGGTTGCGCCGCGCCGACAGCATGTTGATCTCGCCGGTGAACTCACCGGGACCATGCGTGACGATCGGCTCCTCCAGCTTGCCGTCGCCGCGCGGCCGGCTGATCGCCACCTCGCCGCGCACCACGACGAAGAACGAGGTGTTCTGTTCGCCCGGCGCGAAGAGGACCTCGCCGGCCCTGACGTCGCGGCGCTGGCCGAGGCTGGCGACGCGGGCTATCTGAGCCGGCGTCAGCTTCGGGAACATCTGGTCCTTGCGGTTCATGTACTCGTTGGCCATCTACGCTTTCTGACACGCGCGCGAATCCTGGTCACCCTGGTCCGCAGCGGATCGAGGACGGGCCGTCGGGAAAGGGCGTGAAGCCGCCCGACGCGGCGTGCCGAAGGCCTATGACTAAGCCATGGGAAACCGCCTTGGTCATAGATCCAGGAGGCTGCCTGAAGCCCGATCACGGCACGGCGACGGCCGCTAAGTGGCTGAAAAGACTCAGTACCGACTTGGGAGGGCGAGTGGCACGGCTCATGCGATTGTAGGGAAGCATGAAGATCAACATTTTCGGAAACCTGGGTGTCCTTCTGGTGGCTTCGACCCTCTTCGCCAGCACGGCTCACGCGGCGCTCACGGCGAACGGGCTGAACCTGCACAACGGCCTGAACTCGTCGAACGGGCTGAACCTGCACAACGGGCTGAACTCGATCAACGGGCTGAACCTGCACAACGGGCTGAACCTGCAC
>CAZNCQ010000544.1:0-3062 GCA_964571275.1 uncultured Myxococcales bacterium
GGCCCGTTCGTCAGCGTGACGACGTTCCGCGACGAGGAGGAGGTCGTCTCGATGGCCAACGGCACGCCCTATGGCCTGGGCGGCGGGCTCTGGACGCGCGACTTGCAGCGCGCCCACCGCATCGCGGCCGCGATGCGCACGGGCATGGTCTGGATCAACTGCTACAAGCGAGTCAATCCCGGCTCGCCGTTCGGCGGCGTCGCCAGCTCGGGGTACGGGCGCGAGATGGGGTTCGAAGCGATGCACGACTACACCGAGGCCAAGTCGGTCTGGGTCAACGTCGACGCCCAGATCCCTCCCTATTACCCGCGGGGTTGACGGGCCAGGCGCGTGCGATCCTTCGTTCACGTCGGCCTTCCGTCGCGCGTCGTGTTCGGCGCGGGTGCATTCGACGGCCTCGCGCGCGAGGTCGATCGGCTGGGCGTCAAGCGCGTGCTGGTGCTGAGCACGCCGCGCCAGCGGCCGCTGGCCGAAGCTGTCTCGCAGCGATTGGGCGCGCGCGCCGTGGGCATCTTCGATCAGGCGGTGATGCACGTGCCGGTCGAGACCGCGGTGGCGGCGCGCGCGGCCGCGCTCGACCTCGCCGCCGATAGCTGCGTCGCGATCGGTGGCGGCTCGACCATCGGGCTCGGCAAGGCGCTGGCGCTGCCGGCCGACGTGCTGGCGGCCGCGGGCGGCGTGGCATCGGCGGCCGGCGCGATCAGCACCATCTTTGCGATCCCGACGACGTTCTCCGGCTCTGAGATGACGCCCATCTTTGGCCTGACCGCCAATGGGCAAAAGAAGACTGGCCGCGACGCGCGCGTGCTGCCGAAGACGGTGATCTATGATCCGTTGCTGCTCGCGCGCCTGCCGCCCGCCGTCGCGGGTCCGAGCGGCATGAACGCGATCGCGCACTGCGCGGAGGCGCTGTACGCCGAGGACGCCAACCCGATCACCTCGCTGATGGCCGAGGAGGGGATGCGCGCGCTCGCGGCCAGCCTGCCCAGGGTCGTGGGCAGCGAGGCCGAAGCGCGCGGCGAAGCGCTGGCGGAGGCGCTGTACGGCGCGTGGCTCGCCGGCAGCTGCCTGGGCGCGGTCGGGATGTCGCTGCACCACAAGCTCTGTCACACGCTGGGCGGTACGTTCAATTTGCCGCATGCCGAGACGCACACCATCGTGCTGCCGCACGCGCTCCGCTACAACCGCGACGCCGCGCCCGAAGCGATGGCGCGCATGACGCACGCACTGAGCGCGGCGGGGCCGGGCACCGCGGATCCGCCGGCGCGCCTGTACGATCTCGCGCGCGCGCTGGGCGCGCCGCTCGGGCTGCGGCAGATCGGCTTGGCGGCCGAGTCGCTCGACCGGGCGGCCGAGCTCGCGCTACGCAACCCGTACTACAACCCGCGGCCGCTCGAGCCGGCCGCGATCCGCCAGCTGCTGCAAGATGCCTGGGAAGGACGGCGGCCCTCGCTCGCATGAGCACGTGCCTGGCGCTCGATGCGGTTTCGAAGAGCTTCGGCGCGCTATGCGTCGTCGACAACGTCAGCCTCCGCGTTGCGGCCGGCGAGACGCTGGGCATCCTCGGCCCCAACGGCGCGGGCAAGACCACGCTGTTCAATCTGATCAGCGGCGACCTGCAGGCCGACGCGGGCGCGATCGCGTTCGACGGCCGCGACGTCACGCGCGATCCGCCGCACCGGCGCTGCCGCCTGGGGATCGGCCGCTCGTATCAGATTCCCCAGCCCTGGGGCGCGATGACCGTGTTCGAGAACCTGGTGGCCGCGGCGTCGTTCGGAGCGGGCAAGCGCGAGCGCCAGACCTACGCGCGCGCCGTCGAGATCCTGCGCGAGACCGGCCTGCTGCCCCAGGCGAACCGCCTGGCCGCGTCGCTGCCGCTGCTGGATCGCAAGCGCCTGGAGCTGGCGCGCGCGCTGGCGACCGAGCCGCGCCTGCTGCTGCTCGACGAGATCGCCGCCGGCCTGACGGATCACGAGGCGCGCGTGCTGGTCGACGAGATCCGCCGCATCAAGGACCAGCGCATCACCATCATCTGGATCGAGCACGTGGTGCACGCGTTGCTGGCGGTCGCGGACCGCTTGCTGGTGTTGAACCTGGGCAAACCGCTGGCCGAGGGCGCGCCGCACGCGGTGATGAGCGATCCCGAGGTGAAGCGGGTCTATCTGGGGCTCGAGGCCTGACGTCGATGACTCCGAGCGCTGGCCGATGACGTTGCTCGCGACGCGCCAGCTCGAATCGTATTACGGCGACTTCCAGGTGCTGTTCGGTGTCGACTTCGACATCGCCGCCGGCGAGGTCGTTGCGCTGATCGGCGCGAACGGCGCGGGCAAGTCGACGTTCTTGAAGACCATCTGCGGCGTCCTCGGCGCGCGGCGTGACGCGGTGACGCTCGAAGGCCAGCCGGTGGGCGGCCTGCCGCCCGTCGAGATCGTTCGTCGCGGCATCGCCATGGTCCCCGAAGGGCGGCGCCTGTTCTCCAGCTTGTCCGCCGAAGAGAATCTCTTGATGGGCGCGTGCGCGCGCCGCGAGGGCCCCTGGACGCTCGACGCGATCTATCGCCTGTTCCCGTTGCTGGCCGAGAAGCGCCGCGCGCCCGCGGCGACGCTGTCGGGCGGCCAGCAGCAGATGGTCGCGATCGGGCGCGCGCTCATGAGTAACCCCAGGCTGCTGCTGTGCGACGAGCTGTCGCTCGGCCTGGCGCCGATCGTCGTGAAACAGATCTACGACGCGCTCCCCGCGATCTGCGACGGAGGCATGACCGTGGTGATCGTCGAGCAGGACGTCGCCACCGCGCAGCGGGTGTCGAGCCGGCTCTACTGCCTGCAAGAAGGTCGCGTGACCCTGACCGGCGCCTCACGCGTCCTGACGCGCGAGCAGATCTCCCAGGCCTACTTCGGTGTGTGAGCCCAGACCTGCTCCGAGGCGAGATCCGAGACGACGATGGTCGGCACGCTGAGCTGGATCTCGACGATCGTCCAGGGCGTGCTGCTCGGCGGCCTGTACGCGCTGTTCGCGATGAGCCAGTCGCTGATCTTCGGCGTCATGCGCCTGACCAACACCGC
>CAZNCQ010000545.1:0-3045 GCA_964571275.1 uncultured Myxococcales bacterium
CGGATCGCGGTGTGCGGGCAGCCGCCGGTCTCGACGCCGGCGATGCGCTCCTCGGCCAGCGCGCCGCTGCGGATCAGGAACTGCTGGTCTTCCTTGGTGTAGATGTCGTTGGTGACGACGGCGATGTGGAGCTCGTCGCGCAGGCGCTTGCAGAGCGCGTCGACCAGCGCGGTCTTGCCCGAGCCCACCGGGCCGGCGACGCCCAGGCGCAACGGGTGCGGGCTGCGGTTGCGAGGGGCGGGCGACGTCGAATCGGAGACGGTCATTTGAGTGCTCCTGGGTGAGTGTTGCGCAGTCACGATCGAAAGAGCCGCGAGTACTGAGTCTCGTGGTGTGCGCTGGCCACGGCGTGCGCGGGCGCGGCGGCGCCGAGACTGTCGTCATCGAGCGTGGACGCGCGCGCCGCGGCGGCGGGGATGCGCGCGCCGAGCGCGAGCAGGATGCGCTGGCCGGCGCTCTGGCCCAGCGGGACCAGGCGCACCGCCGCGCTGATCTGCGCTTCCAGCCACGCGAAGGCGAAGCCGTGCAGCGCGGTGGCCAGCGGGATCTGCCAGCGCACGGCGGCGAGCGCGAACATCGATGCATAGGTGACCTCGGCGCTCGCGATCCAGCGGCGCGCGTCGGCGACGCCGAGCCCGTCGAGCAGGCGCGCGAGGTTGGCGCCCAGCTGCCGCTCCTCGGTGCGCAGCTCGGAGGCGCCGCGCGACGCGGCCAGGAAGCGGCTCCAGGCGAGGACGGTCGGGGCGTCGTCGCCGGTCCACGCGGTGTGAAGGCGCGCGACGACCGGGAGGTCGAGAGAGGCGAGGGTGTGGTCGAGCAGGCCGCCGATCCAGTCGCGCGCCGTGGGCTCGTCGGTGATCCAGCTCGCCGCCACGGCGGCTTCGAGCGCTTGCGAGTAGGCGAACGTGCCGATCGGTAGCGCCGGGCTGACCAGCTGCAGAAGGCGCAGGAGCGCCGCAGGATCAGCGGTGGTGGTGCCCATGGTCGTGGTCGTGGTCGTGATCGTGGCCGTCGACGTGCACGTGAACCCGACCGTCCCCGTGTTCGTGTTCGGAGTGCGTCTGGTCGTGCTCGTGCGCGGCGTGCGTATGTGCGAAGGCGCCTGCTTCGGGCTCGAATGGCGCCAGGCGAGAGGTCACGGCCAGGCCCAAGCTGCGCACCATGTCGTCCAGCACGTGGTCGTGCGCGTACGCCACGAACTCGGCGCCGATCTGCAGCGGCACGTGGCGGTTCCCCAGATGGTAGGCGGCGCGCGTGAGCAGGTGTGCATCTGACGTCGATGCGATCGAGAGGCTCTCAGGCGCGGCGTGCACGACGACGATGAGACCGCCCTCGCCGCGCAGGTGGTCGCCGTCGCGCAGGATCGTTCCGCGCAGCAGCAGCAGCGCGGCCTCTCGGCCGTCGTCGAGGATCGCGCGAAGGCGACTCTTGCGACGCTGATCGAAGGTCAGCGTGAGCACACCGTCGGGATTCGCGGCCGGCGAGCCATCGAGCACTTCGTTGAAACGCAGCATGCTGTCGCTCAGAACAGAAAGTACTTCTGCGCCAGCGGCAGCACCGACGCGGGCGCGCAGGTGAGTAGCTGGCCGTCGGCGCGCACCTCGTAGGTCTGCGGGTCGACCTCCATCACCGGCAGCGCGTCGTTGTGCACCAGATCGCGTTTGCGGATCGTTCGCGTGCCGCGCACAGGGTCCAGCCGCTTGCGCAGCTTGAGGCGCTCGCCGATCCCGGCGTCGAACGCCGCGCGCGACACGAACGTCACGCTGGTGGCGTGCCGCGCGCCGCCGAGCGCGCCCCACATCGGACGGTAGTGCACCGGCTGTGGCGTCGGGATCGACGCGTTCGGATCGCCCATCGGCGCCATCGCGATGAGGCCACCCTTGATGATCACCGCCGGCTTCGCGCCGAAGAACGCCGGCCGCCAGAGCACGATGTCGGCGAGCTTGCCGACGGCGATCGAGCCGACCTCGTGCGCGATGCCGTGGGTGATCGCGGGATTGATCGTGTACTTCGCGATGTAGCGTTTGACGCGGAAGTTGTCGTGCGCGCCACCGGCGGCGGCGTCCTCGCGCAGCGGGCCGCGCTGCTGCTTCATCTTGTGCGCGGTCTGCCAGGTGCGTGTCACCACCTCGCCGACGCGGCCCATCGCCTGCGAATCGCTCGACAGCATGCTGAACGCCCCGAGGTCGTGAAGGATGTCCTCGGCGGCGATGGTCTCGCGGCGGATGCGCGACTCGGCGAACGCGACGTCCTCGGCGATGCCGGGGTCCAGGTGGTGGCAGACCATGAGCATGTCGAGGTGCTCGTCGACGGTGTTCACCGTGTACGGCCGCGTCGGGTTGGTCGACGAGGGCAGCACGTGCGGCACGCCGCAGGCCTTGATGATGTCGGGCGCGTGGCCGCCGCCGGCGCCCTCGGTGTGATAGGTGTGAATCGCGCGCCCCTTGAACGCGGCCAAAGTATCTTCGACGAAGCCGGACTCGTTGAGCGTATCGGTGTGGATCGCGACCTGGACGTCGTACTGCTCGGCGACCGAGAGGCAGCAGTCGATCGCCGCCGGCGTCGTTCCCCAGTCCTCGTGCAACTTCAGGCCAAGGCAGCCGGCCTCGACCTGCTCGATCAGCGCCTCGGGGCGGCTGGCGTTGCCTTTGCCGAGGAAGCCGAGGTTCATCGGGATCGCGTCCGCCGCCTGCAACATGCGCGCGACGTTCCACGTGCCGGGCGTGCACGTGGTGGCGTTGGTGCCGGCGGCCGGGCCGGTGCCGCCGCCGATCATCGTGGTCACGCCCGAGACCAGCGCCTCCTCGCACTGCTGCGGCGAGATGAAATGGATGTGCGTGTCGATCGCGCCCGCGGTGGCGATGCAGCCCTCGCCGGCGATGATCTCGGTGCCGGGGCCGATCACGATGGTCACGCCGGGCTGCACGTCGGGGTTGCCGGCCTTGCCGATGCCGGCGATGCGCCCGTCCTTGATCGCGATGTCGGCCTTGATGATGCCGCCCGCGTCGACGATCACCGCGTTGGTGATCACCGTGTCGGCCACGC
>CAZNCQ010000546.1:0-3028 GCA_964571275.1 uncultured Myxococcales bacterium
CCGCGCTCCACGCGGCGGCCAGCATGGGCCACCAGGAAGCCACGACGTTCCTGCTAGAACGCGGCGCGGATCCGACCCTGCGGGGGACGAGCTGGAACAGCACCGCGGCAGGGATGGCGCGGTGGCTCAAGCATGAAGAGATCGTGCAGCTGATCGAAGAGCACGGTTCGACCCCAGCGCGGCGCTGATGGCCTGATCACCGGACAAGAAAAACGGCCCGTGAGTCTCACGACTCACGGGCCGACCGGTAGCGGGGGCGTGATTTGAACACGCGACCTTCGGGTTATGAGCCCGACGAGCTACCAGGCTGCTCCACCCCGCATCAGGTGTTTTGGAACGCGGCGAAGGGTGCCCCATCGCGGGGCCGGCGTCAAGGTTGTTTCGAGCCTGTGACGCCCTCGAAAAAAGAAAAGCGCGAGCGGCGCGCCGGGACAGCCTCGGTCGAGGCCGCTCGGCCAAGACCACTCAGGCGCTGCGCTCAGGGCGCCGGAGGAGCAGCCGTTGTGGCAGGCGCGGTCGCGTACTTCGCGATCAGGCGGCCGACGCGCGGCACCGCGGCCTCGACGTGCTTCTTGCCGGTCGGGCGCAGCTTCTCGTAGGCCTTCTTGAGGGTGTTGTTCTTCGCGCGCTGGGAACGCTCGTCGCTGATCGCGAGCAGGGCTTCGGAGACCTCGCCGGCGCGCGCGTTGAGGGCCGGGCCGATCGGCTCGTTCTTCGCCTGCGCGGCGGCGTAGAACGGCTCGAGGCGCCTCACGAAATCGTCGAGCATGTTGTCGACGGCCTCGGAGACGAAGCCGGGTTTCACCGCCTTGACCAGCGCGTAAGCGCCCTTGACGGCCAGCCCGGTGAGCCCCCCTTTCGAGTCGACCTCCTCGTCGATCAGGCGAACGCAGTCGACGACGACCTTCGGACGATTTCCGGGGGCAAGCAGAATGTCATTGAGGGTGCTCATGGCGGCGGAATCTACCACTAGTGCCGACGACGTGGTACCCATCGGCCATGGCGCGGCTCCGCTCGGCTCGAGCAGCCCTCGTGGTCCTCACGAGCTTGAACTTACTCAACTACGTCGACCGCTATCTGGCCAGCGGCATGCTGCCGAAGATCGCCGCGGACCTCCACCTCAAGGACTCGGACTCCGGTCTCCTGTTCACGGTCCTGATCCTGACTTACGCGTCGGTGTCACCGGTCGCGGGGTGGCTCGGTGACCGGCGCGCGCGACTGCCGATCGCGGCCGTGGGCGTCCTCGTGTGGAGCGTGGCGACGTTCGGCTCGGGGCTCGCGCCCAGCCTGGCGGTGTTTCTGTTCATGCGCGCGCTGGTCGGCGTGGGCGAGGCCAGCTACGCCGTGGTCACGCCGCCCGTGCTCTCCGACTTCTACCCTCCCCGAGAGCGCCCGCGCGCGCTCTCGATGTTCTATGCGGCGATCCCGCTCGGCTCGGCGGTCGGGTTCGCGCTCGGCGGCGTCCTCGGCCAGCACTTGGGCTGGCGCCCGGCGTTCTTCGTCGCCGGGGGACCGGGCGCGTTGCTGGCGCTGTCGCTGTTCTTCCTGAAAGATCCGCCGCGCGGCGCGCATGACGCCGCCCCCGCGCCATCGGAGTCCAGGCTGTCGACGGCGCAGGGGCTGGCGCTGATGTTCTCGCGCCCCAGCTTCATCTACAACAACGCCGCTCAGGCCATCTACACGTTCACGCTGGGCGGGCTCGCGGTGTTCATGCCGACCTTCTACCAGCGCGAGCGCCACCTGCCGCTCGACCAGACCGGCGTGCTGTTCGGCGGCATCCTCTGCCTGGCCGGGTTTCTGGGCACGCTGGTGGGTGGCCGCCTGAACGAGCGGCTCGGGGTCCGCACGCGCACGGCGGCATTCGATCTCTCCGGATACGGCTTGATAGCGTCGCTGCCCTTCACAGCGCTCGCGATCCTGTCGTCGCGGCCTGCTATCTTCTGGCCGTCGATTGGAATCACCTTGTTCTTGATCTTCCTCAGCATCGGGCCGCTCAACGCGGCCATCGCCAACGTCCTGCCGGCCGCGGTGCGCAGCCAGGGGTTCGCGGTCAACGTCCTTGCGATTCACCTGCTGGGCGACGCGATCTCGCCCTACTTCATCGGCCTGGCATCGGATCACTTCGGCGGTCTCAAGTGGCCGGTGTTCGGCACGGGCTCGCTGCTGGTGGTGGCCGGCCTGGTCCTGCTCGCGGGGCGCCGCGCGCTGGAACGTGATCTGACGAGGTTCGGGTGAGTCACGACGACTATCGTCACGAGCTCGAGGTCGCGCGCGCGATCGCGCTCGAGGCCGCGGATCTGGTGGCGGGGTTGCGCAGCGGCGGCAAGCTGGTCGTCGACAGCAAGGCGGGCAACGAGCCGGTCACCAACGCCGATCACGCCGCCAACGCGCTCATCGTCGCCAAGCTGCGCGCGACATTCCCCGACGACGTCATCCTGTCCGAGGAGATCCCCGACGACGGCTCGCGCCTGGGCCGCGCGCGCGTCTGGATGGTCGATCCGATCGACGGCACGCGCGACTTCATCCTCGGCGACGACGGGTTCGCGGTGATGATCGGCCTCTGCGTCGACGGACGGCCCCAGATTGGCGCGGTCGCGCAGCCCGTCACCGGCAAGACGTACACCGGCATCGCCGGCGTCGGAGCCTGGCTCGAGCTCCGCGACACGCCGTCGGCGCCGCCGCAGCCTCTGCGCACATCGTCAATCGCGCGCCCGCCGGGCATCCGGTTGGTGGCGTCCAAGTCGCACCGTACGCCGCGCGTCGACGCCGTCCGCAAGGCGCTGATGATCGACGACGAGATCAACGTCGGGAGCGTCGGCCTCAAGATCGGCCTCGTCGCCGAGGCGGCGCGCGATCTCTACGTCTACACGGGCGGGCGCACGAAGATCTGGGACACCTGCGGCCCGGAAGCGATCCTGGTCGGCGCCGGCGGCTGCATGACCGACATGGACGGCAAGCCGCTCGCGTACACCGAGCCCGATCTCTACAACCACCGCGGCATCATCGCGTCGAACGGGCCGCTGCACGA
>CAZNCQ010000547.1:0-3012 GCA_964571275.1 uncultured Myxococcales bacterium
GCCGATCAGTTCAACGTGACGTCGGTCGTGATCTCGCACGACATGGCGTCGACGTTCCGGATCGGCGACCGGATCTCGATGCTCTACGCCGGCAAGATCCTGGTGACCGGCACGCGCGACGAGGTGCTGGCGTCGCAGCAGCCGGAGCTGCGCGAGTTCGTCGAGACGTCGGGCGCCGTGGCGATGGGCGCCCTCGACCCGCCGAGGCCGTCTCCGTGAGGCGCAGCTGGGCGGCGGTCACCGTCGGCGTACTGGTTCTGGTCGTCTCGGCCATCAGCTACTTCCTGATTCGCTCGACCAGCGAGCGCACCTCGGGCAATCAGGGACTGGTGGTGTGGGCGCTGTTCAAGGACGCCTCGGGCCTGTTCGAGAAGTCGCGCGTGCAGACCGCCGGCATCTCGATCGGTCAGATCGACAAGCGCGAGCTCGATCCCGCGACCGCGCAAGCGCGCGTCACCATCCGCATGAATCCGGGGATCGAGCTCTGGTCGAACGCCGTGGTGTCGAAGAAGTCGGCGTCGCTGCTCGGCGAATACTATCTGGAGATCGACCCCGGCACGCCCTTCGCGCTGGTCAACGGCCAGCGACAGGAGATGACCAGGCTCAAGGCCGGCGACCAGATCAAGAACGTGCGCGAGCCGACCGGCATGGCCGATCTCATGGCCGACATCGGAACGATCCTGCCGATCCTGAAAGACATCCTGCAAGACGTTCACAAGCTGACCTCGGGCCAGCTCACCGACATCGCGACCAACGTCGACAAGCTGATCGAGACCAACTCGATCGTGCTCGAGCGCCTGCTCAACCGCGTCGACCACATCGCGGCGAACATCGACAACGTGACCTCGGCCGAGGCGGGTGACGCCAAGCTGGCGATCCGGAACGTCCGCGAGATCACCGAGTCGATCAAGACCCTGGTCGGATCCAGCGACAACGAGGTCAAGTCGACCGGCAATGCCGTGCGCGGCTCGCTGGCCAAGCTGCAGTCGACCGTCGACAACCTCGACAAGTCGCTGCACAACGTCGAGTCGATCACGTCGCGGCTGGACAAGGGGCAGGGCACGGCGGGGCGCCTGCTGACCGACGACACGATCGCCAACAACGTCGAGGAGATCACCGAGGACGCCGGCAGCTTCGTCCGCGGCATCACCAAGCTGCAGACCATCGTCGGGCTGCGCGGCGAGTGGAACTTCATCTCGCACACGGCCAAGGAATACCTCTCGGTCATGCTGGTGCCGCGGCCCGACAAGTTCTACCTCATCGAGCTCGTCGAGGACCCGCGCGGCTTCCGCGAGGAGACCACCCAGCTCACCAGCAGCTCACAGACCGGCGTGAACGCGACGACGACCGTGACGACGTCGCAGAAGCTGCGCTTCTCGCTGATGCTCGGCAAGCGCATCGGCGCGATCGCTGGCCGCTTCGGCATCAAGGAGTCGACCGGCGGCGTCGGCGCGGATCTGTACCTGCTCGACGATAAGCTGGTGCTGTCGGTCGACATCTTCGACACGCTGACCAACAAGTATCCGCGCGTGAAGCCGGCGCTGCTGGCGGCGATCTGGAAGCGCAACCTGTTCCTGGTCGGCGGCGCCGACGACGTCATCAACACCACGCGCGCGACCGCGGGCGCGGGCGGCGGTATCGACTGGTTCCTGGGCGGCCAGCTGGTCTTCAATGACGAGGATCTGAAGTCGCTGCTCCTCTTCGGTGGCAGCGCTGCGTCGGGCGCCGCAAAGTAGCATCGGGACGTCGACGTCGAGGCGCGGATGGCTCTTCCGGCGGCGTCCGTGGCGGCGCGGCCGAACTTCGTAACTAAGCGGAGTGCTTGACTCCGCAACCCTCCCCCCTATAGTTTCACCCTCCCAAAGGCGCCCCCAACGGGGATTTCTAGGCAAATGCTCTTCAAAATCAAGGACATCGGCGACGACGGCCTGGAGGTCGATCTGCCCGTGACGACCGCTTGGTTGGAAGAGCAATGCCCTGACCTCGGCGCGAAGCCCGGCCCGGCCGGCGTGCAGATGCGCGGCGTGCTGGAGAAGAGCGGCGATGACGTTCTCTTGCGCGGCGACTTGCGCGGCGTGCTGGAGACGTCGTGCTCGCGCTGCCTCGAGGCGGCACGCGTCGACCTCGACATCCCGCTCACGGTCAGCTTCGTCGAGCAGGGCGCCGGTGCCGACGCCGAGGAAGATGACGACGACGACGGGGACGTGGTCTACTTCGAGGGAGGCGAGATCGATCTCGGCGCCGAGCTGCGCGACGAGATCCTTCTCGCGATGCCGATCAACCCGCTTTGTCAGGAGGGTTGCCAGGGCTTGTGCGCCGTTTGCGGCGGAAACCGCAATCAGAGTCCTTGCGATTGCGAGGACCGACAGCGCGAGGTGACGTCGAAGCTGAGCGCGCTCGGCAAGATCAAGCTTTAGCCCCGGGACCCGAAAGACCAGCAGCCGCCAAGCAACGCGTAACGAAACGAGGGATCAATGGCCGTTCCGAAGAGAAAACAGTCCAAATCGCGCTCCGCCATCCGCCGCGCACAGGTGATGA
This sequence comes from uncultured Myxococcales bacterium, assembly GCA_964571275.1. Lineage (GTDB taxonomy): Bacteria > Myxococcota_A > Polyangia > Fen-1088 > Fen-1088 > DASRQZ01. Next base: position 2,539 of record CAZNCQ010000547.1, read on the forward strand.
AGCAACCGGTGCCGCACTTCGTGCCTTGTCCGCGGTGCGGCGAGCCCAAGCTCACCCACCGGATGTGCGCTGGCTGCGGCTACTATCGCGACCGCCTGGTCATCGAGCGGAAGGAAGAGGAGCAGCCCTAGCTTTGCCGACAATCGCCATTGACGCGATGGGAGCGGACGGCGCGCCTCGCGTCGAGGTCGAGGGGATCGTCTCCGCCGTCCGTGAAAAAGGGATCGACGTGATCGTCGTCGGCGACGAGCCGCGCGTGCGCGCGGAGCTCGAACGCATCGGCGCGGCCAGCGAGAAGATCCCGATCCGCCACGCGTCCGAAGTCATCACCATGCACGACGCGCCGTCGATGGCGGTGAAGCAGAAGAAGAAGTCGTCGATGCGCATGTGCTTCGACCTGTGCAAGTCAGGCGAGGCGCACGCGGTGGTGTCGGCCGGCAACTCCGGCGCGATGATGGCGTGCGGCCTGTTCGT
>CAZNCQ010000548.1:0-3006 GCA_964571275.1 uncultured Myxococcales bacterium
CAGGTGACGACGGAGAACCTGTTCGCGATCACCGACTACGCCGGCTTCAAGCAGGAGTTCCGCGCGCTGTTCGGCTTCGAGGTGCCGGGCATCGACTACGCACAGTCCGTCGAGACCGACGTGGCGTTGGATCGGGGCTGACGGCTCCCTGGAACATCCCTAGAACTGGTAGGCGGCGCCGATGTTGGCGTCGAGGTTGATCGTGAAGTCGGGGGCGCCGATCTCGGTGTTGGCGACGGCGAGGAAGGCCACGCGCGGCGTGAGGCTGTAAAGAATGCCCGCGCCGCCGCCCGCGAGGAAGGGGCCGCCCGCGATGGTATCGACACAGTCGGTGGCCTTGTCGGCGCCGCAGTCATGCAGCGTCGCGTTCTTCACGACGTGGCGGATCTGACCGCCGCCCAGCGCCAGCGACACGATCGGTTTGAGCCGTCCGTGTCCAAAGGCCCAGGTCCCCTTGGCGAACGCCGCGAACGCGTAGTTGATCCCCTGGTGCACGTGCCCGGTCGGGTCGATGTATTCGGTCGTTCCCGTGACCAGCTGGTAGCGAATCTGCACGGACAGCATGAAGTCGGGGCGAATCCAGTAGCCGAACTCGGGCGCGAGGTGGGCCGCCTGAGCCGTCGCGATCCCGCCCGACGAGTACTGCGTGGCGCGATCGTTGTCGCCGTTGCCCGACGCGTAGCCGGCGCCGCTGCCGATCTCGAGGCCGACGAAGAATCGTGCGCCGTTCTCGTCCTCATCATCGTCGTCATCGCCGTCACCATCGCCGTCGTCGTCGCTCTTCTTCGCCTGCTTCTTCACGACGCGCGGCTCGCCGAGCATGATCACCAGCGGCTTGTCGGCGGAGCCGCGCGCGGCTACCGGGTCGCCGTTCTTGTCCTGTGCTTCGATGTAATACGCCACCAGCGTGCCGCTGGTCGCGCGCGCCGGGATCTCGGCCGAGTAGATGCCGGGATCGACCTGTTTCATCTCGCGCCCGAGATAGTCGCTCGCGCCGTTCGGCCGATACGCGAGCACGAGCTTTTCGAACTTCATGCCCTGTTCGACGTTGACCGTGATCGGAATCGTCGTGTTCGGCCGCGCGCGCGTCACCGCCTCGTGGTCGAGGCCCGCGGACGACACGGCGGGCGCCGCGCTCGTCTCCGGTTCGGCGGCTGTCGGCGGTGGCGGCGGAGGCGGAGCCGGCGGCTCGGGCGCCGCGGCCGCCGCGTTGTCGTCGCCGCCGCTCGGCTTCTCGTCGGCGGCCGGCGTTGCATCGCTGTCGGGCGCTGTCGCCTTCGCGTCGCTGTTGGAATCGACGGGAGCGGCTCCGCCCTTGCGAGCCTCGTCGAGCGCCGACTGCATGTCGGGCGTCGCGATCGATTTGGTCAAACCGATCTCGGGCTGGATCGCCATGGCCTTTTTGAATTGCTTGATGCCGAGGTCACGCTGCTTCGATCCGATGAGCACCATCCCGAAGTGCACCAATGTGCGCGCCTTGATCGGGTGCTGATCCAGGCCTGAAGCGTCGCAGAGGTCCAACGCCTGCTTGAGCAGCCGTTTGGCCTCGTCGACCTTGTGGGCCTGGTAGGCGGTGATCGCATCCTTGTTGAGCTGCGTCGCCTTGGCGATCGCGTCGCTGTTGTCGTCCTGTGCGTGCGCCACCGACACGAGACTCGGCGCGCAGAGCGCGAGCAACGCGGCAGTGAGTACGCGGACGAGCACGCGACTAAGAGAGGACAAACTCGGGCTTGACTCATCCATGGGGTGTCTCTGTCGAGCTTCTAGTGACCGATGACGAGTAAGGAATCGGACGAATGTGAAGGGGAAAAGACGCCTCACTTTTATCACGAAATGCCTCTTGCCGACGCGGCTCCGCTGCGTCTCTCGGGGTAATTGGGGGCAAAATTCGTCTGAGTTCGTCATTCCCCCTTGCGCTTAGGTGTCCGGTGGTTACCTGACCAGCTCATGACGTTCCAGGAAACCGGCCGGGAACCGGTGGAAAAACTCCCGACTGCAAGCGACCCGAACGACCTGCTCACCCCCAGCGACGCGGCACGTGTGCTCGGGCTCTCACCCGACTCCGTTCGCGTGCTCTCTGACAGCGGCCGGCTCCCGGCCCTGCGGACCGTTAGCGGCCGGCGCCTGTTCCGCCGCGGCGACGTCGATCGCCTCGCGGCTGACCGCGCGGCGGCATCCGCTGCACGCATCCCGACGCCTCCGCGCGGGTCCCAGCTGGACTCGCTGAACGGGGACGGCGCCCGGAAGCCCTAAAACCTTCCGCGCCTCCCACAAAAAACCACAGCCTCGTATCGGATCTGGCTCTACGACCGTCCCGTGAACCGGGGCGGAGGAGAGGAGTACAGTCGTGGATTTCGACGGACGCGCACCGACGCCACCGGGTAAGAACGGCAACAGCAACGGGAATAGTGGTCGACAGAACGGCAACGGCCGCCACGACGCGCCGAAACCCGGCGCACCACCGACCCCCGCGGCGACGGCGGCTTCGCGCGCCCCGGCACGCCGCCCGGTGCGCGCGCGTCCGGGCGAGAACGCGTCGCTGACCGAGTTGCTGTCCGCGCTGCGCGCCGTTCGGCAGGGCGATTTCGGGGTACGCCTGTCGGTGGGCAGCGGGCGAGGCGCTCCCACCGCCTCGCTGATGCTCGACATCGCGCACGAGTTCAACGCGATCATCGCGCTGAACGACGCGATGGCCAACGAGATGGTGCGCGTCGAACGGGTCGTCGGCCGCGAGGGCCGCATGACGGAACGTGCGACGTTGCACGAGATGCGTGGCGGCTGGGGAAGCAGCGTCGGTTCCATCAATGCGCTCATCGGCGACCTGGTGCAGCCCACGACCGAGGTGGCGCGCGTCATCAGCGCCGTCGCCGAAGGTGATTTCACCCAGAAGATGGCGCTGCAGATCGAGGGCCAGCCGGTCAAGGGGGAGTTCCTGCGCATCGGCACCACCGTCAACAGCATGGTCGACCAGCTGAGCTCGTTCGCGGCCGAGGTCACGCGCGTCGC
>CAZNCQ010000549.1:0-2956 GCA_964571275.1 uncultured Myxococcales bacterium
GCATCGTCGACTCGTTCACCAACATCCGCAACGTGATCTTCTTCGCGGCGCACGAACGCGAGGACCGCATCGTGCACGCTTCGGTGGCCGAGACGTTCCACGCGCAGCGCGCGCAGTACCGCGCCTTCGTGCGCATGCGCATGCTGCTGCAGGCGCTGAATCTGGCGATCTACGCGGTGCTGCTGCCGCTGGCGCTCGGCCGGCTCGTGAGCGGACAGATCGGCGTGGGCGACTTCCTGCTGGTGACCACGCTGATGATCCAGCTCATCCGCAACGTCTTCGACATGGCCAACGGTCTGCCCGACACGTACGACATGATCGGCAGCATCCGCGATTCGCTCGCGATGCTGATCGTTCCGCGCGAGATCCGCGACGAGCCGGCGGCCGCGGAGCTGACCGTGCGCCGCGGCGAGGTGGTGTTCGACGACGTCACCTTCAGGTACGACGCCGGCAAGCCGGTGTTCACGGGGCTCAATCTAACGATCCGCGCCGGTCAGCGCGTGGGGCTGGTCGGACATTCGGGCGCGGGCAAGACCACGCTCATCACGATGCTCATGCGGCTCTACGACGTCCAGCACGGCGCGATCCGCATCGACGGCCAGGACATCGGCGAGGTGACCCAGGCCAGCTTGCGGCGCTCGATCGGGCTCATCCCGCAAGACGTGATCCTCTTTCACCGCACGTTGATGGACAACATCCGCTACGGCCGCCCCGGCGCCGCCGACGCCGAGGTGCTGCGCGCCGCCGAGCGCGCGCACGCGCACGAGTTCATCAGCGCGCTGCCCGACGGCTATCGCACGCTGGTCGGTGAACGCGGCGTGAAGCTGTCCGGCGGCCAGCGCCAGCGCATCGCGATCGCGCGCGCGCTGCTCAAGAACGCGCCGATCCTGGTGCTCGACGAGGCGACGTCGGCGCTGGACAGCGAGTCCGAGGCGGCCATCCAGGCCGGCATGAGCGAGGCGATGACCGGCAAGACGGTCGTCGCCATCGCCCACCGGTTGTCGACGCTGGCGCACCTGGATCGCTTGCTGGTGATCGAGCAGGGCCGGGTCGTCGAGGACGGCACCCACGCCGAGCTCCTCGCGCGCGACGGCATCTACGCCGGCCTGTGGCGCCGCCAGGTCGGCGGGTTCCTGGGCGATGACCGCGCCGAGTCAAGCTCGCCGCGCGAGTAACGTCCCGCGGTTTTTACGAGCCGCTACAGCCGTCCGAGCGAGCCACCCCAGATCGCGGCGCTGCCCAGCTCCTGCTCGATGCGGAGCAGGCGATTGTACTTCGCCACGCGCTCGGAGCGCGCGAGCGAGCCGGTCTTGATCTGGCCCGAACGCACGGCGACCGCGAGGTCGGCGATGAAGGTGTCCTCGGTCTCGCCCGAGCGGTGCGAGATGATCGTCGTCCAGCCGTTGCGGTGGGCCATCTCCACCGACTCGAGCGTCTCGGTGAGCGTGCCGATCTGGTTCACCTTCACGAGCACGCTGTTGCTGGCGCCCTTCTCGATGCCGGTGCGGATGCGCTCGACGTTGGTGACGAACAGGTCGTCGCCGACCAGCTGCACGCGATCGCCCAGCGCCTTGGTCAGCGCGACCCAGCCGTCCCAGTCGTTCTCGGCCATGCCGTCCTCGATCGACACGATCGGGAACTGCTCACACAGCTTGGCGTAGAAATCGACCATCCCCTTCCCGTCGAGCTCCTTGCCCTCGCCTTCCAGGTTGTAGGTCTTCTTCTTCGCGTCCCAGAGCTCGCTCGACGCGACGTCGAGCGCGAGCGCGACGTCCTTGCCCGGCTTGTAGCCGGCCTTCTCGATCGCCTCGACGACCACGGCCAGCGCCGCCTCGGCGCCCGGCAGATCCGGCGCGAAGCCGCCCTCGTCGCCGACGCCGGTCGACGCCTTGCGATCGTGCAGCAGCTTCTTCAGCGTGTGGAACACCTCGGCGCCGGCGCGCAGCGCCTCGGCGAAGTTCGGCGCCCCCTTGGGGACGATCATGAACTCCTGAAAGTCGAGCGAGTTGTCCGCGTGCGCCCCGCCGTTGATGATGTTCATCAGCGGCACCGGCAGCACGCGCGCGTTCGGGCCGCCCAGGTACTTGTAGAGCGGCAGCGCGACTTCCTCGGCCGCCGCGCGCGCGACCGCCATCGACACGCCCAGCATCGCGTTGGCGCCGACCTTGCCCTTGTTGGGCGTGCCGTCGACCGCGAGCATCGCCGCGTCGAGCCCGGCCTGATCCAGCGCGTCGAGCCCGCACACCACCGGCCCGAGCAAGTTGGCCACGTTCTCACAGGCCTTCTTCACGCCCTTGCCCTGATACCGCCCCTTGTCGCCGTCGCGAAGCTCGAGCGCTTCGTGCTCTCCGGTCGACGCCCCCGACGGCACCGCTGCGGTGCCGGTGATGCCCGACTCCAACGTCACGTCGACCTCGATGGTCGGATTCCCGCGCGAGTCGAGGATTTCGCGGGCCTCGACGCTTTCGATGATGGCTTGATGCACGCTGCTCATGCCCGGCTTCATATACGGATCGAGGCCTTCTGTACAGAGGCGCGACGCAGGGAGGCGGAATGTAGCGGACCCCCCACTCCGGTGGGATACTGCGGCCCAGGATGAAGCCCAATCCCCGCGTCGAGCGCAGCGTCACACCCATCCCCACGCCGCGCCAGATCTTCGACTATCTGGACCGCTACGTCGTGGGTCAGGAGCGCGCCAAGCGCACCGTCGCCATCGCCGCGTACAACCACCTGAAGCGGTGCGCGCAAAAGACGCCGGGCGCAAAGCGCCTGATCAAGAAGTCGAACGTGCTGCTCATCGGCCCGACCGGATCGGGCAAGACGCACATCGCGCGCACGCTGGCCGGCTGCCTCGAGGTGCCGTTCGTCGTCGCCGACGCCACCGAGTACACCGAGGCCGGGTACTACGGCAAGGACGTCGAGGTCATGATCGGCGAGCTCCTGCACCACGCCGACC
>CAZNCQ010000550.1:0-2938 GCA_964571275.1 uncultured Myxococcales bacterium
CCTTGCCGGGCGTGACGCCGCCGACGACGTTGGTGCCGTACTCGCGCATCTGCTTGGCGTGGAACGTCCCGGCGCCGCCGGTGATCCCCTGGACGATGAGCTTGGTCTGTTTTCCGACGAGGATCGCCATGGCTACTTCGCCTCTCCGGCGCGAGCCAGCGCCACGATCTTTTGTGCGCCGTCGGCCATGTCATTGGCGGTGGTGACGGCCAGCCCCGACTCGGCGAGCATCTTCTTGCCGAGCTCGACGTTGGTTCCTTCGAGCCGCACGACGAGCGGCACCTGGAGCCCCACCTGTTTCACGGCCGCGATCACGCCGGCGGCGATGGTGTCGCACTTCATGATGCCGCCGAAGATGTTGACGAAGATCCCGCGGACATTGGGGTCGGCGGTGATGATCTTGAACGCCGCGGTCACCTTCTCCGCCGTGGCGCTGCCGCCGACGTCGAGGAAGTTGGCCGGTTCACCGCCGAAGTGCTTGATGATGTCCATCGTGCCCATGGCCAGGCCGGCGCCGTTGACCATGCAGCCGATGTTGCCGTCGAGCTTGATGAAGGAGAGGTCGTAGCGCTTGGCCTCGCTCTCCGCCGGATCCTCCTCGTCGAGATCGCGCAGCTCCTCGTACTCTTTCTGGCGGTAGAGCGCGTTGTCGTCGAAGGTCATCTTGCAGTCGAGCGCCAGCACGCGGCCGTCGGTGAGCACGACCAGCGGGTTGATCTCGACCAGCGACGCGTCGATCTCGATGAACGCGCGATAGAGCTGCCCGAGCAGCTCGGTCGCATTCTTCGCGGCCGGGCCGTGCAGCCCGAGGCCGTAGGCCAGGTTGCGCGCCTGGTAGCCGCTGAGGCCGGTGACCGGATCGACCACCTCGCGCAGGATCTTCTCCGGCGTCTTGGCGGCGACCTCTTCGATCTCCATGCCGCCCTCCGACGACGCCATCACGGTGACGCGCCCGTTGCCGCGGTCGACCAGGATGCCGAGGTAGAGCTCGCGCGCGATGTCGACCGCCTGCTCGATGAGCAAGCGCTTGACCAGCTGGCCTGCCGGCCCGGTCTGGTGAGTGATCAAGTTCATGCCCAGGATCTTGCGGGCCGCGTCGCGCGCCGCCGCGGCGCCCTTCACGACCTTGACGCCGCCGCCCTTGCCGCGGCCACCGGCGTGAATCTGTGCCTTGACGACGACGAACTCGTTCTCCGTCTCGGCGATCAGCGCCTTCGCAGCCGCCTCGGCCTCGTTGAAGGTCAGCACCGGCTTCCCTTGCGGGATCGGCACGCCGAACTTCTTGAGGATCTCCTTCGCTTGATACTCGTGGATTTTCATCGACGCCTCTACAGTCTCTCTAGAGCTTTCGCGAGGCTTCGATGAGCTCGCGCACCGCGCCCGCCGACTTGTCGAGCATCGCCTTTTCCTCGGCGGTGAGCTGGATGATGACGACCTTCTCGATGCCGCCGGCGCCGATGACGACCGGCACGCCCATGTACAGGTCCTTGTAGCCGTACTCGCCGTCGAGATACGCGGCCGCGGGGACCACGCGCTTCTGATCCTTCAGGAACGACTCGGCCATGACGATGGCCGCCGAGGCCGGCGCGTAGTACGCGCTCGTGCCCATCAGCTTGACGATCTCGCCGCCACCGCCGCGCGTGCGCTCGACGATCGCCGCCAGCTTGTCACCCGAGATGTACTGGCTCACCGGCACGCCATAGATCGTGCAGTAGCTGGTCACCGGCACCATGGTGTCGCCGTGCCCGCCGAGCACCATCGCGCGCACGTCCTTGACCGCCACGCCGGCCTCGCGCGCCAGAAAGAGCTGGAAGCGGGCGGCGTCGAGCACGCCGGCCATGCCGACCACCTTTTCACGCGCGAACCCGGTCACCTTCTTCAGCTCGTACACCATCGCGTCGAGCGGGTTCGAGATCACGATGACGAACGCGTTCGGCGCCTTGGCCTTCAGATTCTCCGCGACGTTGCGGACGATCTTGAGGTTGATCGAAAGCAGGTCGTCGCGCGACATGCCCGGCTTGCGCGGCACGCCCGCCGTGATGATCACCACATCCGAGCCCGCGACGTCGTCCCAGTTCGAGCTGCCGGTGATGCGCGCGTCGTAGCCGAGCACCGCGCCGTTCTGCTCCAGGTCCAGGGCCTTGCCCTGCGCCACGCCCTGCTTCTCCGGGATGTCGAACAGCACGACGTCGCCGAGCTCGCGGCGCGCCGCCAGCGCGGCCAGCTCGCCGCCAATGTTTCCAGCGCCAATGAGAGCGATCTTGTTCCTGCGGGGCATGTCAAAGGCTCCTTGTGCAGTGATTGCGGGGCGTGGACGTCGACAGGGGCGCTGAAGCCCGCGCGCCGACTCGAAAATCAGAGGTTCTTCTTGAAGATCAGAGGTTCTTGATGATCGCGTCGCCGAAGGCCGAGCACGAAACTTCGGTCGCGCCGGTCATCAGGCGCGCGAAGTCGTAGGTGACGGTCTTCTGCGCGATGCTCTTTTCCAGGCCGGTTATGATCCGCGTCGCGGCGCCCGTCCAGCCGAGATGCTCGAGCAGCATCACGCCCGACAGGATCACCGAGCCCGGGTTGACCTTGTCCTGGTCGGCGTACTTCGGCGCGGTGCCGTGGGTCGCCTCGAAGACCGCGTGGCCGGTCTGGTAGTTGATGTTGCCGCCCGGCGCGATGCCGATGCCGCCAACCTGCGCCGCCAGCGCGTCGGACAGGTAGTCGCCGTTCAGGTTCAGCGTCGCGACGATGTCGAACTCGTCGGGGCGCGTGAGCACCTGTTGCAGCGTGATGTCGGCGATCGAATCCTTCACGAGCACCTGGCCCGCGGGCGGCTTGCCGCCACAATCGTCCCAACCGACGGCGCGGCCGGCGTACTCGCGCTTGACCAGCGCGTAGCCCCAGTCGCGGAAGGCGCCCTCGGTGAACTTCATGATGTTCCCCTTGT
>CAZNCQ010000551.1:0-2926 GCA_964571275.1 uncultured Myxococcales bacterium
GCGCGGGTCAACGGCCTCATCGTCCCGCTGCGCTACGCGCTCCGCAACGGCGACAACGTCGAGATCCTCACCTCGCCGAATCAGAAGCCGTCCAAGGACTGGCTCAAGTTCGTCATCACCAGCCGCGCCAAGACGAAGATCCGCCACCACATCCGGATGGAGCAGCGCGAGCGAAGCCGCCAGATGGGCCGCGATCTGCTCGCGCGCGAGCTCCGCAAGCGCAAGGACCTCGCCATCGGCACGGTGGAACGCGAGGGGCTGCTGGAAGGGGCGGCTGCGCGCCTGCGCATCGGCACCGCCGACGACCTCCTCGTGGCGCTCGGCTACGGCAAGATCACGCCCGAACAGGCCGCAAACGCCGTGCTGCCGGAGCACGCCGAGCACGACGGCGCGCCGGCCCCGGTCGAGCCCGACACCGCGCCTCAGCCCATCAAGCGCCCCAAACGATCGATCGGCGGCATTCGCGTGCAGGGCGAGGCCGATATCGTCGTGAAGTTCGCGAAGTGTTGCAGCCCGGTTCCGGGGGACAGCATCGTCGGCTTCATCAGCCGCGGCCACGGCGTGGTGATTCACACGCGCGACTGCCCGAAGGCGCTGGACCTGGATCCGGTCCGCCGCGTCGACGTCGCCTGGGACGACGAATCCAAGACGCTGCGGCCGGTGGCGATCCAGGTCAGCTGCGAGGACCGCCCGGGGCTACTGGCGTCCATCTCGAAGTCCTTCACCGAGCACGGGGTCAACATCTCCCAGGCCAAATGCCGCACCACCGAGGACGGGCGTGCCGTGAACACCTTCCAGGTCACGGTGGGACATCTCGACCAGCTGAAGACGGTGCTGCGCAGCCTGCAGGAGATCGAGGGCGTCGTGGCCGCGACTCGACTTTGATTGATTGATTGACTGGTTGAGCGCGAAGACGCCGTTTGACCGCGAGCGCCAGGCCTGGTAGAAACCGGCCCGCAATGGCTTCGAACACGCGGAAGACCTGGAAACGCCGGGTGCGCAAGCACGTCAACATGGGCAAGAAGCGCAAGGCGAAGGAGAGCACGCGCTCGACGCCGCCGGCGTCCGTGCTCTTCGCCGATCTCGGCGAGCCCGGTAAATAGGCGCTTCGCCGCGAGACCGTGTGCGAGTCCGCGGACCTCGCCGCCAACTCACGCAACCGCCCCCCGATCTGTCGCCAGTGTGCGACGAAGGCGGACGAAGACGGACGAAGACGGACAACGTGGGGGCCGGACGGCTTCTGTGACCGATCCCGGTTGTCGCGGGCGACAGCTCGCGCGCGCAGATCTTTCGCGGACAGGAAATGGGAATTTTGCGTTAACATCGGCTAACATGGCGAGACGAGCCGACTCGGCTGTGGCTTCACCGAGTCCATGACTGCCAGGAGCCGGATGAAAGTCTGCCCGAACTGTCAGAGTAAGTACCCCGACGACGCTAACTTTTGCCCCCGCGAGGGCTGTGCCAGCGCCGAAGGCCCGTCCCGGCTGATGCCGATCGTGGACGAGGCGCCGGCGCGCTTCGTTCCGGCCAGCGTCATCGGTGGGTCTCGCAGCGGCGAGGTCTGGCAAGCGCAGGATGGTCAGACCGGCGAGAGCGTCGCTTACAAGCTGGTCTCGCCTGCGGCGCTGCCGACGCCCGCGCTGGTCGAGCGCGCGCAGCGCGAGCTCAAGCAACTGATGCGCTCGCAGAGCGCGCGCATCGCGCGCGTGGTCGACTGCGGGAAGGCGCCCGACGGCCGCATCTTCGTTGCCACGGAGCTCTGTGGCGGCGAGCCGCTCAATCACGTGATCGAGCGGAGCGGCCCCCTGTCGCTGGAGCGTACGAAAAAGATCATCGCGCAGATCGGCGAAGCCCTGCTCGAAGGCCAGAAGGTCGGTGTGGTCCATCACGACCTCGCGCCCAAGAACATCCTCATCGAGGGGGACGACGACGTGAAAGTGATCAACTTCACGGTCCCCGTGCCGACCGCGGACCGGGTCTTCGGCGTCGCGGAGTTCCTTTCGCCCGAGCAGGCGGAAGGCAAGCCCGCCGACCAGCGGTCCAACACCTATGGGCTCGGCGCTCTCGCCGTCTACATGCTCACGGGTGCGCCGCCGTTCTCGGGCGCGACGACGCAGGCGGTGCTGGAACAGGTTCAGCGCGGCGAGGTTCAGCCGCCGAGCCAGCGGCGCGCCGAGCTGACGCCGGAGATCGACCGCGTGATCTTGCGGGCCATGGACAAGAACTCCACCCGCCGACCGCTGACGTTGCGGCAGTTTCTCAACGAGGTCGCGTCGATGCACCTCGCGGGCGCAGCGCCTCCGCCTCGGACGGCGCCTGCGCTCAACCGTACGATCGCCTATGCCGGTGGAGCGCCCGACGTGCGCCGGCTCGTCGCCGAGGCGACGGCGGCTCGCGCCGAGGCCAACGGCTCCGGGCCCGTCGTGGCGTACAGCCCGGTTGCAGCGATGGCAGCGCCCGCACCGGTTGCGGCGCCGGCACCGGCGCCAGCGCCGATCCTCAGCGCCGCGCCGGCCGTTGCTCGCGTCGAGCCGGCGGCCGCCGCGCCCAGCAAGCCGGCGGCGGTCGATCCCGCATCGCAGGCGACGCCTCCACCGCTGGCGTTCACTCAGCGCGGGCACGGTGCCGCCGTCGCCGCCACCATGGTCGCGCTTCCCGCGTCGCCGGCGGCGGTTCCCCTGGGCGTGCCGATCCAGAACCGCGCCGCAGCGCCCGCTCCGGCAGCGGCCGCACCCGCGGCCAACGCGCACCTTCAGGTCACGCCCCCTCCGGTGGCCCAGCCGCGTCCCGAACCGGCGCCGGCGCCGGCCGAGCGACGACCGGCTCCGGCCGCCGCAGCGGCTGCGGCGCAGGGAGCGGGACAGCAGGGTGCGAACTTCCGCGAGACGCTCTGGTTCAAGAAGGGCGACGTCGAGCAGATGGTCGC
>CAZNCQ010000552.1:0-2886 GCA_964571275.1 uncultured Myxococcales bacterium
GCTTTGAAGGCGCCGTCCTTCTGGAGACCCGCCGTGCCGTCCGTCTCGCCCGCTTCGACTGCGACCAAGCAATTCTCACGCATCCACCGATCGTCGGCGAATAGCCTTTTCAGCTGCTTGAAGTCGAGCTTGAACTGCTCGACGCCCACCTTGAAAGCGCCGGTTTCGTCCGATTGCTTCGGGTCAATAGCCCGACCGAACTCCGCGAGCTCCTGAGGCGTGCAACCGTACGATCGCGCCTTGTATTCGAACTTCAGCTCGCCGAGTAACCGCTCAATTTCGCGCACATGGTTGCGATCCTCCGACGAGAACAGCAGGTGTAGGTTGATCCCCCGCTTCTTCTCGGTCTGTACCTCGAGCCTGAACTCCACATTCGGAAACGCGAACGTCACGTTGGAGGCCCGGCCCGACGCCCGGTGTTTTAGAAATTCCTTGTACCCGGAGATCGTGCAGTAGTCGGTGACGCCGAGTGCCTCGACAGTGGGTCTGGCGCTCTCGATCACGTCTAGATACCTAGTCCAGTCGCGGCCGAACTGGTCGTTCAGCGCGGTCCCGGGAGTGTGGAGGTGCGGATCCCATCGATGCCACTCGGACCCTCGCTTCCAAGCCGTGTTCATGGCGATGCTCGGTCCTCCTCCTGCGCCTCGATGGTGGCCGCCCTATGGCGGTGGCCGCTGACGGCCTTTCCGGGACGACAATAGGACGACCGTGAAAGGCTTGCCACCTGCGAGGCATGCGCCCTGGTCGAGGGAGTAAGACTTGGTCGTGGAATTCACTCAGCTGGCTGCTATCCCACAAGCCCCCTTACGCCGGTGCCGTCGAGGGCCCGGACCTTGCTTAAATCGATGCGTAGTTCTCGTCCCCGACGCACATATGGAAGCGCGCCGGACTTGCACCAGCGGCGGACGGTCTGGACGCTGACCGAAAGATGGCGGGCTGCCTCCTCGACCGATACGACGCGCGAGGGAACCCGCTGCTCCAAGGCGCGGACGGCGTCAGTCAGAGCGCCAATCTGTTCTTGTAGTCCGATGATCAGCTTCCTCGTCTGGCTCGGCTGACCCTGCCCATCGATTTCGGAATCGTCAGGAGCGAGGCCGTAGGAAGACTCGCTAGCGTGCGCTTCTCGGCTCATGGAGCTGCCTCCGTTGGTTTGGCCTTTCTGTATGGCGCACACCGGCGTGCGCTTGTCGTCGGCGCTCGCGGCGATCGCGCGTCGGCTCGTGCGGTGGCATCACGAGGGCCCCCTTCGCGCGGCCGGAGTCGATCAGCTTGCGGAGTTGCTCGAGGATGCCTGCGAGAAACTGGCCCAGCGGCATCTGACCGCTGGCGATCCGACGCATCGCGGCCTCCCACAGCGCGGTCATGTCAGGTCGGGTGGCAACGTCGGGCAGGATTTGGATCAGCGCGCGACCGAGGCCGGTCGAAACGACCTGCCGGCCGCGCTTTTCGATGAAGCGACGATCGAAGAGGGTTTGGATGATGGCGGCCTGGGTGGCGGGGGTGCCGATTCCGTCCGTCCCGCGGAGCACCTGCCTGATTTTCGGATCCTGAACGTACCGCGCAATTCCACTCATCGCCTGGATCAGCGTCGCGTCGGTGAATCGCTTGGGAGCCGTCGTTTGGCGGTCGGCGATCGCAACCTCGGCGCAACTGATCGGCTGGCCGCGGTCGAGCATGGGAAGCGTCCCGACGGAGTCGTCTTCATCGGTTTCCTCCTTGTCGTGTGCCGGAACGGGCGCGATGAGGGTGCGCCATCCCGCTGATCGTCTGCCGGCCAGACGCGCGGAATCGCTCTCCCTCGATTTCGATCATGAGCGTCGTCTCGTGGTACTCGAACGGCGGGTAGAACTGCGCGACGTACCCGCGCGCTACGAGCTCGTAGACATCTTTTTCGGCGGGCGACAGCTCGCGTCCCGAACTCGCGACCGTCGTCGGGATGATGGCGTGGTGCGCGGTGATCTTCTTGTCGTTCCAGGCCCGCGATCGAAGCGAGCGGTCAGCTCGGCTTGCGGCTGTCACGAGCGCCGGGATGTTCGTAGCGATGGCCGCCAGCACCGCGATGGCCTGAGCGTGCTGGCCCTCGGGCAGGTAAGAACAGTCGGAACGCGGATAGGTAACGAGGCGGTGCGTCTCATAGAGAGACTGGCAGATGTCGAGCGTCTCCTTCGGTCCCAGGCCGAGCCGCTTTCCGGCATCGACCTGGAGCTCGGCGAGCGAGTACGGCAGGGGCGGCGGCTCGGATTTCTTGTCACGAGACGCGCTGGTCGCGGAGCCCGACTTGCCGCCCACCGTCGCCTGGATTTGTACCGCATGCGCGCGACTGACGAGGCGGCCGGCCCGGTCCAAGACCCTGGTGAGCCCTTCCGGGGCCTGCCAAACACATGTGAACGGCCCGCCCGCGGAGCGCACGGAGGCGCGTACGACGTAGTACGGGAGCGGCTTGAACTGCTCGATCTCGACATCGCGCCTGACGATCAGCCCGAGGAGCGGCGTCTGCACCCGGCCGACGGAGAGGATTCCGTCGTAGCCCCCAGCGCGCCCAAGCAGCGTGTAGAGACGGGTCAGGTTGATCCCGAAGAGCCAGTCTGCGCGCTGGCGGGCGAGCGCCGCTTCGTAGAGGCCTCTGTATCGCGCGTTCGACTGGATCTCTCCGAGCGCCTTCCGGACCGCCGGCAGATTCAGATCGGAGACGAGCAGACGATCGACGGGCCCCTCGTAGCCCAAGAACTCGAGCACCTCGTCGACCAACAGTTGGCCCTCGCGATCGGGATCACCCGCGTGGACGACACGGCTCGCCTTCGGCAGAAGCGATCGGATCGTACGCAGCAGGTCGGGGGCGGTCACTGCGAGGCGCCATTCGGTCGGCGCGATGGGAAGCTGGTCGAG
>CAZNCQ010000553.1:0-2875 GCA_964571275.1 uncultured Myxococcales bacterium
CCTGTCACCGATGTATTGTCCCCTCCCTGTCACCGATCTCTTGTCCCCAGACCCGACGGTTTCAATACGCGGCGTAGGACTTTTCCTCGACGATGTCCGCACCGAGGAGATCGTTGATCTGGCGCTTGATCGCCGCGCGCTCGTCGTTGCTGCGGTAGACAGCGCGCGCGAGCTCGATGAAGCGCGCGCCGAAGTCGCCGCCGCGCTCGCAGTCGCGGATCTCGTCCTCGACTCGCCAGAGCGCTTCGTTGACCCTTTTGAGCGCAGCCGTGAGCTCGCCGAGCGCTTGCGACGCCGCGATGGCCGCGTCGCGTGCCGCCACCAGCGCCGCCAGCTCGGTCCGGACATTGGCGAGCTTCTCCGTCGACGCGAGCCGCTCCACCTTGATCTCCAGGATCGTGATCTTGTCCAACAGCTCGCCGGGCCCGATCGGAACGCTCAGGTTCATGGCGCGCCCGTGATGAAGCGCTGGTTCAGATCCTGCGCGATCCGCCCGAACACGCTCGTCCAGTCGCCAGGAGCCGCTTGGCGAAAGAGACGCATGCTCGGGTACCAGGGGCACACGTCGCCGCTCAGGCCCCAGCGCCAGTCGGGCAGCGCCGCCAGCGCCATCCAGACCGGCACGCCCAGCGCTCCCGCCAGGTGCGGAATCGAGGTGTCCGATGTGATCACCAGATCGAGCGCCGTCATCAGCGCCGCCGTGTCGACGAAAGCGCCGTCGGCGTCGAGCTCGGGCCCGACGTCGACGACCGAGGTTCCGAACGGCAGCGCGTGCAGTTGCTCGCGCCCGTCGCCCTTTTGCAGGCTGATTACGGCGCCGCCCGCCGCTTGGATCAGGCGCAGCACCGGCGCAAAGAACGCGAGCGCAATCGAACGCCGCCCGTCGGCGCGGTAGCGGGGATTGCCCTGCCAACCGATGCCGACCCGAAAGCGCGCGCCCGCGGTGCGCTGCGCGAGCCACGCACGCCAGCGCGCGATACGGTCGGGCTCGGCGCTGAGATAGGCCGCTGTCGGCACGGCGCCAGGCGCCGCACCACCGAGGTAGCCCGGTGCGCTGAACAGGCCCACCCGCAGGTCCACCCGCGGCAGCGTTGCCCCGCGCGCGACCACGGTGTCCGCGCCGGCGCACCGCCGCAAGAGCCGCTCGAGCGTCGGCTGGCACTCGAGCACGGTCGTCCCCGCACCCGCGAGCGCCTTCGCCGCGCGCGCGTATCGCGCGAGCTGCAACGTATCGCCCAGTCCCTGCTCGGCCTGCAGCAGCAACGTGCGGCCCGCCAGCGGCTCGCCCGCCCACACGGGAATCGAGGCGAGCGCCGCCGTGGGCGTGACGCCCAACCCGGGGATCCGATGGCGCCACTCGAGCGAGCGCCAGCCCTCTGCCTCATCGGCGGCGTCCGCTGGCGCCGCGAGCAGCGTCAGTCCCAGGTTCCAGTGCGCGTCGGCATCCTGCGGATCGAGCGCGATGGCGCGCCGCAGGTGCACCAGCGCGCCCGCAAAGTCCCCCTGCTCCTTGCGCGCGTACGCGAGGTTGGTCTCGAAGCGCGCCTCACCAGGCGCAATCCCCAACGCGTGCCGCGCCGCCGCCTCGGCCTCGCCGGCGCGGCCTGCCGCGAGCAGAAGGCCCGAGAGATTGCCGTAGAGCTCCGCCTCGTGAGGCGCGCGTGCGATGGCCCGTTCCAGGCAAACGATCGCCTCGTCGGGGCGTCCCGCCGCGCGATAGCTCAGCGCCAGGTTCGAGAGCGCGCGGTGGTCCCCGCCCAGGTCGACGGCGCGCCGGTGCATCGCGATCGCCTCGTCGAGCCTGCCCAGCGCCTTGAGCGTCCCGCCGAGACAGGTGTGAGAGATCCAGTCGCCCGGCTGCGCCTCGACAGCGCGCGCCAGCAGATCCATTGCGCGCAGGTGATCGCCCGCTTGCTGCGCGAGCACGCCGGCGCGCAACAGCTGCGCCCCGCCCTCGCTGGTTGCCGACGGCCGAGACGCCACCGGGATCGACCCGGATCGCGTTCGCGCCGGCGTCCGCCCCGCGGTGCGCATCACTTGTCCCCGGCCAGCCCCGCAGCCATGACCCGCCAGGCCGGCAACTTCGCGACCAGGCCGGTCATGTCCAGGTAGGCACCGTCGAGCATCGCGCGCCGGCCGGTGCTGTCGTTGGCGGGCGTGGTCATCTCGTGCGCCAGCACGTCGGCGACGTGAACAGCGCCGCTGACGTCGAACTTGCTGCGCCCGGCCGCCGACGGATCGTGGTGAAACGCCACCGCCTCGACGACCACGGTCGGCAAGCCCCAGATGCCGAACAGGTACGCACCCACCTCCGGGTGCGACGTGCCGAACTCCGCGCTCTCGAGCAGGGTGAGCGGCATGCTCTCTCGCACCGCCTGGCTGGCGATGCGGCGGTAGGCGTCGGGGAAGCGGTTCGCGAGCACCAGCTTGCCGGCGTCGTGGAGCAGGCCCGACACGAACGCTTCGTCGCGCTCTTGCTTCGTGTTCATGAGTCGCGACGCGATCCGCGCAGTCAGCAGCGCGTGCCGCTGCAGCAGCGACAGCGAGAAGCCGAAGAAGTCATCGCGCACGTCGTAGGCGGAGAACACCGCCGACGCCAGCGCCAGGTGCTGCACGGTGCTCATGCCCAGCAGCATCACCGCCTGCTCGACGCTGGCGATGGGTGACCCATTGCTGTTGCGCACGCCGAAGAACGCCGAGTTCACCAGCTGCAGCAGCTTGGCGGACATGCCGATGTCGCGCTCGACGACCGACGCCACCGCCTTCAGATCCGCGCGCGGGTCGCGCAGTGTGGTCTGCAGCTCCAGATAGAGCGACGGCACGACCGGCAGCGCGGCGATGCCGCCGACCGCGTCGCGGATCGCCGGCCGTTCCA
>CAZNCQ010000554.1:0-2870 GCA_964571275.1 uncultured Myxococcales bacterium
ACGTTGGTCGCGGTCTGGCTCCAGCCCTTGGGCACCTCGACGTCGCGCTGCTCGAAGACCATCTTGCCGTTCTCACCGGTGATGGCCGCGGTGCGCAGCTCCCACTGGACGTTGGTGAACCCGTCATCGCCCGGCTTGGTGAAGTAGCGGCGGACGGCCAGGCCCGGACCGTTCTTGCGCGGGGCTTTCTCTTTTGGCGACTCTGCTCCGGTCGGCCGCGACGTCTCGCGGGCTTGGCGACCCGGACCGGCCGAGTTTGAGCCATCGAGAGTGCTGTTGCGGCGGTTCTTCCGGATGTCCTGCTTTTCAAGCATCAGAGTCTCCTCTTCCCCAAAAGAGTCTTTCGAAAGCGACGCGAAACCCAACGACCATCTGAAGACACGTTAAGCCATAACCGCCGGTGGAAAGCAACAATATATCGTGGTGTGTAGCGCGCGGACCACTATATCTTGTGTGGATAGCCCTGGGGACAAGCTGTGGAAGCCCGTCCGAAACCGGGCTCGTTTCCCGCCCTTGCCGCGCCCTGGCTCCCTAGTCTGCCCCGGTGGAAAAACCAGGCAACAAAAAAGACGTGACGGTACATGTATCGTATATCAATCGGCGCTGCTGATCGAGGGACTTTTGCTCAGCCGCGCCGCATCTGAGATGCTGGGCGGCGTGCGCACATCCCCCTGTCGCCACACGAGCAGACTTCCACTTCCGGCCGGCATCTTGGTCTGCCTGGCCGTCATCGTCGCCTCTGTCGCCTCTTGCGTCGAGCCGCCGCAGACCGCCGAGGAAGCCGCGCTGGACGTCTGCGCGATCGCCAACGACGGCGATCTCTGCGACGACCACCAGGCGTGCACGTACCCCGACGTCTGCATGAACAAGAAATGCGTCGGCATGCCGGTCGCCGACGGAACGCGCTGCACCGACGGCAACGTCTGCACCACCAACGATCACTGCACGGCCGGCGTCTGCGTCGCGACCGTGGAGCCCGACGGCACCGTCTGCACCGACGGCGATCCCTGCACCGACCCCGACATCTGCCAGCAGGGCGTCTGTCAGTCGGGCGGGCCGCTGGTCTGCGACGACGGCAACGCCTGCACCATCGATAGCTGTGAGCCGGGCGTCGGCTGCGTCTTCTCGCCGCGCGATTGCGCGATGCCGCCCGACGCGGGCGCCGACGCGATGATGACGCCTGACAGCGGCGGCTTCGATGCGGTCCCTGACCTCGGCAGCGACCTGGTTCCCGACGGCCCCGCTCCGGACGCTCCGCCCACCGACACCGGCGTCGATACCGGAACGCCCGATGCTTCGGTCGATGCCGACGCCGCGGTCGACGCCGTCGGGGGCAGCGACGCCGATGCGGCTGACGCGCAAGCCGATGCGTTCGACGGCGCCGTCGATTTCATGGAGACGCCGCCGGATTTCCGTGTGCGCGGAGGCGGGTGCGCATGTGCGATCGGCGCGGGCGGCGACGGCGACGGGGCGTCTGCGGTTGGGTTCGGGGTGATCGTCTGGTCTGCGATGGTCATCGGAGTCAGGCGCGGACGAGCACGGCGACGAGGACGAGGACGAGGATGAGCATGGGGGTCAGGTCGCTCGCGAGCTCTACCTTGGCTCGAGCTAGGCGCGTATCTAGGTACTGATGGCCGGCGTTCGGGCGGGGGTTTATGCTCCCGCGCAATGTCAGCCAAGCGAATCGGGCTCACTGCGTTGCTGGTCGCCGCCGCCTTCTCGGGCGGCGTGGTCTTTTCGCGGCCGTCGCACGCGGGGCGGTTCAATCCGTACCAGAAGCTCGGCATCTTCTCGAAGGTCCTTTCGTACATCGAGACTCATTACGTCGAGGACATCTCCGAGACCGAGCTCATGTACGGCGCGGCGCGCGGGCTCACCGACGTGCTCGATCCGCACTCGCGTTTCATGGACCCCGAGGAGTACGACCGCCTGAAGAAGGAGACCGAGGGGAACGAGGAGATCAACGGCATCGGCATCGACGTCGAGAAGCGCAAGAACCGCCTCGTGATCATCTCGCCAATCGAGGGCTCGCCCGCGGCGCACGCCGGCATCGAACCCGGCGACGTCATCAAGCGCGTCGACGGCGTCGAGGTCGGCAGCCTGGAATTCGACGACGCGGTCTCGCGCATGCAGGGGCCGCCGGGCAGCGAGGTCGTGCTGGTGATCGACCGCCGCGGCCGCGAGCTGACCTTTCGCCTGCGCCGCCAGCGCTACGAGCTGAAGCCGGTCGAGGGTCGCCTGCTCGACGACGGCATCGGCTACGTGAAGATCCGCCTGTTCGCAGCGACCACCGACCAGCTGCTCGGCGATCTGCTCGACCAGCTGGAAGCGCAGTCGAAGGGACTGAAGGGCCTGGTGCTCGATCTGCGGCGCAACCCGGGCGGCCTGCTCGATCAGGGTGAGCGCGTCGCCGACCGCTTCATCGCCGAGGGATTGCTGGTCAAGACCATCGGCAAGGGCGGGCGCGTGATCGACGAGGCTCGCGCGCACGCGCGCGGCACGCTGCTCGGCTTCCCGATGATCGCGCTCGTCGATGGGGCGACGGCGTCGGCCGCGGAGATCGTCGCCGGCGCTCTGCAGGATCACGGGCGTGCGGTGGTGCTGGGGACGCAGACCTTTGGCAAGGGCTCGGTGCAGACGGTGATCGACATCGACGGCTGCGGCCCCAAACCGTGCGGTCTGAAGATCACCATGGCGCGCTACTACACGCCGAGCGGCCGCTCGATCCAGGGCCAGGGCATCACGCCCAACATCGTCGTCGAGGCGACGGCGCCGCCGGCCGACCCGACCGAGGCCGACGCCCCGCGCGAGCGAGATCTGCAAAAGCGCCTGCGCAACGAGCAGGGCGAGAACGTGGTGCAGCGCAAGCG
>CAZNCQ010000555.1:0-2865 GCA_964571275.1 uncultured Myxococcales bacterium
GTGAAGAGGCGCGCCATCTTCACCGCGTTCTCGTTGGCCTCGGCGCCCGAGAGGCAGATGAAGCTCTTGGCCATCCCGCGCGGCGCGACCTCGACCAGCAGCTGGCCGGCGCGCGCCTTGTCGGGAAAGACCGACGTCGGGTAGGCGAGCAGGCCGCGCTCGGCCGCCGCCGCGAGGGCGCGCCGCATGCGGGGGTGGCCGTGACCGAGGTTGGCGTTCCAGGTCATGCTTCCGAGGTCGAACCAGCGCGCGCCGTCGGCGGTCTGGAAGCGCGCGCCCGCGCCTGACACGATCTCGAGCGGTACGGCCGCCTTCTGCGCCGACCAGGTGTAGAAGACGCGCTCGGCTTGCTGCGCTGCCAGCGGAGCTGCGGCTGCGCCTGCGTCGTCGCCGTGGTTCACGGCCGCGCGTCTCGCGCGGCGTCCGTGCAGGCTTGCGCGAAGACCCGCGCAGCCACCTTCGCCTGCGCCTCGGAGAGCAGCAGGGGGGGGGCGAAGCGGATGGTCTTGCGCCCGCACTCGAGCACCAGCAGGCCGCGGCGGAAGCAGAGCTGCGCCACGGCGTCAGCGAGCTCCGGCGTCCGCAGCTCCACGCCGATCATCAAGCCGAGCCCGCGCACCTCTTCAAACACCGCGTGGCCCTCGAGGGCCCGAGCGAGCTCGTTCTTGAGCACGGCGCCGACGCGCGCGGAGTTCTCGACGAGACCGCCTTCGAGCAGATCGATCGTCGCCATCGCTGCCGCGATGCACACCGGGTTGCCCGCGATGGTCGAGCCGTGACTGCCGGCCGGCCACGTCATCAGCTCCTTCTTCGCCATCATCGCGCCGAGCGGCATCCCCGACGCGATCCCCTTCGCCAGCACCATCACGTCGGGAACGACGCCGAAGTGCTCCGCGGCGAACATGCGGCCCGTGCGGCCCATGCCGGTCTGCACCTCGTCGAAGACCAGCAAGATGCCGTGCGCGTCGCAGATCGCGCGCAGGCGCTGCAAGAACTCGGCGGCCGGCACGACGTAGCCGCCTTCGCCCTGCACCGGCTCGACGATGATCGCAGCGACGTCCTCGGGCGCGACCAGGTGCGCGAAGAGCTCACGCTCGACGCTGTCCGGGACGCCGTAGGTCGCGTGGTGCACGCCGGGCAGCAGCGGCCCGAAGTGTTTGCGGTACTTCGCCTTGCTCGCGGTCAGCGACAGCGCGCCCAGCGTGCGGCCGTGGAAGCCGCCGCGAAACGCGATGAGCTGCGATCGCTTGGTCGCGTAACGACTGAGCTTGATCGCCGCTTCGACCCCCTCGGTGCCCGAGTTGGTGAGGAAGCTCTGCCAGCCCTGGGTGCCGCCGCCGCCGAGCGCCGCAAAGGCGCGCTGCGCCAGCGCCGCCAGACGCTCGCAGAGCGCGCCGTAGCCGGGGTAGTGAAAGTCGGTGCCGCAGATGTGGATCAGGACCTGCGCCTGCTCGGCGATCGCTCGCGCGACCGCCGGATGGCAATGCCCCGTCGACGCGGTCGCCACGCCGGCCTCGCAGTCGAGATAGATATTGCCGTCGAGGTCCTCGACCATGCAGCCGCTCGCACGCCGCACGGCCAGCGGATAGCAGTCGACCAGCGACGGCGACACGTACGGACGCTCGCGGGCGATGAGCGCGCGCGCCAGGGGGCCCGGCGGTTCGGTGACGATGGTGATCGGCTGCTCGGCCAGCGCCTGACGCGCCAGCTGGTTCGCGTCCGCCTCGGCGGCCGCGACGGTCACCGACGCCTCGGCCAGCGTCACTCGACCACCGTGCGGCTCTGCTCGCGCAGATAGCACTGAACCGTGTAGTGGCCGCCGATGTTCTTGCCGCTCGAGCCGCTGCCTTTCCAGCCACCGAACGGCTGCACGCCCGGCCAGGCGCCCGTGGTCGCGCCCGCGCCGCGATTCACGTAGATCACCCCGGCCTCGATGCGATCCTGGAACGCCTCGATCTCGTCCTGCTTGCGGCTGAAGAGGCCGGCGGTCAGGCCGAACGTGGTCGCGTTGGCCAGCTCCAGCGCCTCGTCGAGGCTGCCGATGGTCTGCACGTTCACGATCGGCACGAACAGCTCCTCGCGCCAGAGGGCGTGGTCGGCTGGCAGACCGGTCAGGATCGTGGGCCGCACGAAGTAGCCATGCGCGAACGCGCCCTCGCGCAGCACCTCGCCGCCCGCGCGCACCGCCTTGCCGGCCATCCCGACGTAGCGCTGGTAGTCCTCGTAGCTGGCGCGCGTCGCGAGCGGCCCGTCGAAGGTGTCGGGCGCCAGCGGATCGCCGATGCGCGTCTCGTTCGCGGCGCGCTCGAGCCGGCGCAGGAACTCGTCGGCGATCGCGCGGTGCACATAGACGCGAGAGCAGGCCGAGCATTTGTGGCCGTTCATGCCGAACGCCGACCGGTGCACGCCCTGCACGGCGCGGTCGAGATCGGCGCTGTCCATGACGATCGCCGGGTTCTTGCCGCCCATCTCGACGATGCACGGCTTTGGATACTGAGTCGAGAAGCGCTGGTAGAGCTGCTTGAACCCCACGTCGAACGATCCGGTGAACGTCACGCCGTCGACGTGCGGGTGCGTGACCAGCGTGTCGCCCACGGTGCGCCCGCCGCCGGTGACGCAGTTGATGGTTCCGGGTGGAAGACCCGCCTCCTCGAAGATCGCGCACAGCTTCAGCGCCGAGAGCGGCGTCTCCGACGAGGGCTTCATGACCACGGTGTTGCCGGCGACCAGCGCCGCCGCCGCCGGCGCGCCCATGAGCGCGTAGGGGAAGTTCCAGGGCGCGATGACCGCCCAGACACCGTAGGGACGCAGCACGCTGACGTTGCGATCGGTCGGCGCCAGCTTGTCCATCTCGCGCACGAAGCC
>CAZNCQ010000556.1:0-2861 GCA_964571275.1 uncultured Myxococcales bacterium
GCGTCATCTTCAAACGCGCCGGCAGGTTGATCCAGATCTGGAAGCCGTGGACGCGGCCACCCTGCTCCAGGATCCGGCGCGACGGCATCTCCGAGTGCACGATGCCTGCGCCCGCGGTCATCCACTGCACGTCGCCGGTGCGCAGCGCGCCGCGATGCCCGGCCGAATCCTCGTGCTCCATCTCGCCCTCGAGGATGTACGTCACCGTCTCGAACCCGCGGTGCGGGTGATCCGGCGCGCCCACCGCCTGGCCGGGCTCGTACTCGACCGGTCCCATCTCGTCGATGAGCAGGAACGGATCGACCTGCGGCAGCCCGACGGTCGGTACGGGACGACGCACGATGAAGCCGCCGCCCTCGCGCTGCCGGTGGGCCCCGATCACGCGCTCGACCTCGCGGACGACGCGCGCATCCGCGCGGCCCGCCGTGGTGGTCTTGTCTTCGTTGATTTTCATTGTTCCCTCCTCGCCGGCTTGATCTAAACCCACGGTGCCCGGCGACCAGCGCCACGGCTTGTCTTCACTGTCCCAGGCATGGAACAGTGGAACATTCCGCCGGTCGCTCCCCACACCCCATGATGGATCTGAACGAGATTCTGGTCTTCGCCAAGGTCGCCGAGACCGGAAGCTTCAGCGGCGCCGCCAAGAAGCTGGACATGCCGAAGTCGACGGTGAGCCGCAAGATCGCCGATCTGGAGCGGCGCCTGGGCGCGCGCCTCATCCAGCGCACCACGCGGCGGCTCAGCCTGACCGACGCCGGGCGCGCCTACTTCGAGCACGGCGCGCGCATCGTCGCCGAGCTGGAGGAAGCCGAGCGCGCCGTCGGCAACCTGCAGGACGGCCCGCGCGGCAAGCTGCGCGTGACGGCGCCGCTGAACTTCGGGTTCCTGGGCGCGATCGCCGCCGGCTATCTCGCGCGCTACCCCGAGGTCGAGCTGGAGCTGGTCTGCACCGATCGCGTGGTCAACCTGGTCGAGGAGGGGTTCGACGTGGCGATCCGCGCGCGGGCGCTCGGTGACTCGTCGCTGATCGCGCGCAGCCTGGGCCAGGTCGGCACGCTGATGGTCGCCGATCCGGGCTACATCGAACGGCGCGGGCGGCCGCGCGAGCCCAGGGAGCTGGCGAAGCACGACTGCGTGGTGTTCGGCGCGGGCGCCGACCGCGGGCGGTGGAAGCTGCGCCGCAAGACCATCGCCGTCGAGGTGACGGTCGCGCCGCGCCTGGTGGTCAACGACTTCGAGACCGTGCACGAGGCGGTGATCGCCGGGCTCGGCATCGGCCTCATCCCCGACTTTCGGTGCGCCAGTGACCTGCGCGACCGGCGCCTCGAGCACGTGCTGCCCGACTGGGCGGTCGCCGACACGCCGATCCATGCGGTCTATCCGAGCACGCGCCACCTGTCGCCGAAGGTCCGCGCGTTCGTCGAACATCTGCACAAGGAGATGTCGCCGCCACCCTGGCAGCGGCCGCAGCCGCGCGCGAAGCCCTGAGCTCACTCGAGCGCGCCGGCCGTCTCGTAGCGGAGCTGGACGAGGCCACTGTCGAAGCTGCGCGCATTGATCAGGCGCAGCGCGGCCGGGGGCGCGCGGCTGCGCGGGTCGGCGTCGAAGAGCCGGATGCCGCCGCCGAGGATCACCGGGATCACCGACAGCGTCAGGTCGTCGACCAGACCCGCCGCCAGGAACTGCCTTATCACCGCGCCGCCGTCGACGTAGACCCGGCGCACGCCCTGCCGCCCCAGCTGCTCGACCAGCGCCGCGGGCAGGCCGCTCGCGAACTCCTCGTCGGCACGCGGCGAAGTGGGCGGTGCGTGCGTGACCACGATGCAGCGCTTTCCGGTGAACGGCCACTCGTCGAAGCCAAGCACCGTGTCGTAGGTCTTGCGCCCCATGACCAGCGCGTCGACGCCGCCCAGAAACTCCGTGTACCCGTAGTCCTCCCCTTCCCGCTCGACGACCGACAACCAGTCGAGGCTCCCATCCGCTCGCGCGATGTACCCGTCGAGACTGCTGGCAATGAACACCGAACACCGGGGCCGTACCGACATGCGTCCGACTTTACCTCCCTGCTGACTCTGCTTACTTACAGTGACGACTCAGACGATTGTCGGCTCGACCTTCGCTTTGGGATCTTTTCTCGTCGCACGTTTCAGATCTTCGGTCGAGCGTCGGCCCGTCGCCCGCTTCCGGGGTGGGGGGCTTCCTCTTGCGGGGGACGCGGCCCTCACGCCGCCGGTCGGAGGGCAACTCGCTCCCGGCCGGAAAGCCGGGGACTCGAGCCAGGGCTCTTCGATCAATCGTCCGGCCGAAGTCGTCGCGACCTGATTCGACGAGTTGGAACGAGCAAAGACAAGAAGAACAGATCAGATCGGCCGCTTGGTCAGCCACTCGACGGCGCGTTCCTCGGCCCAGTACAGAGGCTTCCAGGGCCAGCGGCCGGTGATGAAGGCGGCGTGGCCTCCCCAGGGCGTGGTCACCATCTCCACGTCGTCGGAGGCGCGGTGCTGCGCGCGCTCGATGACCTGCGCAGGCAGGAAGGGATCGTCCGAGCTGCCGAGGCACAGCACCGGCACCTCGATGCGGTCCAGGTAGTGGATCGAGCTCGAGCGGCGGTAATAGACGTCGGCGCTGGGGAAGCCATGGAGCGGCGCCGTGGCCGCGTCGTCGTACTCGAAGAACGTGCGCGCCTCCGTGATGCGCTTCGGGTCCAGCCGGTCGACCAGCGACGGGAATCGCTCGCGCAGCTCCAGGGACTTCGCCTTGAGCGTCTTCAGGAACGTCCCGGCGTAGAAGCGCCCCGCGCGCCGCTCGAGGTGCAGCGCCGCCGCGCGCAGGTCGTACGGCACCGAGATGGTGACCGCCGC
>CAZNCQ010000557.1:0-2860 GCA_964571275.1 uncultured Myxococcales bacterium
TGTCAGAGGCCCGATGTCAGCCGCTCAGGGCTGATGCTGATAACTGCCGAACTGGCCGTTCACGACCGGCGGCTGGCCCTCGACCAGCGCTTCTGGCAGCGGGGACGCGATGTCCTCGGCCAGCTGCAACCGCTCCTTGACCGCGTTGGTCTCCTTCAGGTCGGCCTCGAGGCCCAGGATGTCCTGGCGGCGCGCATCGAGCTCGCGCTCGAGCTCCGCGACCTTGCCGTGCAACGCCGAGATACCGGCCTCGGTGGCCTTCTCTTTGCGGACCGCATCCTCGATGATGTCCTGGACCCTGACGTTCATCGACGCCAAGGTCGCGCGGATCACCTGGACGATGAGGTCGACGTTCTGGTCGACCGGCAGCGACCGCATGAGCACGATCGCATCCGCGATCCCGTAAGCCTTGCGCGGCGTCGCCGACGCGGAGGACGGCGCAGCCGCAAGGGGCGCGCGTGGAATCTGCTCGACCTCGATCCTCGGTTCCGACTTCTTGTTAAATATCGACATGGGGCTCCCTCCACCCCCCCTTCGTCGGATTTACGGGCAGACTAAAGGGCGCACCAGGACGCATGTCGCGCGACGACCACTACGCCGTACTCGGACTCACTCGCGCCGTCGGGGGCGCCGAGATTCGTCGCGCCTATCGCCTGCTCGCGTTGCGCCATCACCCGGATCGCGCGGGCCCGGACGCTACGGCTGCGTTCCAGCGAATCGCCGAGGCCTACCGCGTGCTCTCCGATCCCACGCTGCGCTCGACCTACGATGCGATGTACGACGCGCGCCGACCCGAGCCGCCGCACGCGGTCGAGACCGCTGACCCCGTCGCCGCGGCGGCCGCCCGCCAGCGCAAAGAATCGGCGGCTGCGCTGATCGTGCGCCTGTCCGGGACGCTCGCCGCGCTCGAGGCGCGCAAGGTGGCGCGGGTTCACCCGGGCGGCCTCATCGATCTGCATGTCAGCCCCGACGAGGCGCGCGCGGGCGGCCTCGCCGCGATCAGCTTGCCGCTCACCCTCTCTTGCCCGACCTGCGGCGGCATCGCCGGCCACGCCACCGTCTGGTGCCGGCGCTGCCAGTTCGAGGGCAGCGTCGTCGAAGAGGTCACGCTGTGCGTCCCGATCCCCGCGCACGCGCCCGACGGCATGACGTTCAATCTCGAGATGGAGCGCCTGGGCGATCTGCCTCCGATGGCCGTGCGAATCCGCGTCGTTTGAGTAAGACTGCCGCCCATGCCACGCAAGCGCACCCGGTCGCGCCATACAGCGCTGAGGACGCCGGGCGCCGACTACACGATCCACGTCCTCGGCGATCGGCGCGCGCCGCTGCGCGATTTCTACCACTTTCTGCTCCGCCGCCCGTGGCACGTGACCATCGTGGCGATCAGCGCCACGTTCCTGGTCGCCAACGCGATCTTCGCGATCGGCTACCTGCTCACCGGCGGCGTCGGTCACGCGCGGCCGGGGTCGTTCCTGGACGCGTTCTTCTTCAGCGTCGAGACGATGGGGACGATCGGCTACGGCGCCCTTTACCCGGAATCGACGGCGGCCAACGTGCTGATGGTCGCCGAGTCGATCACCAGCCTGACGCTGACCGCCCTCGCGACCGGCCTGGTATTCGCGAAGTTCTCGCGCTCGACCGCGCGCATCGTGTTCTCGCGCGAAGCGGTGATCTCGCCGGTCGACGGCGTACCGACGCTGATGTTCCGGATCAGCAACCAGCGCGGCAACAACCGCATCGTCGACGTGCAGATCCGCGCGGTGATCGTGCGCAAGCAGATCCACAGCGAAGGACACACCTTCTACCCGATGATCGACATGCACCTGACGCGCGAGCACGCGCTGTCGCTGGCGCGGTCGTGGAGTGTCATGCACGTCATCGACAGCAGCAGCCCGCTCTACGGCAGGACGCCCGAGACCGTCGCCGCCGAGGAGTCCGAGCTGGGGGTCATGGTCGTCGGCCTCGACGAGACGACGATGCAACCGATCCACGCCAGCCATCAATACTTCGCGAAACAGATCCTCTGGGGCGCGCGCCATTCGGACATCCTGTCGGAGGCCGAAAACGGGGACCTGGTCCTGGACATGGACAAGTTCGACGCCACCGAGCCGACGGCGCCGATCGCGGAGTTCCCCTACCCGCGCGCGGGTTGAAAGGGTCAGGCAACCCGTCAGGCAATCCATCAGGCAACCTATCAGGCAACCTATCCTGGGCGGCGGCGGTCCAGACCGGGGCTCCTCGGGGGGCCTTAACAATTCTTCACCGAAAAAGCTGCGGCGTGGTGACATCCCCGTCGAGGGCCGGTGTTAAACAGGTACCCCGGCCCGGCCGGCTCACTGAAAAGGATCTCGTCCCATGCAACATGCGTCAGGCGGTCTCGTTCAAACCTTGCTTGGTCTGCCGGTCTTTCGATCGGAGTGGGTCCTCTATCTGCTGCTCGGTCTGTCGCTGGCCTCTGTCGCGGTGATGGTGGAGCGCTGGTTCTTCTATCGCAGCCACCGCGTCGACGCCGATGCGCTGCGCACGAAGCTGTCGGATCTGCTGGCGGCGGGCGACTTCCAGGGCGCGGCCAAGCTCCTGCAACCGCACGATGCGCTGGAGACCAACATCGTGCTCGCCGGGTTGAAGGCGTACGAGCTCGGGCCGGAGTCGGCGGAGGAGCTGATCGCGGGCGCGCTGGGAAAAGAGAAGGCGCGCTACGAGAACCGACTGAACTTCCTGGCGACGCTGGCCAGCAACGCGCCCTACGTCGGTCTCTTCGGCACGGTGCTCGGCATCGTGCGATCGTTTCGCGATCTCGCCGCGAACATGGCCGACGCCAGCTCGGCGGTCATGGCCGGCATCGCCGAGTCGCTGATCG
>CAZNCQ010000558.1:0-2849 GCA_964571275.1 uncultured Myxococcales bacterium
CGCCCGCCCTGAAAGGGATTCGACGATGCGAACCCGGCCCGCCGGAATCCGGACCAGCGTGCCGTCGTCGAGGCGCAGCTGAAACCCGCGAGTGCTCGCCTCCCGCCACAAGACGTCGCTGCGCATTGGCCCGGGTCTGGTCGAACGCAGCACGATGCTGGTGGCGCAGCCAACAACAAGGGTGGCGGTGATATCTCGGCCAAATGAGGCAGACAGACAACGACCCTTGAACTTCCTGTCCTCCGAGCGCCGGTGGGCACGACAATCCAGTCGCGCCCACCGGCGCATCACACTCGTGAAGCTCTCAGGACCTGCCCGAGGCTCGACCACGCCTCAGAATTGGCAGTTCGAACCCACGCAGGAAACACCGGGGAAGGTTTGGTCATCGCAGAACGGTGAGCCACCAACCAGCTGGGGTTGGCAGCACGTTTGGAATGGCGCGCCGCACGTCGAGGTTGGGGAGAAGCAACGGTTGGTTCCGGAGATGTCCGCGTGACAAACCAAGCCGCTCTGGAAAGCGCAGGAGTTGCCCGCGCAGCACGGCTCCGAAATCAGGCCGCAACCGCCGCCGGTGGAGCCACCTGTGCCCGTAGTGCCACCCGAGCCACCGCTGCCACCCGAGCCACCGCTGCCACCCGCGCCGCCGCTGCCACCCGCGCCACCGCTCGGAATCGGACCGGTGGCGGTTATGACAAAGCCAACCTGCTTGAACGGGTTGGCCCCCCGCCCGACGGTCGAGCCTTGGCGCGTGCCCTGCGCGTACCCGTAAATCGCGTACGAACCACCGCCCGGGATCGGGCATGCATAGGTCGTCGCCGTGCGCTGCACGCAAGTGCCAGCATGACCCTGGCCAAGCCAAGTCACATCGAGCAGGACCTTGTTGACGTCCCAGGGGTCGTTGTCGACGACGTTGACAGTCACCGTGATGGTGCAAGGCCCCACACAAGTGGAGCTCGAGACGCTGGCTGTAACCTGGGGCGTGTGCTCTTCACCGAGCCAATCCTCGCGTCGCGGCCCTTGGCTCGCGGGCTCCGCTCCAGGCGACGTCGCCCAGATCGGGAAGTTTGCGACACCCTTGTTGGTCACGTTGAAGTTGCCGTCCCGCAGGGAGAACGCGACCGGAATCGAGCCCCAGGGGAGCTTGCGTGAATTGATGCCGTCCCAGGTGTAACCGCCCGTCAACGCGATGTCACCCACCCCGTCGCCGTTGAAGTCACCTGCGATTGGCTTCACCCCCTCGACCTGTGCCCAGGTCGGGAAGTTGGCGACGCCATTGTTGGTGACGCGGAACGTACCGTCGCCGTTCGAAAAGGCGACCGGAATCGTCGTCCAACCGCTTCCTCCAACGAGGGCGACGTCGCCGAACCCGTCGCCGTTGAAGTCGCCCGCTACCGCCGATGCGAACTCACCTGCCCACCTGGCGAAGTTGGCGATCGGCTTGTTGGTCACCGTGAAGGTGCCATCACCGTTCGAAAAGGCGACCGGAAGCGTATTCCACGGTGCGCCGCCGGGACTGAAGCCGCTGGTAAGCGCGATGTCCATGCGCCCGTCACCGTTGAAGTCGCCCGTAATCTGTCCGTGACCCTGGGTTTGGGTAGCAAAAATCGGGAAGTTGGCGACCGGCTTGTTGGTCACCGTGAAGGTGCCATCACCGTTCGAAAAGGCGACCGGGATCGTATTCCAGGGGCTCGACGTGGACGGGATGAAGCCACCAACGAGCGCGATGTCCATACGCCCGTCACCATTGAAGTCTCCTACGACGGGAAAGGCGTTTGGCTGCGTCGCGAACGTGGCGAAGTTGAGGACCCTCTGGTTCGTGATCCGGAACGTGCCATCGCCGTTCGAGAATGCGATTGGAATCGTGTTCCACGGCGCACCGGTGGTCGGAATGTAGCCACCGACGAGCGCCACATCGTTGCGCCCATCGCCGTCGAAGTCCCCGGTGACCGCTCGGCCACCTTGCTGAGCAAAGGCCGGGAACGCGCCCACAGACTGATTGCTGACGCTGAAGTTCCCGTCACCCAGCGAGAAGGCAACGGGCAACGTGGTCCAGTTGGTGCCTCCCGTGAGCGCGATGTCTGCGAAGCCGTCGCCGTTGATGTCGCCCTTGACGACAGTGAGGGCTCCCGAGGCGCTGACCGTCGTGTCGTCCGTGCTTCCGGCGCACGCCAAAGCGTTCATTGCGATGATGGACGAACAAACGATGGGCGCTGACGCGAATCGCCTCATGAGCGGAATTTTCGATGGATCGCGAGTGCTGTTCATGATCGGGCCTCCAGAGTTCCAGGGTTCGGAATCGGCTGTTGCCGCGGGAGCGGCGTGCTCTGCGGATCAATTGGCCCGAGCGCCGCGCGCCGATCACTCGACTTCCAAAGTTGTTGTCCCTGACCTTCAAGGCACGAAGTGAGGTAACCCCTCGCAAGCTTTCTTGTCGAAAACAGAACCGGCCGCCGTCTCCGGATAAGCGCCTCGGAGGACGCACCGACCGTGACCGACACTCTTCAGCGGTAGCGAACGCGGGTCCGCCGCCCTCTCCCGGTGGCGTTCGTTTGAATCACCCATAGCTGCCGCCCTCGATCGATCTCCAGGGAAGCACTCACGGGCAAGGTGAGTCCCGACTCAAGCATTGCTTACAAGCACCGATACCTGCCCGAACCCATTCCCCCGATGTCTCCTGGTACTCGTGATGCCGGTCTCATTCGTGCCCCTCGCCGCCGAGAAAGACTTTGCGCTCTTCGATCAGGTGCCGAGTCTCGTCTGGCGCACGGGGATAGACGCGACGTGCAACTACGTAAACGCCACCTGGCTGGCCTTCACCGGACGCCGACTCGAACAGGAGATCGGCGATG
>CAZNCQ010000559.1:0-2840 GCA_964571275.1 uncultured Myxococcales bacterium
TCGTCGTTCGCGGCGTAGGTCACGCGGATGTGAGAGTTGTCGAGGATCGAGTTCTTCTCGCCGTAGGTCTTCTGAAGCTGGTTCAAGCTCTGTGCGACCATGAAGCACTTGAGGCCGTAGCCGGCGCAGAAGGCGAGCTGGTTCTCGAAGAAGTCGAGCTTGCCGAGTGACGTGAACTCGTCGACGAGGAGCAGGAGACGATGCTTGTAGCCCCGATTCGACGACGCCGCAGCTACCCGCGTCGAGCCCTGCCCCTTGGGGGCCATCGCCGCCTGGAGCGCCGTGAGGAACGGCGGCCTCTTGGGCGGACTCGCGGGCACAAACTCCATCCGCTCCGTCAGGCGCTGCCCGACCTGGTTCAGTACGAGGCGAATGACGCGCCGAAGCCGGCTCAAGTCGCTAGGAGGGACGACCAGGTACAGGCTCACCGGATGATCGAGGTTCATGAGATCGGCGATCCGGAAGTCGCTGGCGCTCGTGGCGCGGCTGACGAGCGGATCTCGGAAGAGGTCGAGGTAGCTCGTGGCCGTCGAGACGACGCCGGAGAGCTCGTTGTCGGCCTTGTTCAGCATGCTGCGCGCGACCTGGGCGACGACGGGGTGCGGGCCGCTCGGCAGGTGGTTGGTCCGCAGCATGCGCTGGAGCGTTTGGACCTGCGACCGCTCGGGACTGGCGAGGAAGGCGCCGACGCCCGTGAGGCTCTTGTCCGCTTCGGCGTAGAGGACGTGGAGAATCGCGCCGACCAGCAGCCCATGCGCGGTCGTCTGCCAGTGATCCCACTTCGTGCCCGCGCCGTCGGGGTCGACGAGGATGTCGGCGATCACCTGCGCGTCGCGCACCTCGTTGTCGCCGCGCCGAATCTCGAAGAGCGGGTTGAACCGCACCGAGTCCGGCGCGGTCGGCTCGAACCGCCAGCAGTACGAGAACTTCCTCCGGTACCCGGCCGTGAGTGACCAGAGCTCCTTCTTGATGTCGTAGATGAGGGCCGACTGCCCCCAGGCGAAGAGCGTCGGCATGACAATGCCGATGCCCTTGCCCGAGCGGGTGGGCGCGAAGACGAAGACGTGCTCGGGCCCGTCGTGGCGCACGAGCCGGCCCGGGCGGCGCAGCTTCCACTTGAGTGCACCCTTGTCGTCGAGGACCGAGGAAAACCGAGCCTCG
This sequence comes from uncultured Myxococcales bacterium, assembly GCA_964571275.1. Lineage (GTDB taxonomy): Bacteria > Myxococcota_A > Polyangia > Fen-1088 > Fen-1088 > DASRQZ01. The sequence continues at coordinate 1,162 of CAZNCQ010000559.1, forward strand.
GACGTCTGACATAGGACGATGCCCTCCGAGCCGAGCATCCCTCCGCGCCGCAGCCCGCCCGTCGTGCCCCAGCGGGCCGAGCCGTGGGAGGTACTCTCGCGGGAGCGGCGGTTGCCGACGGCCGCGAGCGCGACCATCGACGCGAGGACCACGACCAGAGCGCCGTACGTGACGACGCTGGCGGTCGCGAAGGCTCGCGGCGCGAATCGATGCAGCCGCTCGTCCCACTCGAGCCACGCCCACGGCGGATAGAGCCGCACTCCTGCGACCGTGGCCAGGGGCGTGCCGAGCTGGCGGTGGAAGCCGAAGGTAGCGGCCACGTACTGCGTCGAAGCGGCGAGCGCGAAGCCGACGACGACCAAACCCAGCAACGACAGTAAGGCTCGCTTCCTCATGACTCGGAGGTAGCTCGGGCGCCGGGCGTCGGAGTTGCGGAGCGGGCCTCAGCGCTCGCGTCCCGGAGCGCGGCACCCGGGGCCGGCGCGCGAAACGAAGAGGCGACCCTCGCGGTTCACCTCCCCCTGGACCGGCTGCCCCTCCAGTCGCCGCAGCTGCTTGCTCGCGGGCAGGACCCACAGGTGCTTCGAGTTATCGTCGATGACGACCGCGTACTGCCGACCTGACGACAGCGTCGGGCCCATCGTGAGCGTGCCGGCCAGGCCTGCCGGCGAACTCGGGAGGGTGTAGCCGCGCTCGGCGGCGAGCCTGGCGCCAAGCGCCTTCGCCTCCACGCGCCCGAGCGCGGCGATGCGATCGCCCGGGACGGCGGTCTCGATGCCCAGCGCCTTCATGGTCGCGTCCCGCCGCGCGAGCCCCTCCGCGACCTCGCGGGCGAAAGACCCGAGCAGGTCCGGCGTCCTCCCGACCATCGTGTCGAGCCAGGTCGGACCGCGGTAACCGACCTGCTCCCGCAGGGGGGGCCCGAGCCGTCGTAGGAGAGTGCGGGGCCGGGCGGAGACGCCGCCCTCCAATCTAGACGGTGACTCGACGGCTCTAGACGGTGACTCGACGGCCAGCCGAACAATGTCCCCCTCGGCGACCTTCTCGACAGCCGCTACGCTCATCGGCGCGTAGTAGACGCGGCCGTCGACGCCTTCGATGACGACGAAGGGGCGAGCGGCCAGCTCGTCGTGCAGGCTCTTGGCGCGCACGACGCCGTCCACGGGCGGACGGGTGGACGATTCGTCCACGACGACGAGGCGGGAAGGATCCGCGCCCGGGACCGCCGCGTGCATCCGCTTGACGATGTCGTTCGCCTGTCCGAGACCCCGGAGGGTGTCCACCCAGCCCTCGCGGAGCTGCCACGCGAGGGACGATGTCCGGACCGCGAGCCCGAGCAGCTCCAGACGTCCGAGGCGAGCGGTGAGGCGCACGCGTGACGCCCGGCCGTCGCGCGGGAGCCGGGCCTCGAGCACCACCCCGCCCCGCTGCTCGCAACTTTGGAGCACGCGGTCGAGCGACGTGAACCGCTCTTGGCGAACCTGACGTGCGAGCTGATTCTGGACGTCGACCTCTGTGCGGGGACCGAGCTCGTTGGTGAGGATGGTTTGGGCGCGGCTCCGCATCCCCTCCGCCAAGTAGCGGCCGTCGATGGTGACGTCGCGCCCCGCCTCGTCGATGCCACGCACGATCACGTGGACGTGGGGGTTGTCCGTGTTCCAGTGGTTCACGGCGCCCCA
>CAZNCQ010000560.1:0-2828 GCA_964571275.1 uncultured Myxococcales bacterium
CCGCTTCTGCGTCGCCGGCACCTTCTCGATCGGGATCTCGACGCCGAGATCGCCGCGCGCCACCATGATCGCGTCCGCGGCTTCGAGGATCGCGTCGATGCGCTCGAGCGCCTGTTGCTTCTCGATCTTGGCGACGATCGGCAGCTGCGTCAGCAGGCGCACGTCGGCGATGTCCTTTTCGTGGCGCACGTACGACAGCGCGATGTAGTCGGGCGCGAGCACGCCGATGTCGGCGAGGTCGGTGCGGTCCTTCTCGGTCAGCGCCGGCAGCGACGACGTGTCCATCGGCAGGTTGATCCCCTTGCGCGAGCGCAGCGTCCCGCCCACGCGCACGCGGCAGACGATGCGGTCGCCCGCGACCTCGCTGGTCACCAGGTCCAGCGTACCGTCGGCGATGTAGACCGGGTCGCCCACGCGCACGCGGTCGTAGAGCGACGGATCGGCGACGGGTACGCCGCCCGCGCCCAGCGTGATCATGTCGCCGGCGCGGATCTTGATCTCTTCGCGCAGCTCGCCGAGCCGCAGCTTGGGACCGCCCAGGTCGGCGAGCACCGCGATGTCGGGCCGGTGCGCGCGCGCGCGGCGCACGCGCGCCGCCTGATCGCGCGGCGGCGCGTGAGACAGGTTCACGCGCAACACGTCGACGCCCGAGTCGAGCAGGCGTTCCAGGACGCCTTCGGAATCGAGCGCGGGCCCCAGCGTCGCGATGATCTTCGTCCGACCGTCGAACATGGGAAGTCACTCTACCCGCTCCCGGCGCCAGTGGATCGCGCGCCGCGCCGGCCGATGTCGAATTGTCGGCCGCCGGCTGTTACGGTTTGCCGACGCGGACGACATCTGGTCGAAACCTTCATCGCGCGAGCAATGGCCAGATCACGACGATCACGCCGACCGCGGCGGCGGCCGGCACCGCCGCGCGCCCGAGCCTCTCGGCCAGCCGGACCGTCCCGGCCCCCAGCGGCAACGCCACCGCGGCGGCGGCGACGATGATCCCGATCGTTCCGTCGGCGTCGGCGCCGAAGGAAGCGCGCAGCGCCACGCCGGCCAGGATCGGCCAGAGCGTGGCGAGCCAGGACGTGGCATCGAGCCGCGTCAACCCGGCGCCGGCGACCAGCAAGGCGAGGACGCCGATCTGGTCGCCGAGCTCGGCCCCGGCGTGCGCCATGCCGGCGACCGACACGTGGGCGATCGCGCGCACGACTGGAACCAAGGCCAGGTGTCCCACGAGATCGCGCGCGCGGACCGCCGCCGATCCGTGCGCGAGCCCGACGACGCTGGCGATGGCGGCCATGCCGAAGACCATCGGCGCCGGTGCCGCCCAGCGTGCACGCCGGCGCAGCGCGCGCCCCCAGGCGAGCGTCGCGAACGGCCATCCGATCGCGGCGGCCGCCAGCGGCGCGCCCGCGCTGGCGCCCGCCACCGCCGCGAGCGCAAGGCCCAGCCGTCGATCGCACGGAGATCGCCAGACGCGCTCGGCCAGCACCACGGGCGCGAGCGCGGCCAGGACGCCGATCGCAACCGGACCCGCCGTGGTCGCGGCCTGGAAAAACGATCGCGACACCGCCAGCGTGGCCACGCCCGCCGCGGCGCCGACGATCTCGAGTGGCGTCAGCGCCCGCGCGGCGGCGAGACGGCCGTCAGTCGCCGAGCGCCAGCACCAGAGCGCCGCGAGGCCGGCGCCGGTGACGACGGACAGCGCGCACAGGTGCAGCAGCGGATCTCCGAGCGGAAAGCCGACCGCCCCTCGACCGAGCGCGAGCCAGAGCGCCGACACGCCGGGTTGCAGACCGCCGCGCTCGACCTGCGCGCGCGCCGAGGCGGCGCCCGGCGCCAGCGCCGGCGCAGCGGCGGCATACCCGAACGACACCAGGACGCCGAGCACGAACCACACACCGAAATGGTCGCGCCACTCCGCGCGCCGAGGCGGCGCGGCTCGCGACACCGGCGCCGCGGTGGCCGATCGCGCCCCCGGCGATGTGGTCCGCCCGGCGTGCGCCGCCGGCAAGCGTTGTGATACCGACCCCGGCACGCCCTCCATTCCAGCCCCGAACGACCGGTTTGTCGAAAAACGTCTCAAAGCAACGCTGTTGAAAAACCGCCCAGGCGCGATGGACGCCAGATCCGGACTTTTCGAACCCGGATCTTGGCGTCCACGGCGCTTGGCGGTTTCTCATCAAGGATCGGGGACCGACCGCACTGGCCGAGCTTCCGGATTGGCCGGCTGCCTCCATCATGTATTCTCTGGCGCATGAAGGTGGTTGCCGGACGTGCCGCGCTCGCCGCGTCTGGAGAGGCGCGACGGCCAACCGCCTTTGTGATCGGTAACTTCGACGGCGTCCACCTCGGCCACCAGGCGCTGCTCCACGCGGCGCGCGCGCGCGCGACCGCGACCGGCGGCATCGTGGGCGTGCTGACCTTCGACCCGCATCCGGCCAAGCTGTTCGCGCCCGCGCTGGCCCCACCTCTCATCGTATCGCTGCGGCGCCGCATCGAGTTGCTGGGTGAGGCGGGCGCCGACCTGGTCGTCGTCGAGCCGTTCACGCAGGCGTTCGCGTCGATCGAAGCGCCGGCGTTCGTGCGCGAGGTGCTGGCGGGCGATCTGGGGGCGCGCGACGTGGTGGTCGGCTACGACTTCAGCTTCGGGCGCGGGCGCAAGGGCGATACGCGCCTGCTCGGCGCCGAGGGCGCAGCCCTGGGCATCGGCGTCACCGTCGTCCCGCCGGTGACGGCCAGCGGCCTCACCTGCTCGTCGACCAAGGTGCGCGAGTTCGCGCTCGAGGGGCGCGTCGAGGGGGCGGCGATGCTGCTCGGCCGTCCGCTCGAGGTCA
>CAZNCQ010000561.1:0-2827 GCA_964571275.1 uncultured Myxococcales bacterium
AGAACTCGATTCTTCAGATCGACCACATCAACCAGCTGCGCGCCGAGGGCAAGTCACGGCGCGACGCGATCCTGCTCGGCAACCGCGATCGGTTGCGGCCGATCTTGATGACGACCATGGCGTTCGTTGCCGGCATGCTGCCGCTGGTGCTGTCGAAAGGCATCGGCGCCGAGTTCAACAAGGCGACCGCCGGGCCGGTCGTCGGCGGGCAGATCCTGTCGCTGTTGCTGACGCTGCTGGCAACGCCGGTCGCCTACTCGTTGTTCGACGACCTGTCGCTCTGGTTCCGTCGAGTTTTCCGCATCCGCGCGCGCTCGCCCGAAGAGACCGGCGCCGACGAGATCATGCCACCCGCCCATGCCGTCCCGCACGCTGCCGAGGGACAGGGCCCGCGACGCCCGGAGGTCGCATCGTGAGGAGACCCCTGACCATGGTACGTGTCCGTTCCGTCCTCGCCGTTCTCGTTTCGTTCACCGTCGTCACGTCGTTCGCGTTCGGAATCGCAGCGCCGGTTGCGAGCGCTGCGGAGGTGGGCGCGCCCGCCGAGCTGACGCTCGACCAGGCGCTGGCGATGGCGCGCAAGCGCAACCGCAGCCTGATCGTCGAGCGCGCGCGGCTCGCGCAGGCACAGACCAACATCGAGCAGGCGTGGGCGGCGCTCTTCCCGACGATCACGGCGCAGGGGAAGTACACGCACAACGACACCGAGGCGAAGTTTCCGTTCACGAACCCGATGACCAACACCACCCAGGTCCTGACGCTGCAGCCGCAGGAGCAGCTCGATGGCCAGGTCAACCTCAACATGCCGCTGATCGCGCCGCCGGCGTATCCGGCGCTCAACGCGGTGAAGGCCAACGTGCACGCCTCCGAGGCGAACTTCGAGGTGAGCGAGGACCAGGTGCTGTTCAGCGTCGCGCAGACGTTCTACGCGGCGGGCATCGCCGACGAGGTGCTGGTGGCACGCCGGTCGAGCGTCGAGGTCGCGCGCGCCACGCTGGACAACGCGCGCACGCGCATGGCGGCTGGCACCGTGACCAAGGTCGATCAGGACCGCGCCGAGCTGGCGCTGGTGCGGGCCGAGCAGCAGGAGCGCGAGGCGATCACCGCGCGCGAGCAGACCTATCGCGCGCTCGCGACGCTCATCCAGGCCGAAGGCCCGTTTCACGTCTCGATCCCGCCCATCGCGGCGCCGTACCGAGTGGACAACCAGTCGCTGGACATGGCGCTGCACCTGCGGCCCGAGTTCCGCGCCTTCGAGCAGACCGCGCGCTCGGCGGACGAGCAGCGCCGCGCCTACTTCTGGCGCTGGGCGCCGACGCTGTCCGGGTTCGGGTTCGCGCGCCGGTTCAACTACCTCAACTTCGCTCAGCACGACTACGCCTGGGCGGCCGGCTTGCAAATCGACTGGGTGATCTACGACGGTGGCACGCGGGACGCGCAGCGCCACCTGGCGGCGGCGCAGGCCGAAGAGGCGCTGGCGCGCACGGACGTCCTGCGCGACAGCATCAACGATGACCTGGTCAACGGCGCGCGCTCGCTCGACACCAAGCAGAAGGCGCTGGAGACCGCCGAGCGGTCGGTCTCACTGGCGCACGAGACGCTGGACCTGGTGCGGGTGCAGTACGAGGCCGGCAGCGTGACCCAGGTCGACTTGCTGCAAGCGCAGGACAGCCTGGTCGCGGTTCAGGAGTCGCTCGCGCAGGCGCACTACGATGTGGCGATCGCCGACCTGACCCTGCGGCGCGCGGTCGGGACGTTCCCCGGCAAATAGCGCAGCAAACAGGGTAGCAAAGAGGCCGGTATGTCGGGCAAACTCGCCCGGCTATTCGCCGGTTCGCGCGTCACCCATCAAGCTCGGCCGCGATCGCGGCCCTGGTCGTGTGTGCGATGTCGCCGCCGGCCGGGGCGCATCCGCTGCTGCAAGACGCGATGCAGATCGACGTCGCGCGCGAGCGGCTTTCGATCCGCGTGACGGCGACCTGGGAGGAGATCCTCGTCGCCGCGACCGCGGCCGGCCGGGGCAGCGCGCCGCTCGACGAGCGGGTGCGCCGCCACGGCGAGTACGTGCTGGCGCACCTGACCGTGGAATCCGATGGCCACCGTCTCACCGGCGCCGTCGTCGAAACGCCGCCCGCGAGCGCGGCGGCGCCGCCGTTCAGCTACGTGCTCTCGTACCCCTGGTCGCCGGGGGCGTCACCCGCCGCGCGGATCACGCTGCGCAACCAGGTGTTGCGCGAAATAGGCCTCGCGCTCGGCGGCCCGTGGGAAGTGAGCTACCTCGTCACCGTCACCGATCACGGTGGCGCCGGCGCTGCACCGCGCCTGCTCGGCGCGGACCCGCTGACGATCGAATGCGATGGCGCGCCCGCATCGGCGGGTGGCGCGCGCCTGGCCTGGGCCTACTTGCGGCAGGGCATTCTGCACATCCTGCGCGGCTACGATCACCTGCTCTTCGTCGCGGCGCTGGTGCTGGCCGCGGTGACGCTGCGGGATCTGATCAAGGTCGTGGTCGCGTTCACGCTCGCGCACGCGACCACGCTGACGTTGTGTGCGTTGCGCTGGATCGCGCTCCCCGAATCGATCGTCGAGCCGCTGATCGCCGCCAGCATCGTCGTGGTCGCGCTGCAAAATGTCCTCGCGCCTGCATCCAGTCGGCGCGCGCCTCGGCTAGCGATCGCGTTTGGGTTCGGATTGCTGCACGGGTGCGGGTTCGCGAGCGGCGCGCTGCAGGCGATGCGCGACCTGCCGGCCGCCGGGCTGGGACTGGCGGTGGGCGCGTTCAGCCTGGGCGTCGAGATCGGCCACCAGGCGATCGTGATCCCGACCT
>CAZNCQ010000562.1:0-2826 GCA_964571275.1 uncultured Myxococcales bacterium
TCGATGTTCCGCATGGTGATGAACCTGCTCGACATCAGCCGCAGCGAGGACGGCGCGCTGGTCCCGCGCTGCGCCGAGTTCGACGTGAGCGCCCTGCTGACCGAGGTCTCGTCGGAGACGGTGCGCCGCCTCGAGGAAAAGGGCCAGACGCTGAGCGTGTCGGTCGAGTCGGCCGTCGGCGCCATCGTCGCCGATCGCGACCTGGTCCGCCGTGTGATCGAGAACCTGCTCGAGAACTCGCACAAGTACAGCCCGCGCAACGGGTGCATCTCGCTCGAGGCCACGGTGGTGACGCTCGCCGCTGGCGACGGCCAGGGTGCGGTGTCGGGCATCGAGCTGCGCATCCGCGACGAGGGCGCCGGCATCCCCGCGGCGTACCGCACGCGCATCTTCGAGAAGTACGTGCGCATCGAGGATCGCAACCTCGCCCAGCCGCGCAACAGCCAGGGGTTGGGGCTGGTCTTCTGCCGCACGGCGGTCGAGGCCCACGGCGGCAGGATCTGGGTCGAGGACAACGGCACGAAGGGAAGCTGCTTCTGCGTGCGGCTGCCGCGCACGACCCGCCTCGCGGTCCCCCAACCCGTCGACGACACGGCCAGCGACGAGGCGGGCGAGAAGACGCCGGCCCGGCTGGTCGCCCTCGCGTCGGCCGGGTGAGTCGTGGAGACGCTGCCCACGCTACCAGGTGATCAGGCCGCCCAGGCCGATCGTCGCGCGCGCGACCTCTATGGCCGCGCGCTGCGCGAGATCAACGAGCGGACCGACCGCCTGTTCTTCTGGATCCTCGCGGCCGAATGGGTCGCAGTGATCCTGATCGCTCTGCGCGGGTCGTCGGCGGACGTCGACGAGCAGATGGTGCCGGCGTGGGCCGCGTTTCTCGTCGGCGGCTTCATCGTCACCTGGCCGATGTACGTCGCGTGGACCAACCCGGGCGAGCGCGGCAATCGCCGCCAGATCGCGATCGCCCAGGCGTTCATGGCCTGCCTGCTCGTGCATTTCTCCCGTGGCCGCTACGAGAGCCAGGTCGCCGCGGTCGCGTCGTTCATCTTCGTCGCGCTCTACCGCGACATTCGCACGCTGCTGCTGGCGACCGGCATCCTCGCTGTCGACTACATCCTCGGCACGTTCTTCTGGTCGGAGGCGCTGTACGGCCACCGCACGGTCAGCGACTGGTCGTGGCTGCGCCACATCGCCCGCCTCACCGTCGAGGACGTGTCGCTGATCGTCGCGATCTACAAGAGCAAGCAGGATCTGAAGCGCACCGCGCAGCGCACGGCGGGCATCGAGCGGCACCAGGCGGTTCTCGAGCGCGAGGTCGCCGAGCGCCAGCGCACCGAGGGGTTGCTTTCGCTGCAGTACAGCCTCACGCGCCTGCTGGCGACGTCGGGCACGCTGCGCGAAGCGGCGCCCGAGATTCTGCGCATCGTCGGCCAGAGCTACCGCTGGGACCTCGGCGAGCTGTGGGAGATCGACGAACGCGAGCAGTTCCTCCGCTGCGTCGAGGTCTGGCACGCGCCCGAGTCGGCGATGCCGCCCCACCTGGCGGTGCGGCGGGGCGTCGAGCTGCGGCCCGAGGAGGATCTGCCCGGGCAGGTCTGGAACCGCCACCTGCCGATGTGGATCGCGGACCTGACCGCCGACCGGAACACGCCGCTGACGGCGACACCCGCGGAGCCGCTGCTGACGCCGTCGTCGGCGCCGTCGTCGATGCTGCGCGCGCTGGCCGGCCTGCGGGGCGCGTTCGCGATGCCGCTGCGCAACGGCCCCGACGTCGTCGGCGTCATGGCGTTCTTCAGCCGCGACGTGCGCGCCTCCGACGACGAACAGCTGTCGATGATGAACGCGCTCGGCGGGCAGATCGGCCAGTTCATGGACAGGAAGCGCGTCGAGCTGGGGTTGCGGCTGGCGCACGCCGAGCTCGAGTCGAACGTCGAGAAGCGCACGCGGCAGCTGCGCGAGACCAACGAGAAGCTCCAGCTCGAGGTCACGGTGCGCGAGCGCGTGCAGCGCGAGCTCATCAAGGCCAAGGAGCTGGCCGACGCCGCGAACCACGCCAAGAGCTCCTTCCTGGCCAACATGAGCCACGAGTTGCGCACACCGTTGAACGCCGTCATCGGGTTTTCCGAGCTGCTCGAGCAGGAGATCTTCGGCACGCTCACCGACAAGCAGCGGTCGTACGTCGGCAACGTGCTGATCTCGGGGCGCCACCTGCTCCAGCTGGTCAACGACATCCTCGACATCTCCAAGGTCGAGGCCGGGCGCATGGATCTCATCTGCGAGTGGACGCACCTCGGTAGCGTCGTCGACATCGTGAGGAGCGTGATCCAGGCGCAGGCGACGAAGAGGGGGATCAACCTCGAGGTGTCGCTCGCCAAGGCATTGCCGGAGATCTACATCGATCCCGGTCGTATCAAGCAAGTGCTCTACAACCTGGTGAGCAACGGCATCAAGTTCACGCCGCGAGGCGGAACGGTGCGGCTGTCGGCCCATCTGGAGGACGACCAGATCGTCGTCGAGGTCGCCGACACCGGCGTCGGCATCGCCGAGGAGAATCTGCCGCGCCTGTTCCACGAGTTCGAGCAGATCCCGCAGACACGCGGTGTGCGTCCCGAGGGCACGGGCCTGGGGCTGGCGCTGACCAAGCGCCTGGTCGCCCTGCACGGCGGCGAGGTCTCCGTCGAGAGCAAGGTCGGCCAGGGCTCGATCTTCTCGGTCTGGCTGCCCTGGCGGCCGCGCGAAGCTCCGGCCCCCGAGGTCAACCTGCCGCCCGTGCGCGCCTCCGACCCGTCCTCGTGAGCGCACGAGCACGGCGTGGATGCCACTAGT
>CAZNCQ010000563.1:0-2825 GCA_964571275.1 uncultured Myxococcales bacterium
TGCCGAAGTTGCTCGACGCCCCCATCCGCACGTACTTGCTGATGTTCGCGAAGACCTTGCGCCCCTCGAGCACGCCTTCGTCGAGCACGCGCAGCGACTTCTCGAGCAGGATCATGTCGGCCGACGCCTTGGCGATGTCGACCGCGGAGTCGACGCTGATGCCGACATCCGCCGTGTGAAGCGCGGGCGCGTCGTTGATCCCGTCGCCCAGGAAACCGACCGTGTGGTTCCGGGCCTGCAGCGCCTTGATGATGCGCTGCTTGTGCGCTGGCGAGACCCGCGCGAAGAGCGCGGTGCGTTCCGCAGCCTCGGAGAGCTGCGCGTCGGTCATGCGCTCGACGTCCACACCCAGCAGCACTTCGTCGACGGCCAGTCCCACCTCCTTGCAGATCTTCCGCGCCACCAGATCATTGTCGCCGGTGATCACCTTGACCGTGACCCCGTGCCCCTGCAGGTCGGCGATGGCGGCCGCGCAGGTCTCCTTTGGCGGATCCAGGAATGCGATGTAGCCCTGCAGAATCAGGTCGCACTCGTCCGCCGCGCCGTAGGGCGTGCTGTTGCCGACCGTGGCCGTCCGCGGCGGGCCCTCCTTCGTGGCGAGGGCCAGGACTCGAAACCCGTCGGCGCTGAGGCGCTCGTACTCGCGCCCGAGCTCGACGATGTGGCCATGGTCCATGGGCAAGCGCTGGCCGTCGAGGTCGACGGCTGCGCACCGGGGAAAGATCGCCTCGGGTGCGCCCTTTGAGATGATGAGGTCCCGGCCCTCGGGCGTACGAACGACGACCGACATGATGCGCCGCTGGAAGTCGAACGGCATCTCGTCGACCTTCGTGAACTCTGGAATGCGAGCGTGGGCGTGCGTCTCCTCGTGCGCCAGCACCGCCCGATCGAGCACGTTCTTGAGACCGGTTTGAAAATGGCTGTTGGTGTAGGCCAGCGCCAGGACGGCGTCGCTCTCGCGCAGGCTGACATCGCAGTGACGCTCGAGGATCACCCGATCGAGGGTCAAGGTCCCGGTCTTGTCGGTGCAGAGGATGTCCATCGCGCCCAGGTTCTGGATGGCGTTGAGCCGCTTGACGATCACCTTTCTCTTGCCCATCGCGACCGCGCCCTTGGACAGGCACACCGTCACGATCATCGGCAGCATCTCGGGCGTCAGGCCGACGGCGACGGCGACGGCGAAGAAGAACGCTCCCGTCCAGTCACCCTTGGTGAGCCCGTTGATGACGAAGACCAGCGGCACCATGACGAACATGAAGCGCAGCAAGAGCCAGGTGAAGCGCGCGATGTCGCGATCGAATGCGGTCGCGGCGGGCTGTTCGGTCATCGCGGCGGCCATCCCGCCGAGGTACGTCTCCTTCCCGGTCGCGACCACGACGGCCGACGCCGATCCACTTTCGACGCTGGTCCCGAGGAATGCGATCGTCGCGAGCTCGAGCGGCGCGGCCGCGGGCGTCGCGCCGACGACGGCATGTTTCTCGACCGGAAAGCTCTCCCCCGTGAGCGCGGACTGGCTCACGAAGAGATCCTTGGCCTGGATGATACGTGCGTCGCCCGGGATCATGTCGCCGGCGGCGAGCTGGACCACGTCGCCGGGGACCAGTTGCGCGAGCGAAATCTCACAGGGCTGACCGTCGCGGAGCGCCGTCGCGCGCACCGAGATCATCGCCTTGAGCTTCGCCGCGACGCTGTCGGCCTTGGCCTCCTGATAGAGCTTGAGGCCGACGCTGAGCGCGATCATCAGCGCCATCATGGTTCCGGCCCGCGGGTCGCCGGTGGAGAACGAGACCGTGGTCAGAACCGCGAGCAGGATCACGAGCGGATTGATCACCGCCCGCCAGAGGAGGCGCGCGAGCCCGGGACGCTGATCGCGCGCCAGTAGATTGGGCCCATGCGCGAGGAGCCGCGCCTCGGCTTCCGAGGCCGTCAACCCCTCGGCTCGGGTGGCCAGTCGTGCGAAGACGCCCGCCACGTCGAGCGCGGCGGCGTCGAGCACCGCCGCCGATACCCGGATCGCCGGTTTGCCGTGACTGGCGAGGACCCGTTTGGGAAGCACGTTGCCCATGAAGTCTGCCAGTGGAACCGCGATCCGGGCGAAATGCCAGCGGCCCCGATCGCGGCGCCGCCAGCGGTCGGGCCGAGTTACGGCCGGATCGCCACCTTCATCGCCCCGTCACGCTGGTGCGCGAAGAGGTCGTAGGCGGCTTCGATCTCCGCCAGCGGGAACGAGTGCGTGACGAGCTCGTTGAACGGGAAGCGCTTGGCGGCCACGATGCTCATCAGGCGCCGCATGCGTTCCTTGCCACCCGGACAGAGCGAAGTCACGATGGCGTGGTCGCCCAACCCCGCAGCGAACGCGTCCAGCGGCAGCGCCAGGTTGTTCGAATAGACGCCCAGGCTGGAGACCGTCCCGCCTGGCCGCACGCAGCGCAGAGCGTTTTCGAAGGTGGGTCCGGTGCCCAGCGCCTCGATGGCGACGTCGACGCCGCCTCCGGTCAGACGCTTGATCTCCGCGATCACGTCCTGTTCCTTGAAGTTGAGCACGACGTCCGCGCCCATCCGCCGCGCGACCTCCAGGCGCCGGGGCACGCTGTCGACCGCGATCACCAGCGACGCACCCGAGAGCTTGGCGCCCGCGGTCGCGCAGAGACCGATGGGCCCTTGCGCGAAGACGGCGACCGCGTCACCGAGGCGGACATGCCCGTGCTCCGCCGCCGAGAAGCCCGTCGACATGATGTCAGGGCAGAGCAACACCTCCTCGTCGGTGAGGCCGGCGGGGATCTTGGCCAGGTTGGCCTGCGCGCTCGGGACCAGGACGTACTCAG
>CAZNCQ010000564.1:0-2814 GCA_964571275.1 uncultured Myxococcales bacterium
TCTCGCGCACGTAGGCGCCGTCGCGGCTCTTGAACTTCTGGTACTCGCCGTCGACGGCCTCCTCCATGCGCTTGAGCAGGATGCCGTCGTGGTCGCGCGCGATCAGCGGATCCCAGTACGCGCCCCAGATCACCTTGATGACGTTCCAGCCGGCACCGGCGAAGTCCGACTCCAGCTCCTGAATGATCTTGCCGTTGCCGCGCACCGGCCCATCGAGCCGCTGCAAGTTGCAGTTGATGACGAAGATCAGGTTGTCGAGCGCCTCACGCGGCGCGAGGTTGATCGCGCCACGCGATTCCGGCTCGTCCATCTCGCCGTCGCCCATGAAGGCCCAGACCTTGCGGCCCTCGGTGTTGGCGAGACCGCGGTGGTGCATGTAGCGCAGGAATCGCGCTTGGTAGATGGCCTGGATCGGACCGAGACCCATCGACACCGTGGGGAACTGCCAGAAGTCGGGCATCAGCCAGGGGTGCGGATACGACGAGAGGCCGGTGCCCCCGACCTCCTGGCGGAACATGTCGAGCTGCGCCTCGGACAGGCGGCCCTCGACGAAGGCGCGTGCGTAGACGCCGGGCGACGAGTGCCCCTGGAAGTAGACCAGGTCGCCGCCGAAGTCCGGCGTCGGGGCGCGCCAGAAGTGGTTGAACCCGACGTCGTACAAGGTGGCGGCGGAGGCGAAGCTGGCGATGTGCCCACCGAGATCCAGAGCCTTCTTCCCCGCGCGCAATACCATCGCGGCGGCGTTCCAGCGCACGAAAGAGCGGAGCCGGTGCTCGATCTCGTGATTGCCGGGAGAGCGCTCCTCGAGCTGGGGCGGGATCGTGTTCAGGTAGGCCGACTTGCCGCTGAAGGGACGGAAGTTCCCCGTGCGCCGCGCCTTGTCCGCGAGCTGGTCGAGGAGAAAGTGCGCTCTTTCGGGTCCCTCTACGGCGAGAACGCTCTCGAGCGCGTCGACCCACTCGCGCGTCTCGGTCGGATCGGCATCTAGCAGGATTTGCATGGTGGTGAATGTACTCGAAAGCGACGAAAACGAGCCCACTTGCGATCGATATTTGCGCGACCGAAGGGCGAATCGTCTGGCCTGCGGGCGCGCGAGGGGAAGGGAAGCTCCTCACGGACCCACCTCCGCGGCGGAACGTTGGCGTTCCCTCGCGAGGGCAGACTCGCATACCCCGGAATTAATTGCCTTTTACCAGAGCGCCCCGTCCACCGCCAGCAGCGGTCTCAGAACGCGATGACAGTCGGGCTGAGGCGGTTGGCGTTGGGTCCGCCGCCGACGAATGCGAGCTCGTCACCCCAGCAAAGGAGCGTGCCCCCGGAGGTGACCGCGCAGGCATGGGTCGTCCCGCTGGAGATCTGGACGACGTCGGTGAGCTGCGGCACCGGCGTGGCAGACGATCGGCTGTCCCGCGTCCCATCTCCGAGCTGGCCGTAGGCGTTGTAGCCCCAGCAGCGGACGGTCCCGCCGGCGATCAGAACGCACGCGAAGTTGTCGCCGACCGAGAGCTGGGAGACCTGCGCCAGGCCGGGCACCGCCTGCGGGCGAGCCGCGTTGACGTTGGTGTTCGCCCCGCTTCCGAGCTGACCATAGTTGTTCGCGCCCCAGCACTGCACCGTGGCGTCGTTCATGAGCGCGCAGGCGATGTTTTCGCCCAGGCCCACCTGCGCGACGCCCAACAATCCAGGCACGGGTGCCGGCGTGAGGTGATCCGTCGTCGTGCCGTCGCCGAGCGTGCCAAACCCGTTATAGCCCCAGCAGTCGACGGTTCCGTCCAGCAGCACCGCGCACGACTGGATGTCACCAGCGACGACTTGTTTGACATTGGTGAGGCCGACCGCCGTGGGCGTGTCCCGGTCCACCTTGGTCCCGTCGCCGACCTGGCCCGCATAGTTGCCGCCCCAGCAACTGGCCGAACCATCGGGCCACACACCGCAGCTGTGGTACTGGCCCAGCGACACCCCGCCATGAAGAAGCACGGGACCCAGGGTCGCCGTCGGGAGGTCGTGCTCCGTCGTCGTACCGTCACCGAGCTGACCATTCTTGTTGAATCCCCAACACAGCATCGTCCCGTCGCCAAGCTGGGCGCAGCTATCGGTGTATGCGGCGAAGATTCGCTCGGCGCCGGACAGACCGACCACCGGCGTCGGAGCCGTCTGGTTGGCCTGGGTTCCATTGCCGAGAACGCCCCCCTGACCGTATCCCCAGCAGCGGACGGTCCCGTCGGTCAGGAGCGCGCACGTGTGGTATCCGCCGGCGGAAACCGCCTTCACGGGCGGACCGGCATTCACGATGCCGCCGGAACCGCCGGCGCCGCTCCCCCCCGCACCGCCGGCGCCGCTACCCCCGGCGCTGCTCACCGCGCCGCCGGCGCCGCTGCCTGCGGTGCCGATCACGCCGGCGCCCGTGCCGCCGGTCGCGCCGTGCTGTTCAGGGAGTGCAGCGCTGCTGCAACCCGCCTGTGCAGCCACCCCGAGGACCCAGATCCCTCTCCACAACAACAGCGACTTCACACGTGTGCTCAGCATCCCCGTCCCCTCTGCATGATTCGATCCCAGTCACTCCAACACCTAGAGCAGCTCGTCCTCCGCGTGCGCGATCAGGTCCTCGTAGCGGCGCCGTTCGACGGATAGGTCGCATTCTCCCAAGAACGCCGAGTAGCTCATGAACACCGTCAGGTACGACAGGTCCTGGGCCCAGGGCGGCAGGTAACGCGGCTCCTTGACCAGCCCTTCGCGCAGCAGGCGACCGAACAGCGGCACGTCGTCGAGACCGATCTTGCCCGCGAAGAACAAGCGCACCAGCTCGACGTGGCC
>CAZNCQ010000565.1:0-2809 GCA_964571275.1 uncultured Myxococcales bacterium
ACATCGAATGAAGCTCTGGCCCAAGGCGAGGGTCCGGCACATCCGATTCCACGACCTTCGACAAACCACCGCTAGCCTGCTCATGATGGCCGGCGTGAACTCGGCGCCGTGCAGCGCATCCTTCGCCACAGCGACCCGCGCATCACGACGGAGACTTACGGCCATCTCGCGCCCGACTACCTTCGGACCGAGATCGACCGCCTGCAGTTCAGCACTGCTCCTGCAAACGATCCTTCCAACGGTTCACAAGGATCAGCAAGCGCTGGCCGGCAGCTTCTTACAACCTTCTTACAGGGTCCCCGATCAATGCGATCGGGGGGTTCCGGCGAGGGCGATTTTCAGCAAGAAACTCAGGGTCTTACTTCAGCGGGGTGGACGGGACTTGAAAACTCGGACCCCGGTGCAGCCAGGTGAAGTCGGAGAGCAGTCTGGCGCGGTTTCCGGGCACTTGCGCCTGGTCGTGCCGGCTGTCGAGTTGCCACAGAAGGCCAGTGCGCAGCCGGCCTGTAGCATTGTAGCTTCGGCCGCCGCCGACCCCGTCGGCGCAGCTCTCCAGGTGGCGCTGAGCGGCTGGGCGAGTTCGCATGACCGGGTCGCGCTGCGGCGCCAGCTCGTGGGCTTGCTGATGCTCGTCGAATCCGAAGAGTAGTGGGGGCGTGATACATGAGTTGGACATCGCGGGATCGATCATTGATGAGATTCTTTTCTGGCTGGCGGCGTAGCTTGCCAATGCCCCCTGTGGCTCAGGCGCCCAGGGATCAGAGGCCTTTAGTCTTACACCTCGCGCTCGAATTGCTGCCGGCCGCGCCCGACTCGCAAGTCCTCGCCGCCTTTCCTCACGACGGGACTTCGTGCGGGAACATTCGTCCAGCGCTTGTTGCCTCCGGACGACACGAAGTTGCACTTACCGCAACACGTGCGCGACCTGCCCAGACCAATGAAGCCAATATATTCGGTAATATAAATGACCATTTCGGCACGCGTGATGCATCACCTGCAGGTTGAATGCGCTCCCAACCCTTTCACCCATCCAGTCTGGTGCTGCTGAACATCTCCCTGGCGACGGCGCCATTGCTCCTTCCAGCTTGCTCCCCGCAGGAGAGCGGCGTCGTGTACGACACTCAGACCGCCGAGCTCGGCACTACAAACGGTCTCACCTCGATGAACGGGTTGACGTCGATGAACGGGTTGACGTCGATGAACGGGTTGACGTCGATGAACGGCTTGACGTCGATGAATGGTCTCAGCTCGACGGTAGGCTTCATGACGACGGCGGCCGGTAGGAATACCGTTTCCTACATCGTCAGGTGCGCGCTGCCGAAGGGCCGGACCCTGGTGAAGAAGGATCAAAATGGAGTGTCCTACTCCTTTCCCGGCGAGTTGGGCATGGCTCCTCAGTGGGAAACAGGCGCCTGCGACGCTGATTGTCAGCAGTACGTCTCGGCGTGCCTCCTCGCCCACCTGAACACCTCGGGGCAACACATCGCTCTCTGGTTGGACAGTGACAATCCCGCGGTCGGCTGGGGTCGCAGCACCGACTACCCCTATCAGGAAGGCTCGTTTTTCGGGAACGTCTTCGTCAGCCCTCCGCAAGCGCTCTATTGCAACGGCAAGGACTTCGACAAGGGCTTGGTCCCCGGTCGACTGGGCGACACTTCGGGCGCCATCTACAAGAACCCCTATGCCTCGGGCACTAGTTATTGCAGGGACTACTGCACCGCGGCCGACGCGCCGAACAGTGCCGACGGCTACAAATCGTGCGGCAACTGGACTCACGTCGTGACCGTGTGGCGCAACTTCGACCCGGGTTCCGACTACAAGATCTGCAATCGGTACTCGGGCAAGTGCCTCGACTTCACCGGAGGCAGCACCGCCGACGGCGCGACGCTCATGCAGTACAGCCCCTCGGGTGCCGCCAGCCAGCTCTGGGGCATCATTCAGGTCAGCCCCGGGAAGTACAAGGTGGTCAACAGGAACAGCGGCAAGGTCCTGGATGTCAGCGGCGGCTATACCGGCAATGGCGCCAAGGCACAGCAGTGGCCCTACAACGGTGGCCCTAACCAGATGTGGACCTTCATGCCGACGGGTGATGGCTACTATCGATTCGGTCCCGGCAGCAATGCGAATGGCTGCATCGGCTCTCCCTCCGGTTCGACGGCGACCTCCGACATCGTGCAGTGGTCCTACGACGGCGGTAGTAATCAGCAGTGGAACATCGTTCCCCGGTAACCACCAGGGGACCCCGACCGATTTGACGGCGATCGCGGCCGCTCAACGCTGGCCGCGGAGCCGCCGATACTGAGACGGGCTTCGGTGCGTTCTACAAATAACAGCGACCGAGCGGCATCGATCTCCGACCCGCTGGCGCGCGGGACCCGGATTGCCCGATTCCTCTTGCTTGGTCTCGTCGGGAGGGGCGGGATGGGCGAAGTCTACGCCGCCCACGATCCGGAGCTGGATCGCAAAGTTGCGATCAAGCTCCTGCGGGCCGGAGACGGGAGCAAACACTCCACCGACGCGCGCACCCGCATGATCCGGGAAGCGCAGGCGATCGCAAAAGTCTCGCACCCCAACGTCATCGTCGTTTACGAAGTCGGCACCTTCGAGGGGCGTGTATTCATCGCGATGGAGTTCGTAGAAGGTCATACCCTCGGCTACTGGCTGCTGGCGAGAACCCGCACGACCGCCCAGATTGTGGAGGCGTTCGGAGCGGCGGGGCGCGGATTGGAGGCAGCCCACGACAAGGGGCTAGTACACCGCGACTTCAAGCCCGACAACGTGATGGTGGCGGCCAACGGCCAGGTGCGCG
>CAZNCQ010000566.1:0-2790 GCA_964571275.1 uncultured Myxococcales bacterium
ATGGCGGTCGGCGCGCGCCGCGCCGCGGTCCTCGTCGAGGAGCTGGCGCTGGGCTTGTCGACGGTGGCGGCCGAGCGGTCGCCCGCGAGCACGACCGCCGCCCGCTGATGCGGCAGTTCGCCTCGGGCGGTTTCCGCCTCTGGAACCTCGCGGTCGAGGCGAAGGTGCTCTATTCGGCGTTCTGCGTTCTCATCCTGTGCGGCATCGTCTCGTCGGCGCTGTACTACGGCGACCTGGTCGGCGGCGGGCTCGGCGGCATTCGGCGCTACTACGGCGGTGAATCCGACGACGCGGCGATCGCGCAGCCGGGCGCGGAGGTCGGTCCCGCGGGGCCGAAGATCGATGTGCCGTCGGACATCGACGCGCGGCCGCAGAAGATCGTCGTCGCGGTGACCTATCGAAAGCTCCTCGAGGTGACGCACTTTCACCTGTTCACGATGCCCGTGGTGCTGCTGATCGTCGGCCACCTCTTCTTCGCCACCGCGCTGTCGCCACGCGCGAAGCTGGGTTGGGTCGGCGCCGCGTCCGCGACGGTGTTCCTGCACATCGCGACGCCATGGCTGGTGCGCTACGGGTCGACGAGCCTGGCGTTCCTGCACGCGCTCTCGGGCTCGGCGATGACGCTGACCATGGGCGTGCTCACCATCTACCCGGTGTTCGCGATGTGGCGCAAGGCCCCTGCGCGCGCCACCGGGTCCTGACGCCCGCACCGGGCGGGTAACCAGGAACGGCGGCGGTGCGGGCCGTGAGGACGGCTCCGATCTCTCCGTTGGGGGCGAGAGGAGTGACTATGAAGTGGCTGGCCCGTCAAGAGCAGATCTTTCCGGTGCCTGAGAATCAAGCCCGCGACATCGGATCGTGAGGATTCGAGAAGGGTGTGTGCGCGCTGTCTCAATCGACTATTCGCGCTCAGAAGGCGCAGGGGTTGGAATCCGTCGGCAGGTCGCAATCGGGGTAACGAGGTCACCCGCCGGCTTTCGACGAGCAGGGCCTCCCACTCCTCAGCGCGATCACCGCCTCCGGACAGCTTGCAGCATTCCTCTCGGTTTGGGTCCGAAACTTGGGCGCTCCAGAGCGTGGGGCATGGGGCTGGCGGGTGTTGGGGCGGGAGCCCCACGGGACGGAGCGCAAACGCGCGCCCTGGACGCTTGTTCAGACTGCAGTCGATTGAGCGCGCGTAACGCCGTAATACTTGTCGTAAGGCTTCCGGTCCCGCCACATCGCATACAGCACGCCCACCAATCGCCGGGCCAGCGCGATGACCGCTACTTTCTTGCCTCGCCTTTTCTCCACCTCGACTGACCACAAGACCAGCGGATGGTCCTTGTAGTACCGCCGGGCTACCCACGCGGCCTGCAGCATCGCCCAGCGGATCTTCCCCGACCCCGCCTTCGTCAGCCCCGTTCGCTGCTTGCGTGTTGAGCTCGAGCTCTCGCCAGGCGTCATTCCAAAATACGACTCCAACTTGTGCGCATTCGAAAATCGCTTCACGTCGTCGACGGCCGCCGTCAACCGCACCGACGCTGTTGGTCCTATCCCAGGCGCCGTCATCAGCAGCCTGCAGGTTTCGTCGAGCTTCGCCACCTCCTCCAGTTCCTCGTCCGCCTCGCTGATCTGCCCCGTCAGTGTGTCGATCGCGACGAGAACTCGTTTTACGTATGTCGGTAGCGACACCTTCGTCTGACCCACGTGGTCCCGGATTCGTTGCGTGAACGTCGTCAGCGACCCGCTCCTCAAGACTCCCAGTCCTTGGGCCCGCGCCCAACCTCGGACGCTGTTCACCAGCTTGGTCCGCGTCTGCACCAGCCCCTCTCGCATCCCACACATAGCCTTCCGCTCTCGCGATTCGTTCGTCGGCACGTGCACCTGTGGCAGCCGGCTCATCCGGCACGACGCCTCGCTCAGATTCCGGGCCTCTCGCACGTCTGTCTTGATCCCTCGATCCCCCACTCCCAGCGCCGGCGCCAGCGACGCCGGCACCGCCACGGTTTCGTGCCCTGCCGCCAGCGCCGCGTCTGCGACCGAAAACGCCTCCGCGCAGGCTTCCATCACCACTCGCCCCTTCGGTCGCCCAGCCAGGTATCTGCCAAGTGACCGTGTACCTACACGTTTCTCTTCTAGGATCTCGCCATTGCTGGTCCGCACACAAATCTGTGATTCCCTCGAGCCCAGATCGATCGCAACATGGTCCATGGCTGGTCTCCTTTTCCGCGTGCGCCTTGAGCGCGTTTCGACTTGAGCCACGGTTTACCGTGAGCTCGTGCGGTCGGAGGCCAGCCACTTCATCAAATCTGGTTTCCCTTTGGACCTCAAACAGTCCTCGGCGCGTTCAGCGCGGATTTGCTCGGCGCGCGCCGAGTCGCGCCTGCGGAACTCGGTCCAAAGGGAAACCACTCCTCTCGCTGGGGGACACCTACGTTCACTGCGCCTGGGGTGCCAGATTTTTAATTTGAGCGATCGGACGAGCGTCCATAGATCGTCCATGCAGATACCCGCTAAGTGTCCTCGACCGACGCTGCGATCGATTGAGCCGGACGGAGAATTGGCGAAGGGCCTCCATTCACGGACGGCGGACGTGCGTCCGATCGCTCTTTTAAAAATGGGCGCCCCAGGCGCCGTGAACGTAGATGTGCCCCATAACGAAGAGAGCGGAGCCGTCCTCACGTCCCGCACCGCCGCCGTTCCCGGTTGCCCGCCCGGTGCGGGCAAGAACTAACTACCGCCCGCCAGGCACTGCAGCGCGAGCACGGTGACGTTGTCGGTACCGCCGGCGTGGTTGGCGGCGTCGAC
>CAZNCQ010000567.1:0-2789 GCA_964571275.1 uncultured Myxococcales bacterium
CGGCGCGGCGCTCGGGCAACGAGATGCTGTACCAGATGCAGGCGCAGCAGAACGTCGAGACCATGAACGCCAAGAAGGTGAAGAAGGTCGTGACCGCCTGCCCGCATTGCCTGCACACGATCAAGAACGAATACCCGCAGCTGGGCGGCAACTTCGAAGTGCGCCATCACACGCAGCTGATCCGCGAGCTGGTCGCGGCCGGGAAGATTGCGATCGAGAAGCCCGCGGCCGCGGCGCTGGGCGCGAACGGAGGCAGCAACGGTGACGGAGATGACGCACAGCCCGGCGGCGTGGTGTTTCACGACCCCTGCTACCTCGGCCGCTGGAACGGCGAGTACGACGCTCCTCGGGCCGTGCTCGATGCGCTGCCTGGGGGGCCGCAAGGCCGGCAAGAATTGCCGCGCAACCGCGAGCACGGTTTCTGCTGCGGCGCCGGCGGTGGCCGCATGTGGATGGAGGAAAAGATCGGCACACGGGTCAACCACAACCGCGTCGACGAGGTGCTCGCCTCCGGCGCGACCACGGTCGCGACCGCCTGCCCGTTCTGCACGATCATGCTTCACGACGGCGTCCAGGACCGGAACGCGGGTGACAAAGTTGCCGTGCTCAACGTCTCGGAGCTGGTGGCGAAGTCGATGAAGCGCCGCCGCGAGCTCGAGGCGGCCGGACCGAAAGACTGAAAAAAGAACAACCGAGCGCACGCGGCTTCACACAACTTCGCGTACTTGCAACACCGGCGAAACCGTCGCTCGGTAAGATCTCGGGTATGGCGGAAAAGATCACAACGGATGGAAGCCTCTACGGTTTGGACGTCGGCACGCGCTGGCGCGACCCGACCGGCAGGCGCACGGTGGTCGTCCTTTGGGTCCAGCGCAGCGGCGTCGTCGTCTACCGAGACGAGGGCGCGGCCCCCAACGACGAGCGCGTCATCAACATCCTTCGTTTCGTCGAGTCGTTCGTGCCTGCGAACAACACGCGCGAGCCGTTCGCGCGATCGCCGGACGCGGCGCCGTAGTCAGGCGTAGCGCGCGGCCGCGCGCGCGCAGATGGCGCAGCCGTCACCCGAGCTGTGCAGGTGGCCGTAGAACCCGCCGGAGCTGATGCTCCGCTCGGACTTCAGCGTGGAGAAGACCATCAGCGGGTCACGGTCGCCCCCGTCGACGGCCGGCACCGCGTTCGAGGACGCCGGGCTGACGGCGGCCGTGTCGCCGTCGGCCTCGTCGCCATCGAGGTGGCCGCTCGCCGACAGAGCGCGCGGCTGACCCGGGCTGGCCGCGCCCACGGTCCGCTCGCCGCCGCCCGTGCCCCGCCGGACGCGCGGCTGAGGCGTCGAGCCCGTCGTCGCATCTTTCCGGTCCGAGACCCGGTCCTGGGTGATCTCCTGCTGCGCTTGCACCTCCACCTGGCTGGCCTGCGCCGCGACGGCCAGGTCCTCCGACGAAGGATCGGCCGGCGCCAGCGCCGCCGACCGCACGGTCTGCGCGTTGGCGATGGTCTCCTGGGGCGTGCGGCCCGGCCGCAACGTCACCGGCACCTCGCCGCCGACCGCGTAGCGCCTGCCGTCGGGGCCGGTCTCGTAGCTGAACGAGGCCGCGCCGCCGAGCGCGCCGGCCACCGCCTGGTGCGCCGCCTCGTGCGCGCGCACCGCGACGTCGCGTGACGCGAGCTTGCTCACGACCTCTTTTTGCTCGGGTGTCAGAACCGCGCCCTTGTCGGTCGAGCCGGATTTGCCGGCGGTCTGGCCGGCGGCGGTCTTGTCGCCCGCGGTCTTGTCGTCACCGGCCTGGCTGCCGCCGCCCGTGGCCGCGGGCGCGTCCTTCGACGATGCCGTACCCAGCGTCGCGCCGGCATCGGCCGACGTGGGCGCGCGGCTGGTGTCGGGCGCGCCGCCGTCGGGCGACGAGCGCCCGGCCCGCTCGTCGTCGTGCCGCGCGAGGAGCTTGCGCGCGTCGGGCGACAGCCGCACGACCACGCCTTGGCCGGAGGGCGACGTGAGATCGCCATTGTCGCCAGCATCGGAGACCGCAGATCGCGTCCGCCCCACGGTGCCGCGAGGGCGGACCGAGGACGCTTGCGCGTCTGTTTCCGGGTCACCGATACGTAGGTTCATGCTCTACATGAACCTTCTCGGCAGAAACTGCCGAGATCTTTAGCGCACAGGGCGCCCATCACGATCCCGTGCTCGTATCGCCGCCTCCCCCGGCTGCAAGGTGCCTATTCCTCGTCGCTGCGCGCATCGGCCAGGCGCGACAGGACGCCCATGTCTTCCAGCGTCGTGGTGTCGCCCTTCGCGGTGCCGGTGGCGGCGATCTCCTTGAGCAGCCGGCGCATGATCTTGCCCGAGCGCGTCTTGGGCAGCGCATCGGTGAAGCGGATCTCGTCGGGCCGCGCCAGCGCACCGATCTCCTGGACCACGTGGTCGGACAGCAGCTTCTTGATGGCCGCCGTGGCAATCTGCCCGGCCTTGAGCGTCACGAACGCGAAGATCGCCTGCCCCTTGAGCTCGTGCGGCGGCCCGACCACTGCGGCCTCGGCGACGGCCGGATGCGAGACCAGCGCGCTCTCGATCTCGGCGGTGCCGAGCCGGTGCCCCGCGACGTTGAGCACGTCGTCGACGCGCCCCATGACCCAGAAGTAGCCGTCCTCGTCCTGGCGCGCACCGTCGCCGGTGAAATAGGCGCCGGTGATCTCGGACCAGTAGCCTTTGACGTAGCGGTCGGGGTTGCCGTGAATTCCGCGCAGCATCGACGGCCAGGGCTTCTTGATGATCAGGAAGCCGCCTTCGTTGG
>CAZNCQ010000568.1:0-2783 GCA_964571275.1 uncultured Myxococcales bacterium
AGCGCCGCCCGCCCGCCGCCCGAGACGCTGACGTTCTCGGCGCTGTACTGCGACGCCATGCCGCGCCGGTAGAGGCGGTTGTAGAGCACGGCGATCGCCTCGCGCAGCTCCGCGTGTCCCGGCACCGGCGCGTACTCCTGATCGCCGACGGAGATCGTGACGTCTTCGATGCGCGCGGGCGCGCCGGGCAGCGGGCCGGTCTCCGGCTGGCCCTGGCCGAGGTTGCACCATTCGGGATCACCGCTGCGAAATCCGAGACGCGCGGCTTCGGTCGTCACATAGATGACGCCGGTGCGCGGGACGGCGCGGAATGCGGAAGCGTGAGAGTCGTCGCTCATGCGAATTGTGTAATAGTATACGTCGCGTATGAAATCCCTCGGTGGCGGACTTCTGGCCGCGACGCTCCTGGCGGCGGTCGGCTTCCTGGTCGTGCCCCAGCTGATCACGTCGGCGCCGCTGGAGCCGGTCATGGGCGTGGTGCAGAAGATCTTCTACTTCCACGTGCCGTGCGCGATCATGCTGTTCGTCGCGACCTTCGTGTGCGCGGGCGGCAGCGTCGCGTATCTGTTCAAGGGCTCGGAGGCCGGCGATCGGCTCGCGGCAGCGGCCGGCGAGCTGGGCGTGCTCTTCGGGGTGTGCGTGCTGGTGAGCGGTCCGCTCTGGGGGCGCAAGGCCTGGGGCGTGTACTGGCAGTGGGACGCGCGGCTCACGACGTCGCTGCTGCTTTTCCTGACGCTGATCGCGTACCTGCTGGCGCGCAAATATGGCGGGCCCGGCGGTCGCCGGCTGGCGGCGGCGCTGGGGTTGTTCGCGGCGGTCAACGTGCCGCTGGTCTACAAGAGCGTCGACATCTGGCGGACGATTCACCCGCAGACCACGGTGGTGCGCACGCTGGATCCGGCCATGCGGCCCGCGTTCTGGGCGTCGTTCACGCTGGTGGCGCTGGTGTTCGGGATCTTGCTGGCGTTGCGCATGCGCCTGGAAAAAGCGCGCGCGCTGCTGGCGGAGCTGCGCCTGGAAGCCGAAGACCTGCTGGAGGCACAACGTCGATGAAAAAGCTGGCCGGGTTGCTGAAGGTCCTCTCGATGGCGACGGTCGTGCTGGCGGCGCCTGCGGCGGCGATGGCGCAGGAGTTCCAGAAGGTCGACGAGACCAAGAAGCTGGCCGACAACGTGCCGGCGGTGCCGTTCGTCGGCATCGCCTACGGCGTGATCTGGCTGGCGGTGCTGGTTTACGTGCTCGGGGTGGGGCGCGGCCTGGCGCGCGTCAACAGCGAACTGGCTGAGCTCCGGCGCAAGATCCAGACGGCGACCGACGGAGCGGGAGCGGCGCGCAAGTGATCGCGGTGCTGGCGCTGGGTGTACCGTCGTCGGCGCACTTCATCTTCATCCCGACGGTGCTCATCATCGGCATCGTGCTCGGCTTCATCATGGGGTCGAAGGCGACGCGCGATGCGTTCGCGCTGGAAGAGAAGAAGGCCGCCGAGCGCGCCGAGCGGGCGGCCAAGCGCGCCGCGCGCAACGCCGAGGCGGCGGCGCAGCCGGCGTCGCAGCCGGCGTCGAACGATCCTCAGCAACGCTGAGGCGCCCGGGCGCCCTCGAGCGCCGCGAGATATACTGAACGTGGAGGCCCCCATGCCGAGCTTCGCGTTCAGCGACGAGCAGCAGCAGTTGATCCAGACCGCCCGCGACTTCGCGCGCCAGGAGATCGTCCCGGTCGCGGGAAAGCTCGACGAGGACGGGACGTTTCCCAAGGAGATCTGTCAGAAGGGCTGGGAGACCGGGCTCATGAACTGCGAGATCCCCGAGGCCTACGGCGGGCTCGGCCTCACCTGCCTGTCGCACTGTCTGATCCTCGAGGAGATCTCCTACGGTTGCACCGGCGTCAACACCACGCTCGCGGGCAACTCGCTGGGCATCATGCCGATCGTCATCGCCGGCTCCGAGGAGCAGAAGAAGGAGTACTTCGGCCGGCTGCTGGCGGCGCCGATCTTCGCGGCGTACTGCTGCTCGGAGCCCGACGCCGGCTCCGACGTCGCGGGCATGAAGACCAGCTACCGCAAGGCCGGCGACGATTACACGATCACCGGCCAGAAGCGCTGGATCACGAACGGCGGCGTCGCCGACTTCTACACCGTGTTCGCGCGCGCCGAGGGCACGCAGCGGCACAAGGGGATCACCTGCTTCGTCGTCGATCGCAAGACGCCGGGGGTCAGCGTCGGCAAGAAAGAGAACAAGATGGGGCAGCGCTGCTCCAACACCACCGACGTGATCTTCGAGGACGTCAAGGTCACGGGCAAGCACGTGGTCGGCGCCGAGGGCGAGGGCTTCAAGGTCGCGATGAAGACGTTCGATCGCACGCGGCCCTGGATCGCGGCCGGCGCGACCGGGATCATCCGGCGCGCGCTCGATGAGTCGCGCAAGTACGCGCTCGAACGCAAGACCTTCGGCGTGCCGATCGCGCAACACCAGGCGATCCAGTTCATGCTGGCCGAGATGGCGATCGCCTACGAGTCGACGCGCCTTTTGTGCCACAAGGCCGCCTGGTCGATCGACGAGGGCGCCGTCGACAGCATCGTGTCGAGCTACGCCAAGGCCTACGGCGCCGACGCGGCGATGCGGGTCGCGACCGACGCCGTGCAGGTCTTCGGCGGGTACGGGTACACCAAGGAGTACCCGGTCGAGAAGCTGATGCGCGACGCGAAGCTGCTGCAGATCTACGAGGGCACGAGCCAGATCCAGCGGATGGTCATCGCGCGCAACATCCTCAGCGAGCGCTAGACC
>CAZNCQ010000569.1:0-2754 GCA_964571275.1 uncultured Myxococcales bacterium
CGACCTGGCGCGCGATGCGCAGGCTGCGCTCCACCGGCAGCGGCGCCTCGCGCATCACCAGCTGAGCCAGCGGCTCGCCGTCGAGGAACTCCATGACCACGAACGACCGCCCGTCATCGGTGGTGCCGAAGTCGGTGACGTCGACGATGTTCTCGTGGCCGATCGAGCTCGCGAGCCGCGCCTCTTGCAGCAGGCGCGCGACCAGATCGCGGTTGCTGTGAAACTTCTCGAGCAGCACCTTGACGGCGACGCGCTTGCCGATCACGGTGTGCTTCGCCTCGTAGACCGCGCCCATGCCCCCCTCGCCGATGCGGCGCACGATCAGGTAGCGGCCGGCGAGCGCGGCGCCGATCAGCGGGTCGAAGGCTTCGTCTATTGCGGAAGGCGCCGGCGCGACGGCGACCGCGGCGGCGGACGCCATCGTCCCTCCCGCGGCGGACGCGTCCTCACGGGCGTCTGGCTCGCCGAGGCGCGCCCCGTCCCGCGGGCAC
The DNA here is from genome assembly GCA_964571275.1 of uncultured Myxococcales bacterium. Classification (GTDB taxonomy): domain Bacteria; phylum Myxococcota_A; class Polyangia; order Fen-1088; family Fen-1088; genus DASRQZ01. The sequence continues at coordinate 492 of CAZNCQ010000569.1, forward strand.
ACGGTGGTGCCATCGGAATATTCGGTCGCGCACACCGGACAGGAGGCCATTGTCGGAGCACAGTCTAGCTCGCGTCTTGACTTCGATCGACGACCTCCTCAGAGTTCCGCGCGGCTCATGCAGAAGGGTTTCATCTTCGACCTCGACGGGACACTCGCCGACACCATGCCCTGGCACTACCGGGCCTGGGTCACGATCGCCGAGCGCTACGGCCTCGACTTTCCCGAGGCTCACTTCTACAGCCTGGGCGGCGTGCCGACGGCGAAGATCGCCGCGCAGCTGCTGGCGGCGGCCGGCCTGGACGTGGACCCGATCACCGTCGCCAAGGAGAAGGAGCGCGCCTACGTCACCAGCCTGGCCGACGGCGCCAACATTCGCCCCATCGAGCCGGTCGTCGAGATCGCGCGCCGCCACCGGGCCGAGGGGCCGATGGCGGTCGCGTCGGGTAGCCTCCGTCATCTGATCGATCGGACGCTCGCGCAGCTGGGCATCGCCGATTGGTTCGCGGCGGTGGTCTCGGCCGAAGACACCACCCGCCACAAGCCCGAGCCGGACGTCTTTCTCGAAGCCGCGCGGCGCATCGGCGTCGCCCCCGCCGACTGCACTGTGTACGAGGACACGGACATCGGCCTCGAGGCGGCCCGCCGCGCCGGCATGCGCGGCGTCGACGTGCGCCCGCTTTACTTGCCGCGCGCCGCGGCTACGGACGTCTCCCCTAAGACCGCCCTTTGATTCCGAAGAACGCGGCGATCTTCGTTCGCATCTGATTTTTCTGCACCGCCTCGGTCGTCAGACCGATGGGTGTGAAGTTCGTGCCGTCGAGCGTGACCTGGCGATGGGTCAGGATCTCGCTGATGATGCCGGCCAGCTCCGGCTTCTCCTCGAGGATCTGCTGGAACGCCTCCTTCTCGACGATGTAGCAGTCGACGTCGGACTTGGCGACCACCGTGGCGCTGCGCGACTCGCCCGTCATCAGCGACATCTCGCCGAAGAACTGGCCCGACGACAGCGTCGCGATCTCGCGCCGGCCGCCGCCGCGCGTGGCCAGCTCCACGGCCACGCGCCCCGTGCGCACGAGATAGAGCGAATCCCCCGGATCGCCCTGGCGCAGGATCACCTCGCCCGGCCCGAAGATCACCATGCGCAGGCGGCGCGCGAGGCGATCGATCTTCTCGGCGTCGAGCGCGCGGAAGACGTCGACCTTGGACAGCGCATCGACGCGGCGGGCGTAGTCCTCGTCGAGCTTGCGCGCCATGCGGTCCTCGTTCATCTCGGTCATGTTCACGTTCAGCGACGGGAACGGGATCTCCATGCCGGCGCGGTGAAGCGCGTACCAGATGATGCTGCGCACCTCGCTGTCGGAGCGGTCGGCGAGCTGGAAGTCGTCGATCCAGTAGCGGCAGGCGTAGGCGACCGCGTCGTCCTTGAACTCCCAGAGCAGGCAATCCGGCCCCGGATCGCCGAGCACGCCGGGCACGGAGCGGATCGCGCCCACGATCAGCTCGCGCACCTGCGCCGGAGGGTGGCGGAAGTGCACGCGGATGAAGATACATTGCCGGTGGGCGCCATTGGGCCGGCTGAAGTTGGTGAGGACGGCGCGCGCGACCATGCCGTTGGGGACGATGATGAGGTCGCCGTTCTTGGTCATCAGCGTGGTGGCGCGCCAGCGGACCTCGCGGATGCGCCCGGTGATCTTGTCGTCGATCTTGATCCAGTCGCCGACGTCGAAGTCGCGCTCCAGCTGTAGCGCCAGGCCGGCCATGACGTTGCCGAGCGTCTCTTGCAGCGCGAGGCCGATGACCGCCGTGGTGAGCACCGACGCGGTGAAGACCTTGGTGACGTCGACCTGCGACCGCGTGAGCACCAGCGCCGCCGTCGCCAGGTAGGCCACGCCGTGGATGAGGTCGCGCATGATGCGCGGGACCTCGCGCCGGGCCAGCGCCAGGTCGAAGATCACCAGCCCCGACGCGATCACCGACGCGAACGAGAACAGCAGGAACGACAGCACCCGCAGCCAGTCGTGATGATGCGGGTCGTCGGCGCCCGGCGCGGCCAGGAGGCCGATCGCGAACAGCAGCGACAGATAGGCGCCGCAGAACAGGATGCCGGCGCGGATGCGGCCGCGCTCGACCACCGGCAGTGCCACGCGCAGCGCCAGGAAGACGCCGACCAGGGCGACGGCGACGCCGGGAAGCGGCCACTGCCCCGTCCATTCTTGCCAGAGTTGGGAGGTCACCGGGTCTCACTCCTTACATCGGACATT
>CAZNCQ010000570.1:0-2725 GCA_964571275.1 uncultured Myxococcales bacterium
CTCGCGATTGCGCTCGAGCGCGATGCGCACCGCCTCGCCCATGGTCAGCGCGCCGGGAATGGCCGCCGCGGCCAACTCCGCGGCGTGCGTCCCCGTGGCCGCAACGGACAGCGCGCCCGTGACGATCGCGATCGCAACACCGACGCCACCGCCTATGCCCTTTGCCCGCCTCACGAGCCGCGCCTCCCACCGCGCGCCATCAGCCGGCGCTTGGCGCGGCCCGTGCCAAACCAGCGATCGGCCAGGTCATAGAACGTCGGCAACAGCATCATCGTCAGCAACGTCGAGGTGATGAGCCCGCCGATGATCACGATGGCGAACGGCCGCTGCGTGTCGGAGCCGATCGCGTGCGACATCGCCGCCGGCAGCAGGCCCAGCGACGCCAGCAGCGCGGTCATCAACACCGGCCGCAACCGCTGCGAGACGGCGCGCAGGATCGCGTCGTCGCTGTCGGGCGTCTGCTCGCGCGCGTGGCGGACGTAGGTGATCAGCAGAACGCCGTCCATGACCGCCACGCCGAAGAGCGTGATGAACCCGACCGCCGCCGACACCGACAGCACCGTGTGCGTGAGGTAGAGCGCGAACACGCCACCCACCGTCGCGAACGGCACGACCAACAGCACGACGATCGCGGGCAGCGCCGCCTGGAACGTCAGGTACAGCAGCGCGAGAATGACCAGGATCGAGATCGGCACGATGATCGACAGCCTCTTCATCGCGCGCCGCTGGTTCTCGAACTCACCGCCCCAGGTCATGTAGTAGCCCTCGGGCAGCTTGACCTGGGCGCGCACGCGATCCTGCGCCTCGTTGACGAAGGTGCCCATGTCGCGCCCCTCGATGTTGCACTTGATCGCCAGGAAGCGCCCGCCCTGCTCGCGGTTGATCTGCGTGCGCCCGCGGTCGATGTGGATGTCGGCGACCTGCCCCAGCGGGATGCGCGCGTTGCCGACGCCGGTCGGGACATCGACGCGCGCCAGCGACTCGCGCCCACCCTCATTGGGCGTCGGCAGCTTCACCCGCACGCCCACCTTGCGCTCGCCTTCCCACATCGAGGTCGACAGGTGGCCCCCGAAGCCGCTCTCGATCGTATCCTCGATGTCGCGCACCGGGATGCCGTAGCGCGCCGCCGCCTCGCGATCGATGTCGGCGACCACGTGCTGGGCGGTGCCGGCACGGTAGATCTCCACGTCGCGCGAGCCGCGCGTCGACGTCATGATCTGCTTCACCTGCTCCAGCTTCTCGTGCATGAGCTGCAGGTCCTCGCCGTAGATCTTGACGACGATCTGCCCGCGGATACCGGAGATCGATTCTTCGACACGGTCCTTGATCGGCTGGCTGAAGTTGTAGACCACGCCGGGGTGCTTCTCGAGCTCGGCGCGCATGGCGTCGACGATCTGCTCCTTCTTGCGGCCGGTGTGCCACTCGCTCTCCGGCTTCATGATCACGAACGTCTCGGCCTGGTTGGGCGCCTCGTCGTCGGTGCCGTCCTCGGGGTGGCCCTGCTCGGTCAGCACGTCCTTGACCTCGGGGAACGACAGCAGCTTGATCCGCGTCTCGCGCAGCAGCTCCGCGCCGCGCTCGAGCGAGGTCGCGCTCGGCGCCGTTACCGTCACATGGATGTCGCCCTCGTTCATCTCGGGCAGGAACTCCGCGCCGAGGCGGGGGATCAACGAGACAGCGACGCCGAGGATCGCCAGGCCGACCAGCGGGGGGATGATCGGGTACTTGAGCGCGGCGCGCAGCGCGTGCAGGTAGCGCGCGCGCAGCCAGATCAGGAAGGCGGGGTCTTTCTCCTCGACCTTGCGATGCTTGAGCAGGACCGTCGTCAGCGCCGGCACCGTGGTCATGGTGAAGAACAGCGCGCCGCCGAGCGCGAACGCGTAAGTCAACGCGACCGGGCGGAAGATGCGCCCCTCGACGCGCTCGAGCGTGAAGATCGGCATCATCGCCGCCGCGATGATCGACAGCGAGAACAGCACCGGGCGCAGCACCTCCTTGGAGGCGCGCGCGATCGTGTCGGGCACCTCCTCGGGCGGCGGCTGATCCTCGGCCAGGTGACGGTAGGAGTTCTCGACCAGGATGACCGCGCCGTCGAGCAAGATGCCGAAGTCGATCGCCCCCATCGAGAGCAGGTTCGCCGGCACACCCGCGTAGTAGAGGCCGACGAACGCCGTCAGCAGCGCCAGCGGCATGGTGACCGCGACCGCGATGGAGCCCGAGATCGCGCGCAGGAACAGCCACAGCACCAGGCTGACCAGGAACGCGCCCTCGAGCATGTTGTGCGAGACGGTCTTGAGCGTGGTGTCGACCAGCCGCGTGCGGTCGTAGAACGGCACGATGCGCATGCCCGGCGGCAGGACGTCCTTGTTGATGCGGTCGACCGCCTGATGGACGCCGTCGAGCACGTCCTTGGGGTTCTCGCCGCGCCGGAGCAGGATCGTCCCCTCGATTGAATCGATCGCCTCGCCGCGCGCGACGGCGCCCCGGCGCGGCGTATACGACTCGACGACCTTGGCGATGGTCCTCACCAGCACCGGCGTGCCGTTGGTGGACTTGACCACGGTGTTCTCGATGTCCTTCATGTTGCGCAGGTAGCCGCGCCCGCGCACCACGAACTCCGACTCGCCGTTCTGCAGGTAGCCGCCCGAGGTCGCACCGTTCGAGACCGACACCGCCTGGATCACGTCGCGCAGCGCGAGCCCGTTGTTGCGCAGCTGCGCCGGGT
>CAZNCQ010000571.1:0-2715 GCA_964571275.1 uncultured Myxococcales bacterium
GCGCGCCTCCGACCCGTCCTCGTGAGCGCACGAGCACGGCGTGGATGCCACTAGTGCACTAGCGGAAGCTGTCCTGATACTCCCGGTCTTCGATCGCGCTGGCCGCCTCCGTGGCGCGCAGCGGCGCGTACGTGTCGAGCATGACGGCCAGCTCGTCGGTGGCGCTCGCGCCGATGCTGTCCTCGTAGGCGCCGGGGTGCGGGCCGTGCAGGATGCCGGCGGGGTGGTGCGAGATGCTGCCCGGGCCGACTCCGCGCCGCGAGGTGAAGTTTCCGCGACAATAGAAGATGATCTCGTCGCAGCTGACCGAGGCGTGCGGATACGGGCAGGGGATCGCGTCGGGGTGAAAGTCGAGCGGGCGCGGCACGAAGCTGCAGATCAGCGCCCCGCGCGTCGCGAACGTGCCATGCACCGTCGGCGGCAGGTGCACCTGCCCCACGCGGGGCTGGAAGCGAAGGATCGGGAACGCCCAGGGATAGACTGTGCCGTCCCATCCCACGACGTCCAGCGGTGACTGCTGGTAGCGAAAGCCGTGGAAGGCGCCGTGGCGCTTGACCAGCAGATCGCGCAGCCCCTCTTCGAAGGGACCGCGGAAATCGGGGCGGCGAAAATCGCGGTGGCTGTAGGGCGCGTCCATGCGCAGCTGGCCGACCTCGTTGCGCCACTGCCTGGGCAGGCCGAAGCCCGCGGCGCACTCGATGCTGAGCCAGTATTGCGGCCCCGGCTCGAGCAGGAAGCGATGGGGCAGGCCGCGCGGCACGAAGACGTAGTCGCTCTGCGAGAACCGCAGGTCGCCGAGCGGCGTGCGCAGCGTGCCGCCGCCCGCGAAGATGAAGTAGACGTCGTCGCCGTCGCCGTTCGAGAAGTAGACGGGATCGGCCAGCTCCGGGTGCATCGCCGAGATCGTGACATCGGGGTTGAACAGCAACGGCACGCGCGCGTCGACCGGCGGCCCGCCGCCGCGGCGCACGAGGTCCTGCGACCGGTAGTGCCGCCGCACCAGCGACGGAAACGTGCCGTCGCTGGCGAGCGCCGGCACGCGCCAGCCGTGCTCGACGGGGGCGACCTCCTGCGTATGCGGCCGATGCTGGTGGTAGAGGATCGTGTACGGCCCGTCGAAACCGTCGCGCGTCAGGCACTCCTCGTAGCGCAATCGACCGGCGTCGTCGCGCAGCGCCGTGTGTGGCTTGGCGGGGACGACGCCCGCGGTCATCCGATCGAGCATCAGGTCATCACATTCTCGGCGGCGCCGGCGGTGACGCGGCCGCGCCCGGACTGCGATGCCCTTGCTGATCGCGCTCGATCGCCTCGAACAGCGCGCGGAAGTTGCCGGCGCCGAAGCCCTGGTCGCCCTTGCGCTGGATGATCTCGAAGAAGAACGGCCCGGCCTCGGGATCGTTGTGCAGGCCGGCCGCTTCCTTGAGAAAGATCTGCAGCAGGTACTGCCGCGGCTTGTCGCCGTCGATCAGGATCTCGAGCTCGCGCAGGCTGTCCAGGCTCTCGTCGACGGAGCCGATGCCCGAGCTGCGCAGGCGCTCGGGCAGCATGTCGAAGTAGCTGCCGGGCGTCGACATGAACTCGACGCCGCGCGCGCGCAGGCCGCGCACCGTCGCCAGGATGTCGGTCACCGCCAGCGCCGAGTGCTGGACGCCGTCGCCGCGGTTGTCCTCCGCGAAGATGTTGATCTGCGACTCCTTGAAGTAGGGCCGAAACGGTTCGTTGTTGGCGAACTTGATCCCCGACAGCGGGTCGCCCATCACGACCGACTTCAGACCCGAACCGTGCTCGCGCTTCTGCGTGGCCGCGACGTCGTTGGTATGAAACGCGATCTCCCAGATCGGCTCGAACCCCAGCACATGCTCCATCCAGAGCAGCGCCGGCTTCATGGTCTGGAAGTTCGAGGTCAGATGATCGATGTGAGTGAAGCCGAACCGATTTCCGGCGGAGGGACCGGGGTCGGGCGCGGCGACAAAACCAGGAAACAGCGGGCTCGGCGCGCGACGCTCGATGAAGCGGAACGTGGTGTCGCCGAACGGCGTGGTGATCGAGAACATCGCCAGTGCACCGGCGCTGCCCGCGTGCGCGCGCTGGCCGTCCGCCTCGAAGCGCTGCACGTCGGTGATGAACGTGCCGCCCCGCTCGTCGAGGAGGCGAAATACGCGGTCGATCTCCTCGACCTCGAAGACCACGGTGCCCACCCCCTCGGGGTGCTTGCGCAGGTAGCGCCAGGCGCGGCCGCCCTCGCCAACCGGCTGGTGGATCACGAAGACCGCCTGACCGGCCTGGAACGCCACGGCGCGCTGCCGCCCCTCGCGCTCGAGCTCGGCGTTGCTGGCCCCGAGCTCCCGGAAATCGAGCTTGTCGACGAAGAACCGCCGCGTGCGTTCGAGGTCACGCACGTAATAGTGCAGCGCCTCTATCTTGCGGATGCCGAGGGGCTCGCGCTTCGCCATCCACTCAATTGTAACGTCGATTGCGGGCGAAGCGAGTCTCTCCACCACGCGGCCTGGATAGCGAGTCCCGTCCGAAAGCCCTCTCCAAGGCGCGGGCTGGACAGCGAGTCCCGCCCGAAAGCCCTCTCCACGACGCGGCCTGGACAGCGAGTCCCGCCCGAAAGCCCGCTCGACGACGCGTGCTGGACAGCGAGTCCCGCCCGAAAGCCCTGCTATGAAACAGCCTATCCGGGGCTGGGAAGAGGGGTGATCTGTACCGCGA
>CAZNCQ010000572.1:0-2711 GCA_964571275.1 uncultured Myxococcales bacterium
CGATCGTCGACCGCGGCTTCGCCGAGGGTTGGATCGTCCCCGAGCCGCCGCTGTCACGCAGCGGGAAAAAGGTCGCGGTGGTCGGGTCGGGCCCAGCGGGCCTGGCGTGCGCGGCGCAGCTGAACCGCGCGGGCCACAAGGTGACGGTGTTCGAGCGTGACGATCGCATCGGGGGCTTGCTGATGTACGGCATCCCGCCGATGAAGCTGGAGAAGGACATCGTCGATCGGCGCGTGAAGCTGCTCGCCGAGGAAGGTGTCGAGTTCGTCACCAGCACCGAGGTGGGCAAGACCTATCCGACCAAGTCGCTGCTCAAGGACTTCGACGCCGCGGTGTTGTGCGGCGGCGCGACGCGCGCGCGCGACCTGCCGGTCGAGGGGCGCGGCCTCAAGGGCGTGCACTTCGCCATGGAGTTCCTGCTCAAGAGCTGCAAGAGCCTGCTCGACAGCAACTTCGAGGACGGGCGCTACATCTCGGCCAAGGGCAAGCACGTCATCGTGATCGGCGGCGGCGACACCGGCACCGACTGCGTCGGCACCTCGCTGCGCCACGGCTGCAAGAGCCTGGTGCAATTCGAGATCATGGCGCGCCCGCCCGACGATCGCGCGGCCGACAACCCGTGGCCGCAGTGGCCGCGCCTGTACAAGATGGACTACGGCCAGGAAGAGGCGGCGGCGCTGTTCGGCGGCGACCCGCGCACCTACCGTGTCGTCACCAAGCGCTTCGAGGGCGACGCGCAGGGCCATATCAAGGCGCTGCACACCGTGCAGATCGAGTGGGTCAAGGGCGACAGCGGGCGCGTGACGATGAAAGAGGTCCCCGGCAGCGAGAAGGTCTGGCCGGCCGACCTGGTGCTGCTGGCCATGGGTTTCCTCGGTCCCGAGAAAGAGGGGATGCTCGCCGAGCTGGGCGTGAAGCTCGACGAGCGCACCAACGTTCTCGTCGACGCCAACAAGCAGACCAGCGTGCCCGGCATCTTCGCGGCCGGCGACATGGCGCGCGGCCAGTCGCTGATCGTCTGGGCGATTCAGGAAGGCCGCGCCGCCGCTCGCGGCGTCGACCAGTTCCTGATGGGCGAGACGCTCTTACCGTAGCGCATCGGTTGCGCGGGAGGGCAAGCCCTTCCGCGGAAGTCGCAAAATTCGCCGCAATTGACCGCGGGGACGGTCCGAAGCTATGGTGCCCTCACTTTGGCGTCCCCCGCTCCGGTCGCCCTGCCCACCGTCACCACGGCAGGGACCAATTCGAAGTATTTCGCGCCCCTGGCGGTGCTCACCACGCTGTTTTTCATGTGGGGGTTCATCACCTGCCTGAACGACATCATCATCCCGCACCTGAAGGCGGTCTTCGAGCTCAACTACGCGCAGGCGATGTTGATCCAGTTCGCCTTCTTCACCGCCTACTTCGTGATGTCGCTGCCGTCCGGACTGATCGTCAACAAGCTCGGCTACAAGAACGGCATCATCATGGGGCTGGTCACCGCGGGGATCGGCTGCTTGCTGTTCTACCCGGCGGCCGGCGCCCGTTCGTATCCGCTGTTCTTGCTGGCTCTCTTCATTCTCGCGTCGGGCATCACACTGTTGCAGGTTGCTGCAAATCCCTTCGTCGCGATCCTGGGCAAGCCGGAGACCGCCTCGAGCCGGCTCACGATGACGCAGGCTCTGAATTCGCTGGGTACGACCATCGCGCCGATCTTCGGCTCGCTGATCATCCTCTCGACCGTGGTGAAGAGCCCGGCCGAGATCAAGCAGCTGTCGCCGGCCGCCGCGGATGCTTATCGACTGGCCGAGGCGAACTCGGTCCAGACCCCCTACGTCGGATTGGCGATCGCGTTGATCGTGCTCGCCATCGCGATCGCCTTCTTCAAGCTGCCGAAGATCGACGCCGCGTCGGGCGGCGCTGACGATGCCGCGCACGCTGCCTCCGAACAGCATCGGAGCGCGTGGAGCTATCGTCATCTGGTGCTGGGGGCGGTCGGCATCTTCGTGTACGTCGGCGCCGAGGTCGCGATCGGCAGCTTCCTGGTGAACTACTTCAAGGAGCCGAGCATCGGCGGGCTCGCCGAGGCCGACGGCGCGCACTTCGTCGCCTGGTACTGGGGATTCGCGATGTTCGGCCGGTTCGTCGGTACCGTCACGTTGCGCTTTGTTCAGCCGGGCAAGTTGCTGGCGTTGCACGCCCTCGGCGCGGCGGCGCTGGTCGTGATCACCATGCTGGCTACCGGGCACGTCGCGATGTGGGCGGTCCTGGCGGTCGGACTCTTCAACTCGATCATGTTCCCGACGATCTTCACCATCGCGATCGACGGCCTGGGCAAGCATACCGGCCAGGCTTCGGGCATCTTGTGCATGGCGATCGTCGGTGGCGCGCTGATCCCGGTCATTCAGGGGGCGCTCGCCGACCGCATCGGGATCCATCACTGCTTCGTGATCCCGGTGCTGTGCTACCTGTACATCGCCTGGTACGGCCGGTACGGTCATTCGCCGGCCCACACGAAGCCGGACGTCCTGGCCTCGACGTCGATCTAGCGCTCAGGCATCGCGTCCCAGAACGCGCGCACCAGCGGCGATTGCAGCTTGCGGCGCTGCGTGCAGACCCCGACGCGGAACTCGCCGATCGGTGGCTCGACGTCCAGCGCGCGCACCTCGGTGCGCAACGGGCTCTTGTCCATCACGATGCGCGGCACGATCCCGACGCCGCAGCCGAGGCTG
>CAZNCQ010000573.1:0-2676 GCA_964571275.1 uncultured Myxococcales bacterium
AGGACGGCTTCGAGGATGACGACGGCTGCCCGGATCCGGACAACGACAAGGACGGGATCCCCGACGTAACCGACAAATGTCCCAACGAGCCCGAGACCAAGAACGGCTATCAGGACGAGGATGGCTGCCCCGACGAAGTGCCGGCCGCGGTCGCCAAATTCACGGGCGTGATCAAGGGCATCACGTTCCGCAAGGGCTCGGCAGTGATCAACCCGTCGTCGTTCCTGACGCTCAAGCAGGCGGTCAAGGTGCTGAAGGACTATCCGGCGCTGAAGATCGAGATCTCCGGCCACACCTCCGACGACGGCAAGCACGACTTCAACATGAAGCTGTCGCAGCAGCGCGCGGACTCGGCCAAGGCCTACCTGGTCCGTAACGGCATCGACGCCGGCCGCATCACGACTGTCGGGTACGGGCCTGACAGGCCGCTCGTGACCGGCAAGGGCAAGGGGGTTCAGGACAAGAACCGCCGCATCGAATTCCGGTTGGTCAGCCAAGGCGAGGCGCCGGCGGGCGCGCCGCCCGCTCCGGATGCGGCGACGGCACCGGGCGCGCCGGCGTTGCCGCCCAAGGGCGGCGACGCCCCGAAATCGCCGGCGCCGGAGAGCCCCAAGCCGTAGAATCGCCGGCACGTCATGCCGCTCATCAATGTGTTCACCTCGGCCGATCTGCCGCCGGCCGACAAGGTCGACGCTCTGCTCAAGGATCTGTCGTCGCTGCTGGCGAAGCGCTTCGGGAAGCCTGAGCGCTACGTCATGACCTCGCTGGTGCCGCGCCCGCGCATGACGTTCGCCGGCACGCCCGCGCCCGCTTGCTTCGTCGAGATCAAGAACATCGGCGAGATCGCGCCGACGCTCAGCCGCGCGCTCAGCGCCGATGTGACGTCGCGCTTGCACGCCGCGCTCGGCGTGCCGTCGGATCGCATCTACCTGGAGATGGCGAACGTCGAAGGTCACCTCTGGGGCTGGAACGGCGACACCTTCGGCTGAACGTCCGTTTTGTGAACCGTTTGGGCGCGGGGGCGCCGCTTCCTGGTCATGAGACCCCCCCGCCTGCCGTTCGCCGCGATCTCGATTCTGCTGGCCGTCTCTTGTGGCGCCTGCGCCGCGACCAGCCCGCGCGCGCCGGTCAGCGCCGGCGGCGCCCCGGCACCGGCGCCGGCGTCAGCGAGCGCCGCCGCTGTCGCCGCCGGTCCGTTCACGCCGCTCTTCGACGGCAAGGACACCGCCGGCTGGGTGCAGGTGCTGGACTCGAAGTGGGTGGTCGAGGACGGCGTGCTCGTCGGACGGCAGGATCCCGCCGGGCGCCGCGGCGGCGAGAGCTGGCTCTTCACCGACAAGGACTACGGCGACTTCGTCTTGCGCGTGAGGTACCGCATCACGCCGGGCGGGAACAGCGGCATCTTCCTGCGTGACCCGCTGCCGCGGGCGACCCGCCTGGCGGCCGCCGACGGAGGTCAGGGGCCGTGGGAGTCGGGCTACGAGGTGAACATCAACAACGACGAGCCGGTCTATCCCACCGGATCGGTGTGGGACGCGGCGAAGGGTCCGGGCAAGCTGCAGAGAGAGAACGAGTGGAACGACGTGTTGATCAAGCTCCAGGGCCAGCAGATCTGGACCTGGATCAACGGCGTCGTGGCCCTCGACGGCGCGACGCTGCCGGCGCGATCGGCGCGTGGCGGGATCGGCTTTCAGCGACACGGGACCCCGCAGTACCGCGACAAGGTGATCGAGGTGAAGTCCGTCGAGATCCGCGAGCTCTAGAACGGACCCGGTCCGGCGCGGGCTGATTCGCGGTATGACCAGCGACGATGAAGCTGGTCGCCGAAGCGGTGCTGCCGCTGTTCGCGCTGATCCTCGCTGGATACCTGTGCGGATGGCGCGGCCTGCTGGGCACGGAGGCGACCAACAGCCTGAACCTGTTCGTGGTGTGGTTGGCGCTGCCGGCGCTGCTGTTTCAGGCGCTGGCCGAGGCGCGCTGGTCGGAGCTGAATCGCCCCGGGTTCGTCCTGGCGATCGCGATCGGGATGCTGGCGACGTTCGTGCCCTGGGTGGTGCTGTCGCGCCCGCGCGCCACGCCGCTGCCCGACGCCAGCATCGAAGCGCTCGCGGCGTCGTACCCGAACACCGGGTTCATGGGGATCCCGCTCTGCCTGGCCGTGTTCGGCCGCGCCGGGCTGCAGCCGGCGATCGTCGCGACGATCCTGACCGCCTGCCTGCTCTTCGGCCTGTCGCTGGCGCTGATCGAGATCGGCTTGCAACCGGGCCGCGCGACCGGCGTCGCGATCCTCAAGGCGGCGGCGACGCTGGCACGCAATCCGCTGCTGGTGGCGCCCGCGCTGGGCGCGCTGTTCGCGATCGCGCACGTTCCGCGGCCGGCACCGCTCACGCGATTCACCAGCTTGCTCGGCGGCGCGGCCAGCCCCTGCGCGCTGGTGACGATCGGCCTCTTTCTGGCGCAGAACCGCGGTGCCGGCCCGGTGGGCGCGGGCGCGCACCGGCGCGCGCGCGTGATCCTGGCCATCGTCGCGCTCAAGATGATCGCGCAGCCGCTGGTCACCGGCGTGCTGGTCTTCGAGGTCTTCGATCTGCCGCGCCCGTGGGCGAGCGCGGCGCTTTTGTTGAGCGCGCTGCCGATCGGCACCGGCCCGTTCATGCTGGCCAAGCTCTACGACCG
>CAZNCQ010000574.1:0-2668 GCA_964571275.1 uncultured Myxococcales bacterium
ACCTGAGTAACCCGGAGCCGGGCTGCCGTCACGACGTCGTCGGTCGGACGGTTACCCATGGCCAGCGCCGTCAGGTACGCCCTCAATAGCTGGGAAGAGCTGACCCGCTTTCTCGACGACGCCCGGATCCCGCCCGACAACAACCGGAGCGAATCCGCGCTTCGTGTCGTGGCTCTCGGGCGAAAAAACTTCATGTTTGTCGGGCATGAGGAAGCAGGCGACAACATCGCCGGCCTCTACTCCCTCACCGCCACTTGCGAAGCGAACGGCGTCGAGCCCATCGCGTATCTGACTGATGTCCTCGGCCGCATCGGAACTCACCCCGCCGCCGCGCTCGACGAATTGCTGCCCCACAAGTGGCGCCCGTCGGGCTGACGGCGGCCTCTGCCTCACGCTACCTGAGTAACCCGGAGCCGGGCTGCCGTCACGACGTCGTCGGTCGGACGGTTACGTCCTGGTGCTCGCCAAGGAGCGCTGTCGCACGGGTCACTTCTGGGTCACCGTCGCGCCCGACAAGCACGTGCTCTTCGCCTATTCCAAACGGCACGACAGCGCTGCCGTCGACGGAGCTGCTGGCCGACTACTCCGGCTATCTCGTTGCCGATGCTCAGTAAGCCGTCCACGAGCGGCGTAGTTGGAGGGGTTGCGTAGCTCAGCACGCCGTGGCCCGCGGACCGAGGAGGGTGGCCGCCGAGGGCGCCGCCTTGCACGAGGTGTTCGGGATGAGCGTGGCAGTGCGAATCACATCGAGGGGGACCGTCCTCCCGCGGCCATCAGTGGTACCAATATAGATCTTCGTCCTGGCGGCATCGTCGAACGCACACAGCTATTCGGCGCGGATTCGTTATATCTCTCTATCTGACGAGTTTTGTGTGACTCGCCACCAAGATGAATATTCCGAAACTGATCGCGATGAATATGGTCAACGGCAGCCCCGACCTTGGCTTGGGTTCCACTAGTACAAGGCGGTTGGCGTCCCGCAACCAATGTCGAAGAAGGATAATATGAAGAATGGTCAAGAGTGCCATGAGGACCACCGCAACGGCGGGCCACCGACCTATATAGGCGCGCTTCCCCGACGCACCTTCTACGAGAAAGCTTGCTGTCATCAGATTCATGAGAGCCGTCAAGGAGAACAACATCGGTGTCGTGTAGCTCGCACCACCCCCGGGCCCCCAACGCCGCAGCTGAGTAAAGTACAGGGTCAGAACAAGGTCGCGATATCTTGAGATCATCTGAACAGCGACGCAAAACTGGGAAACAGCATTTGGAGCACTAAACGACTCTCCACAGGATGCGTGTAACTCAACTTGACGGCGTTGTCCAATCCTGGCGCATGGCTCAGACCGAACCACAAACCACTAGCCGCCAAGCCTTGCCAACCGCCCATCTGGAATGCCCCGAAGCCAACTACAGTAGTGGCGCCGGCTTTGAACGCTCCAGCACCATCACCTTTGGAAGCGGCGTCTCCCAGCTGGATAAACGACATGGTCGTTCCAGTTGCAAGGGTAACATATCCGAGGACATTCAATCCCCTTAGTGAGGAATCCAGAAGGTGCAGACGCTCTGAGTGGAAATAATATGTATCAAAAAACCCGGGCAGTACTCGATACCTTGATACCGGAACCCACTCGGATGTGGGCAAGGGAATAAAGCGGATTGGGAGACTCAGGGCCGCTCCTGCATTGTGCAGGAAGCTCAACGCCATATCCACCAGACTATTCTCGTCGGAAGCACTATCCAAAGCGCGAGCGGAAGAGGGTGAAAGCAGCGGCGGAAGGTCCGGCTTGGAGCCGCGGTCTCCGGAGCTTCCGACAGAGGGCCCCCGCCCCGTCCCTTCACTGTAGAAATTCGCCAACATTGTAACGGCGCCGGGCGTTCGCGGGTCCTCGCGGTCTACCGATTGGATTATGGTAGTGGAGCCAGGCCTTCGTGGATCCTCCAGGATTGGATCTACCGATGGGGGTGTCGCCAGGGCCTCGCTGGAAGGCGGCGGGCTCCATATGAACTCCGGTGGGAACAACGTCGCGCCCTGCACCTGCTCAGGGGGGCTCTCACCGCAGTCACCGCACCCGGGATCGGGAGGACCGTCATCCTGAGCCTGAAGCCCACTTGGATCAACGAACGCCATCGGATTGTTCAGAGCATAGGCATAACGATTGTACGACTGCCCCCAGTTGACATCGAAGAGCAAAGGGTCGGGAGAAATGAACCGCCCCGTCCGGGGATCGTACAGTCGGTGGTTGAGGTTCATCAATGACATGTCTCGATCCTCTTCCTCTCCGCCGAAGCCGAGCGTGATCGGATTGGACGGAGGACCAGGAGCGCGGTCACGACAAGAGGAACTCTTTCTGCACGGCACGGTCCGAGCGCGAGCCGAACAGCCGGGTCGCCGAGTTCTTTTCGCGGATCGCGGCGAACAACGTCATGGAGGCGGGCGAAGATGATGCCGTCGATCTCGGCAAGCAAGCGTTGCGAGCGGGCGGCGATCCTCTTGGTGCCCACCTCGTTTTGGCCGCCACCTACTGCCTGCTCACTCGGTATCCCGAGGCGCGACAGCACTACGAGGCCGCGCTGAAGATCGATCCCTCGAACAGAGAGGCGACACGAGGTCCGGAACCTGTCAACGACAATGAGACAACGTTGGTTCGAGTTTAGTGAGCCTCCT
>CAZNCQ010000575.1:0-2658 GCA_964571275.1 uncultured Myxococcales bacterium
ATCTTCGCCGGCGGCGACATGGTGCCGTCCGAGCGAACCGTCACGGTGGCGGTGGGCCACGGCAAGAAGGTGGCGCGAATGATCGACGCCCACCTGCGTGGCGCGCCGGGGACTTCGGCCGAGAAGAAGCCGATCGCCACCTTCGACAAGCTGCATGTCTGGTTCTTCTCCGACGCCGCCCAGCGGCCTCAGGGCCAGCTCGAGCACGCGCGCCGGGTGTCGAGCTTCGACGAGGTGGTGGGTGGGCTGTCCGAATCGGCCGCCGTGTTCGAGGCCAAGCGCTGTCTGTCGTGCGGCAATTGCTTCGAGTGCGACGGCTGCTTTGGCGCCTGTCCCGACGACGCGATCGTCAAGCTCGGCAAAGGCTTGCGCTACCGCATCGACCTGGCCCGGTGCACGGGATGCGCGGTGTGCTTTCAACAGTGCCCGAGTCACGCCATCGAGATGACGCCGGAGCCGTAGCTCTGCATGAACGAGCGGGGCGCGTGGGGGTGCGAAGTGCAGGACGAAAGCGAGCGACGATGAGGCCAGCAAAGGTGACGACGATCGACGGCAACGAGGCGGCCGCGTCGGTGGCCTATCGGCTCAGCGAGGTGTGCGCGATCTATCCGATCACGCCGTCGTCGACGATGGCCGAGCTGGCGGACCAGTGGTCGGCCGAGGCCCGCACCAACATCTGGGGCACGCTGCCCGAGGTGATGGAGATGCAGAGCGAGGCCGGGGCCGCGGGGGCGCTGCACGGGTCCTTGCAGGCCGGCGCGCTGACCACGACCTTCACGGCGTCGCAGGGTCTCCTGCTGATGATCCCCAACATGTACAAGATCGCGGGCGAGCTCACACCCACGGTCTTTCACGTGGCGGCGCGCGCGCTGGCGACCCAGGGGCTCAGCATCTTCGGCGATCACTCCGACGTCATGGCGGCGCGTTCGACGGGCTTCGCGATGCTGGCGTCGAGCTCGGTGCAGGAGGCGCACGACCTGGCCGCGATCGCCCACGCGGCCACGCTGGCGGCGCGCCTGCCGTTCATGCACTTCTTCGACGGCTTCCGCACCTCGCACGAGGTCAGCAAGGTGTCGTTGCTCTCGGACGACGACCTGCGCGCCCTGATCAACGACGACCTCGTGCTGGCGCATCGCCAGCGCGCGCTGAGCCCCGATCATCCCTTCATCCGCGGCACGGCGCAGAACCCGGATGTTTACTTCCAGTCGCGCGAGACGGTGAATCCGTTCTACGCGCGCGCCCCCGGCATCGTCGCCGCGGCGATGGACCGCTTCGCCACCATCAGCGGCCGGGTCTACTTGCCGTTCGAATATCACGGCGATCCGCAGGCCGACCGCGTGGTGCTGCTCATGGGCTCGGGGGTCGAGACGGCGCGCGAAACCGTCGACCACCTCAACCGCAACGGCGAGCACGTCGGCGTGCTGCAGGTGCGCCTTTACCGCCCGTTCTCCGCGGAGCACCTGCTGGCGGTCTTGCCCGCCAGCGTGAAATCCATCGCCGTGCTCGATCGCACCAAGGAGGCGGGCGCCGTCGGCGAGCCCCTGTACGTCGACGTCACCACCGCCCTGGTCGAGGCCTGCACCGCGGGCCGCCTCGAGCGGCTGCCACGCCTCATCGGGGGGCGCTACGGCCTCGGCTCGAAAGAGTTCACCCCGGCCATGGTGAAGGCGGTGCTGGACGAGCTTGGCAAGCCCTCGCCGCGGAATCACTTCACCGTGGGGATTCATGACGACGTCGCGCACACCAGCCTTTCTCACGATCCGACGTTCGTCACCGAATCCGACCGCGTGGTGCGGGCGATGTTCTTCGGCCTGGGGGCGGACGGCACCGTCGGCGCCAACAAGAACAGCATCAAGATCATCGGAGAAGATCCGGCGTTCTACGTCCAGGGCTACTTCGTCTACGACTCGAAGAAGTCGGGGTCGCAGACCATTTCGCACCTGCGCTTCGGGCCCGAGCCCATCCGCTCGGCGTATCTGATCCAGGCCGCCAACTTCATCGGCTGCCACCAGTTCGGCTTCCTCGATCGGCTGGATGTCCTGCGACACGCGGCGCCCGGGGCAACGCTGCTGCTCGACGCCGAGTACGGCCCCGACGAGATCTGGGGCCGCTTCCCGCGCGAGGTGCAGCAGCAGATCCTCGACAAGAAGATCGCGGTCTGGAGCATCGACGCGAAGAAGGTGGCGCGCGAGGTCGGCATGGAGGGGCGTACCAACACGGTCATGCAGACCTGCTTCTTTGGCATCTCCGGCGTGCTGCCCCGGGACGTCGCCATCGCCCGCATCAAGGCGTCCATCAAGAAGACCTACGGGGCGAAGGGCGAGGACGTCGTCCGCAAGAACTACGAGGCCGTCGATCAGACCCTGGCGCAGCTGTCCCGCATCCAGCTCCCGGAGGCGGGCCAGGCGGACAGCGCGCGCCGCCGGCTGCCGATCGTGTCAGACCGGGCCCCCGCGTTCGTCAAGGAGGTCACGGCGACGATGATGGCCGGGCGCGGAGACGACCTCCCGGTCAGCGCGCTTCCGATCGACGGAACCTATCCCAGCGGGACCTCGAAATGGGAGAAGCGCAACATCTCGGACTTCGTCGCCGACTGGGATCCGGAGATCTGCATCCAGTGCGGCAACTGCGGGCTCATCTGTCCGCACTCGGTGATTC
>CAZNCQ010000576.1:0-2648 GCA_964571275.1 uncultured Myxococcales bacterium
GCGAGTTCATTGTCCGTCCAACGCCTTGCCGTTAAGCTGCGGCGACCGTCCGCGGCCGACAGAGAGTTTCAACAGCATGTTAGCCAGCTTCCTATCGATTCTCCACCACCTTTGTTTTGCCGATGTAGGTGGTTGGACCCCACGGGCACTACGAAGGGTCGTCTGGCCAATGGCAGTCGCAGCCCAGGATCTGCAGTCGGCGCTTACTCGATGACCGCGGAACATGATGAGCTTATCGTTCATTTGCGCCTGTTCCGTCCGTCTGCAACGGCGGGTTGGGCAGCGACCCGGCTCTACGCAAGTCCGAGCTGCAGTGCCACGACATCAGCTACCTCCGACAGGACGAGGCCACGGCGCCACCCTCCATCCTCGAACGGCAGGGACGAACTCGGCCGCTGCGGCAACTCCAGCGCGACGTCGAAGCGTCCGTATTGATCGGGAACCACGCTCACGTACACCAGGCGCGTCCCTTCGCCCCGACGAGACACACCGACCGCCAGAAGGTCAGCGTCCCAGTGGTCGACGACCTCGATCGCATCCCCGAACCGACGATGGAGACTTGCCACGGCCACCAAGAGTCTTTCGTCCTTCTCCATGCTGGCGCCGTCCACCCAACGATACTGCCGTTCAGCGGCGGGCGCGAGAAGGAGGCGCGTAGCGCCGACCGACGCGCCCGCCCGGCTGCAACGGGTTAGCCATCGGTTAGCCAGCCTCCCCAAAGAGGCGCGGACTGTTTGTCACCACTAACGCAAGGAATTCTGTGAAGGTCTCCGCGATTGGGACGCTGCCAGCGCCTCCGACAATGTGCACGATCGTCCGCTCACTCCCAGGTTCGAATTCGGCCGCATACGCCCAACACCAGAGCGAATAATCCGCGAGGACGATGGCACCGGCGGGGGCATCCGTGGCGTGCTGCGGGGCTTCTTGGTCGAGGCGAGTCCAGCGATCCAGTGGCCAAAGTGTTATCAGCCCGTGCTCGGCATCGAGCAGGTCGGTCCCGTCCATACTGGAATAGAAGGCGCGAACATCGAAAGGGAGTTTGACTTGAAAGCGTGATTCCAAATCAGTGAAGGATGTCGGATCAGCGGGACCGCGGCGTCTGGCGTCGCGGTACACGAAAGGCGCCAAAGCGAGAGCGGCGGTCAATTCCTCCACGGTTCTCATTCCGGCACTCCGGTCTGCTAACGATACTGGAATTCACCGGCCGGGCGGAGCCCGGTCCGCTGCTATTCCGCGTTGGACGGCACCCACCTTTCTACTCGAGACCGCGGAGGGCCTCAGCCAGCGGTAGAAACGCGTCCGGCAAACTTGAGATGTCATCATACTGGGTACCACCGCATGCCGATGCCTCCCGGGGTGACTGAGAGTCTCGACTACCGAAGCTGTGCAGCAGCCGGCCAGCGCACATCTCCAGAGTTGCCGCCTGGTCGAAAGGTAACGCGCCGAACTTTGCCCAAACGTCATCGGTTTGCGCTTCGGTCGCCGTCCGGACCTCACTGAGCTTCGGCCGACCGTCTTCGCAACCCTGGTTGGTCCATACAGTGCGATCGCCGTCGACCGCGAGGATCTTGCTGCAAAGCCCCGTGCCTTGAGTCCACAGAAGGGCCGGCGTCCTGAGATCCTCGATGTACTTCGGGGAACTGCAGCCGACGCCACAGACCATCACGGCCGCTCCAACAAACGACAAAAACCACCGCATGCTTGTCCGCCCAACGATCCGCCGTTCAACGGCGGGGCGCAAGCCCCGTCCGCTGCAACGGCTCGAGCACCTCTCCCAGGTTGTTCGTCGACGTCTGCGCGTGAAGATCGCGTCCGTCCGGACGGCCAGCGTCCCGATCTCGGACGGCCGGCGAAGAGGAATCAACCGATTGGCTGGGCCCGTTTGTCCGCTTGTGCGGACACGATTCGTGCCAGGTGACGCTCGCAAATCAACCCGGGAGGGGACAGCGCCGAGCACATCAGCACCACGGTGCAGAGCTACGCAAAGCCTGAGGCCGTCGCGGGCGCGCAGAAGCGGCGAGCGTTGACGGTTCTGGCCGGGGGTCTCGGATCACTACTCATCACTGGGCTCGGTACGCACGCCTCGTATGCTGGGATTCAGCGTAAAGGTGAGCGGCTTGACCGCGGGGTCGCGTTCACGTTGGGCCCCGGGCCAGCAGCTGGCGGAGGAACAGGGGTCGGCGCCGGAGCACGAGGCGACAAAGGGGCCGGCGGGCGTAAAGCGGGTCGGCCGAGGTCGATCATCCAGTGTCCGACGGCTTCTCTGAGCGATTGCTCGTCGACGATGAATTCGTGGCTGATCGAGAAGTCCTTCGGGATCGTGCCCACGATATCGGCTCTGATGTGCTTGAACGCGCGGTCCTTGATGAGGATGGCGTCGCGTCCAAGGGCACGCATGAATCCGAATTCGAGGGTGAGATTCGGGTTGAGTTCCTCGCCGCTGCGGTCCTCAAGCAAAGCGAGCCCGTACTTGCAGCCGAGCATGTAGATGCAGAGGTTGTCCCAGACCTGTCGGCTCGGCGCGAAGGTTCTCTCGTCGGCGCGCCGCGCCCGCAACCCGTAACGATCGAGTTCCTCGCGGATGATCCTGTGCGCGTCCTCGAGCATCCTGATGACCTCGGGGGTCATTCGCGGGTCAGGAAACTTCA
>CAZNCQ010000577.1:0-2619 GCA_964571275.1 uncultured Myxococcales bacterium
GCGGCAGCACGACCGCGCCGCGGACCATCTGGTCGGCGTGCTTGGGGTCGACGCCGAGACGCACCGCGATGTCGACGCTCTCGTCGAACTTGGCGATCTTGGTCTCCGGCAGGAGCTTGCAGGCGTCCTCCAGCAAATAGCGCTTGGTACGGTCGATCTTCGCCGACGCGTTCTTGAATTTCTTTCCTACGGCCATGTTCTCTCTTCCTTCCATCGAACGCGCGAGGCGTTCTTCCACCCGACCCCGGAATAGGGATTCGCCGGTCTTGCTAGGTCTCGACGTCGATGCCCATCGAGCGGGCCGTGCCCGCGATCGTGCGCATCGCCGCTTCCAGGTTGGTGGTGTTGAGGTCCGGCATCTTCAGGGTGGCGATGTCTTTCAGCTGCTTCTGAGAGATCTTCCCCACCTTGACCTTGTTGGGCTCTTTCGATCCTGAGCCCGGCTTCTTCTGCGTCGCCAGGCCCGCCGCCTTCTTGATCAGGATCGGCGCCGGCGGCGTCTTGGTGATGAACGTGAACGAACGGTCGGAGAAGACGGTGATCTCGACCGGGATGGTGACGTCGTCCTTCGCCTGAGCCTGCGTGCGAGCGTTGAACTGCTTGCAGAACTCCATGATGTTGACGCCGTGCTGACCCAGCGCCGGACCGATCGGCGGCGACGGGTTGGCCTTCCCGGCGGGAACCTGCAGCTTGATGAACCCGGTGACTTTCTTCATTTCGCTCTAGTCCTTGCTTTCCTTCGGATACGGCTCTTGTGCGGCGGCGGCTCAGGCCTTCTCGACCTGCGCGAAGTCGAGCTCGACCGGGGTGGCCCGGCCGAAGATCGAAACGTTGACGCGAACCTTTTGCTTCTCGGCTTTCAGCTCGACGACCACGCCGGTGAAGTTCGCGAAGGGCCCGTCGACGACGCGCACCGTCTCCCCCTCTTCGAAGGACACGCGCGGCTTCGGGCGGGACGCCCCCTCGGTCATGGCCACGTTGATGTTCTGGATCTCGGTCTCTTTCACCGGCTGCGGGTTGGTGCCGCCGAGGAATCCCGTGATCTTGGGCGTGTTCTTCACCAGGTGGAACGTCTCCTGGTCCAGATCCATCTGGACGAAGATGTAGCCGGGGAAGAACTTGCGGGTCGTCGAACGCTTCTGTCCCTTCACCAGCTCGACCACGGTGTCTGTTGGAATCAGAACGTCGCCGAACTTCGGCTGAAGGGCCGCTTGGCGAACGCGGTCCTGCAGCGAGAGTTTGGCTTTGTTTTCGTGTCCAGAATAGGTGTGGACCACATACCACTTCATCGCCATCGAATATGTCCGCTCCGTGTTCAGCGCAAAAACCAGTTGGTGAAGAAGGCCCACAGCGCGTCGAAGCTGCTCAGGATGACGGCCGAGATGATGACGGTGACCAGGACGACGACGGTCGCCGCCGAGGTTTCCTTGCGCGTGGGCCAGCTGACCTTCTCCAGCTCCCGCGTGACGTCGACAACCGACGAGAAGACCCGTTCGTTACGGTAGGTGGCCACGCCGGCAACGCCCGCGACGATGATGGCAAATACGTTGATCGCCAGCTCGTTGGGCTTGGCAAAGAAGCTCCACACCCAATCGCCGGTGCGCGACAACAGGAACGCCGCCAAGATGGCACCGAGCGCGAACGTCAGATGTACGAACTTATTCGGGCCCATGACTCACGCGCCTCCACCGACGAGGGCAGCCAAGCTCGCGTCGCCCCCGATCGCCCGCGCGACGCGCAGGAGATCTGCAGGGCAGGAGGGACTCGAACCCCCAACCCGCGGATTTGGAGTCCGCTGCTCTACCATTAGAGCTACTGCCCTAGATACTGCAAAGAGGGTGACGCCAGCGTTCACGGCGGATTTCCTTACTTCGTTTCCTTGTGGTTCGTGTGCTTGCGGCAGCGCGAGCAGAACTTCGACAGCGCGAGCTTCTCCGCATTGGCGCGCTTGTTCTTGGTCGTCGAGTAATTGCGCTCGCGACAACCGGTGCACTCCAGAGTGATGATGACGCGTGTAGCTGCCACGGGTGACTCCTACTTCGCCTTTGCGGGTTCTTTGTCTTCGAGGATCTTGGTGACGACGCCGGCGCCGACGGTCTTGCCGCCCTCGCGGATCGCGAAGCGCAGCCCTTCCTCGCACGCGATCGGCGTGATGAGCTCGATGTCCAGGTTGATGTTGTCGCCCGGCATGACCATCTCCACGCCCTCGGGCAGCGTGACCAACCCCGTCACGTCCGTCGTGCGGAAGTAGAACTGCGGCCGGTACCCCTTGAAGAACGGCGTGTGGCGGCCACCCTCCTCTTTCTTCAGGATGTAGATCTCGCCCTTGAAGTTCTTGTGCGGCTTGATCGAACCCGGCTTGCACAACACCTGACCGCGCTCGATCTCCTCGCGCTTGGTCCCACGCAGCAGCGCGCCGATGTTGTCGCCCGCGCGGCCCTCGTCCAGCAGCTTGCGGAACATCTCGACGCCGGTGACGACCGTCTTCGTCGTGTCGCGGAAACCGACGATCTCGATCTCCTCGCCCACCTTGACGATCCCGCGCTCCACGCGCCCGGTCACCACCGTGCCGCGGCCGGAGATCGTGAACACGTCCTCCACCGGCATCAGGAACGGCTT
>CAZNCQ010000578.1:0-2607 GCA_964571275.1 uncultured Myxococcales bacterium
CGAAGCCGAGACGGGTGAGGAACATCTTCATCTGCTCGCCGGTGGTGTTCTGCGCCTCGTCGAGGATCACGAACGCGTCGTTGAGCGTGCGGCCGCGCATGAACGCGATCGGCGCCACCTCGATCAGGCCGCGCGCCAGGAGCTGGTCGGCCTTTTCGAAGTCCATCATGTCGTGAAGCGCGTCGTAAAGTGGGCGCAGGTAGGGAGATACCTTCTCTTCCATGCTGCCGGGCAGAAAGCCGAGGCGCTCGCCCGCCTCGACCGCTGGTCGGGTGAGCACGATTCGCTTCACCTGCTTGTCCATCAGCGCGCGCACGGCGAGCGCCATCGCGAGGTAGGTCTTGCCGGTGCCGGCCGGGCCGATGCCGAACACGATGTCGTGCGCGCGGATGGCGTCGACGTAGCGCTTCTGCGCCAGGCCCTTGGGCGCGATCGGCCGCGCGCGCCCCGCGATCAGGATCGTGTCGGAGAAGACGTCGCGCAGGTCGACGCCCGCGTCCGCGCGCAACGCCAGCGCCGCGCGCCCGATGTCCTCGGGGCTGATGGGCGTGCCGCCGCGGACCATCGCGTACAGCTCCTCGACCAGCCTGCGCGTCATCGCCACCGAGTCGCCGGCGCCGATCACGGTCAGCTCGTTGCCACGCGCGTGCAGCTCGACGCCGGTCTCGCGCTCGATGATCTTGAGATTCCCGTTCCGCTCGCCGTAGAGCGCGAGCGCCACGTCGTTCTCATCGAGGCTTAACCGCGCCGTGACCGTCTCGCTCGGGCGTTTCGAAGCCGGTCTTTCGGCCACACGTCCTGCGATGCTGCCGCGCTCGTTCAACAACCTGGAATTAGCACGCGTGGCCCCGGTATTCAATGTGTAGACTCCGCCCGTGAAACCACCCGCCACCGACGTCCCGCTGCCCGACCTGACACCGCTGCCCGGTCAGCAGACCGGCGCCGAGGTGAGCCGCCTCGTCGGCCTGATGCAGCGCCTGCTGGCACCGGGCGGCTGTCCCTGGGATCGCGAGCAAACCCTGGAGACGCTGGTTCCCTATCTCATCGAGGAGACGTACGAAGTCGTCGACGCGCTGGCCGCCGGGCAGGTCGATGACCACCGCGAAGAGCTGGGCGACCTTCTACTGCAGATCGTTTTCCAGTCGGAGCTGCGCTTCGCCGAGGGCAAGTTCGGCATCGACGACGTCGCGCGCGGCATCGTCACCAAGCTGGTGCGCCGTCACCCGCACGTCTTTCCGCCGGCTGCCGGCTCCGACCCGGTGGTCGCGCGCGACGCCGACGCCGTGATGGCGAACTGGGCCAAGATCAAGGCCGAGGAGAAGGCAGAGAAGGGCAAGCGCGGCGCGCTCGACGGCATCCCCAAGAGCGCGCCCGCGCTGGTGCGCGCGACCCGTGCCGGAGAAAAAGCCGGCGCGGTCGGGTTCGACTGGCCCGACGCCACGGGTCCGCGCGCCAAGATCGACGAGGAGCTGGCCGAGCTCGACGCCGCGGTCAGCGCGGGCGATCGCGCCGAGATGCAGAAAGAGCTCGGCGACGTCTTGCTCGCGGTGGCCAACCTCGCGCGCAAGCTCGGCCTTGACCCGGAGAGCGCCCTGCGGGGCTCGACCGATCGCTTCGCCGACCGTTTCGCGCATATCGAGGAAGCTCTGCGGGCGCAGGGCCGCGCCGTCTCCGACGCATCGGCGGAAGAGCAGGACCAGCTATGGCGAGCGGCGAAGCAAGCGTTGCAGAGCGAGCGAAGTGAGCGTTGAAAGAGATTTAAGCCGCGCTTCGCGTTAGAGTGGCGCCCGCATGGCTGCCGCGGGGGAGGACCTGATGTCGTTCGACTGGATGCTGCCGAAGCGCAACGCTTCTTACGCCAAGACCTTGCCCGCGAAGCGCGAGGCGATGTATCGAGGCGAGCTCGTCGAGCGCGCCGCTCTGCTCCACCGCCTGGGCCACGGGAAGGCGGCCGTGCGCGCGCGCCTGGCCGCCAACGTCGGCTGGGACTTCGAGGGAGCGGCGGGAGCGATCGCGGTCGGCGAGCTGGACGCGATCGTCGAGCGCGAATTCGGAGCGGCAAGAGCCACACCGCGAAACAAAGGAGGAGCCAGATGAAGATGCGAAGCAGGCTCGTGGGCGCGTTCGCCGGGAGCGCGCTGGGCGCGACCCTTGTGTCGGTGCCCCTGGTCATGACGGCCGGTTGTGGAGTCGACCAGCAGGTCTATGACGCCGCCGTCAAGGACCGCGATCAGCAGAAGCAGAAGCTGGCCGAGGCGCAGGCCGCCGATGCCGCCGAGAAGGCGCAACACAAGAAGGACGTCGGCGCGCGCGATCAGAAGATCGACGTGCTCACGAAGAAGCTCGAGGCGCTGGGACAGGACGTGTCGCGCCTCGAAACCGAGCGCGGCAACCTGGGTGGCGAGCTCGAGACCGCGAAGAAGCGCATGGAGGAGCTGCGCAAGGCGCAGGCGCAGGCCGAGGCGCGCGCGTCGCAGTTCCGCAAGCTGGTGTCGCAGTTCAAGCAGCTGACCGACGCGGGCAAGTTGCAGGTCGAGCTGCGCGAGAACCGGATGATCGTGCGCCTCGGCGATCAGATCCTGTTCGACCCGGGCAAGACCGAGCTCA